>CAZFCJ010000037.1:0-28485 GCA_964517315.1 uncultured Anaerolineaceae bacterium | reverse complement strand
CGAAGGTTGCGTGCACGTTCTGTCTGGAAGTCGAAAGATTGCGGGCCCGGGGTGCAAGCGACCCGGGCCGGTTTGGTTCCTCGAACCTGACCGCCGGGAACGAGACAGGCACCTTCTTAGAACAAGATGCCCTAAGGAGGCAGGAAAGAAATGTCGGAACGAGTTACCGGAACGGTCAAGTGGTTTAACAGCGGCAAGGGCTACGGATTCATCGAGCGCGAGGATGGGGACGACGTCTTCGTCCACTACTCTGCGATCCAGATCCCGGGCTTCAAGACCCTTGAAGAGGGCCAGAAGGTGGAGTTCTCCATCGAGGAAGGTCCAAAGGGACTGCAGGCCGCTAACGTCGTGCCCATGTAGGCACGAGCACACCCATCGCATAGGGAGAAGGGCCCTTCCGCTTGCAAGGGCTCTTTTCTTTTTGTGCTTCCTTCATGATGCATGTCATTGCGATGGTACGTGAGAGCCACTATCTGCGGTGCCCGGCTGCCGATATGATCGATCCCATCACCGCGTGGACGAATGGGTCGGATGAGGTACCGGGTGGCAATCAGCCTGTGGTCTAGACTAAGCGCGTTTTTCAATTTCATGGCGCTGGCCAGCGCTGCGATGCTGGCCGCCTGCTCCGGACCCTTACCGTTCCTGCAACCGCTCACCTCCACCCCCACGCCGACGTCAACGCCGACCAGAACCCCGATGCCCACGCGCACCTCCACTCCCACGCCGACCCCCTCGCTCACACCCACGCCGACGATCACCCCGACCCCCACAATCACTTTGACCCCCAGCATCACCCCCACGCCGACGTTCGACTTTCCTGACGTCGAAGTTCAGTCGCAGGCTCACTGCCGCTATGGACCGGCCACCGCCTACCTGCACGCTGCCGATCTGTACCCCGGTGACCACGGATTAGTGTGGAACCGTGACCACGGGGCAAATTGGCTTTGGGTCCGCTTCGACAAGCTGCATTATGCCTGCTGGGTGCATAAGTCGGTGGTGGAGCTGGACGGCGACCCGATGACCGTGTCCGTCTATTTCCATCCGCTGCCCAAGTCCTCCCTTTACGGACCGGTGCAGGAGGTGGGGGCCGAGCGCGACGGCAGTGATGTCGTCGTAAATTGGGAAGAGGTGTGGATGACGGAGGACGACGATCGCGGATACCTGATCGAGGCCAACGTCTGCCGCGACGGCTATATGATTTCAGTCGCCGTCCACACCGACGGAACATCTTATCGCTTCGACGATGATCCCTCGTGCGAGGCCGACTCGAGCGCCCGGATCTACGCGGTGGAGAAGCACGGCTACACGGACCCTGTGCCCATTCCCTGGCCCAACGATTGAGGACGCCGGCGTCCGGAACGGACATTCACGAAGATTCGAAGGTCACCAGGGATGATGGATAAGGTCACAACACTTCCCCTGGGTCTTGGTGTTGCCCTTCTGCGGAGGCTCGGAATCCGGGATTTGCCATCCTGAATCCGGTAACGGGTAACGGGTAAGGGGTCGATTGGCGACAAGGCTCATATCCCTGAGCGCTGCGATGAGTTCGTCTTCCTGCCAGATCGGCAGCCCGTCGAAACTTGAAACGATCGCCGATTCCCCAGGAGCACCGGCTCCCACGCCGGTGCGTCCGTTGGGCGGACGGCCGGGCGTGGGAGCCCGGCCTCGGATCGAAGTGGGCGCGACTGTGAAGTCCGTGACCCATGGCCCACGGCCAGAGGCTAAAAGCGAGCTAAGCGCCAATGGCCACCGGCTGTCTCTGCTCGGGGCTCACTGGTCAGGGCTCACTGTCAAACGCCCACTGTCTACCGCGAGGGTTACTTCAAGGTTATTCCCCGCCGTGTTTCGTTTATGACAGGAATGAAAGCGGACTGTAAGCGTGAACCGAGACGATCCTCGACTAGCATGTGAATAGCACCATTTCCCCCCGCGAACGGTCACCCGCGTTCACCCTCCGCGGGAGGCCGAATTGGTTCTGGGCGGTCCAGAAAGGCAGCGAGTGGCGGACCGAACGTCGACGAAACTGAATAAGGTCGAGGTCAAGCGACGCATTGGCAGGGGGGGTACGGCCGACGTATACGAAGGCATCCATCGATCGCTTGGGCACACCGTGGCGCTGAAGGTCCTCCATGCTCACTTGCTCGAGGATGAGGATATGAGGCGGCGCTTCCGCGCCGAGGCCAAGGCCGTCGCTGGGCTGCGCCATCCTAACATCGTCCAAATTTACGATTTCGATTTGATCGACGGTCGACCGTTCATCGTCATGGAGCTGTTGGACGGCCCCTCCCTCGCCGACTACCTCCACCGCCTACACCATGGTGGACATCGATTATCCCACCGCCTCGTGGTGCGAGTCATATCGCAAGTGGCCAAGGCGCTGGATCATGCTCATTCCAAGGGAATCGTGCATCGGGATGTCAAGCCGGCCAACATCGTGCTGCGCAGTCCCTCCGGCCGTGTGAAGCTCGGGTCGACGCTTCCCGAGGATGTAATCGCAGTGCTGACCGACTTCGGCATCGCCCGCATGGCTGCCAGCACCTCAGCCACTGCGACGGGCACGATGCTCGGGACGCCGGCCTACATGGCGCCCGAGCAGGTGCAGGGCAAGAAGGTCGATGCGCGAACGGATATCTATTCTCTGGGTGTGGTTCTCTACGAGATGTTGGCCGGCGAGCCCCCGTTCACCTCCGGCGCCGAGTCCACCTCTCCGGCGGCCGTCTTGTTCAAGCATGTGCATGAAGAGCCAGCCCCACTCAAAGTGGACCCGCCTCAGCTGCAGAACGTCGTGACCCGCGCGCTGGCCAAGAAACCGGTCGATCGTTACATGACGGCGGGCGATCTCGTGCGCGATCTTATGCAAGCTGCCAGTGATGGCTTCCCGGAACCGGTGACTATGCGGCACCGCCCTGGAACGCTCAAGGTGCCGGCAAGCATTGATCCACGAGAGCGAAGGCGCGAGCGAAACTTCCTGTGGGGTGCAGTGTTGGCCGGGTTAGGATTGCTGCTGAGCGCTGGGTTGATATGGGGCTGGTCCGCGTTCAGTGACCGCAATCTGCTGGCAGGGGAGGGTGCCCCTGGAAACCCCCAGGCTGTGGCCACTTCGGAGGACGGGGGGCGGGGAGCGAGCGCTACTCCCACGCCGGACGGACAATCGGCGACGGTCGCCGCATCATCCGGTGGCGGACCTTCCCCCACGCCGAGCAAAACCCCGGCCTCGGGTCTGACTCCGACTCCCACCCAGGGTTCGGACGGCTCTTCGGGTCGGGATCCGGAGCCAACGGACACGCCGGAGCCGACCTCCGCGCCGACGGACACGCCGCAGCCGACCTCCGCGCCGACCGACACCCCAACGCCGACCACCGCGCCCTCCGACACGCCCGAGCCAACTGCAACACATACGCCCGAGCCGACCGCCACCCCAAGCCCAACGCCGACTCCCCTGTTGGGTATCGATCCGGAAGATCTGCCTTAGTCGGAGCCGCGCTCCAACTTGACATCGCCTCCTGCGCCTCGTAAGATAGAACAGGCGTTCTAGTACGAGTCGGGAGGTTGGAGATGCGCGGGGTTCACTACGAGGAGATCGAGGCCCGATCGGCGCTCAACCGAGTGGAGGGGATGTCCTTCCGCTGGAGCCTCAACCCGTACCAGGGCTGCGTGCACGGCTGTCATTACTGCTACGCCCGCCGCTACCATGGCTTTTTGGAGCTGGACGCCAGCGAGGATTTCCCGTCGGTGATCTTCGTCAAGACCAATCTGGAACGGCTTCTCCGTCAGGAGCTGCGGCGGCCGTCGTGGGTTGGCGAGCAGGTGGCGGTGGGGACTGCGACGGACCCTTATCAGCCGATCGAAGGCCGTTACCGGTTGACGCGTAAAGTCCTGCGGGTCTTCCTCGACCACCGCAATCCGGTGGGCTTGGTGACCAAAGGCACATTGATCGTGCGCGATGTCGACCTGTTAGCCGACCTGGCCGCAGGTCCGGGAGTGTCGGTGTGCTTCAGTCTGTCGACGCTGGACCGGGACAGATGGCGCCAACTCGAACCCGGTACGGCGCCCCCGCAGCAGAGATTAAGGGCGATGGAGCGGCTGTCACAGGCCGGGGTTCGGGCGGGTGTGCTGCTGGCGCCCGTGGTGCCGGGGCTGACCGACGACGTCGAGGAGCTCGCCGAGGTGGTGCGCGCTGCGGCCGACCACGGTGCGCGGTTTTTGGGAGCCAAGGTGCTCTACCTGCAGTCCGGGACGCGCGAACATTTCATGGACTTCCTGCGCTCGGAACACCCAAATTTGATCGACGAGTACAGGCGGCTCTTTCCCGGTCCGTATGCACCCAAGCGCTATCGCACCCGGGTCGAAGACAGGGTCGCCGACTTGAAGTCCCGCTACAACGTGATGGACACGCCGCCGCCTCCCAAGCGGGCGATCCAACAGCTCACCTTCCTCAACGATTGAACCTCAGACGGTCCGCAAGTGAAGGGACCTTGTAAGGTCATTTCCACTGTAGGCCGTCTACCCTTAGTTGTGACCCGGCATCTCACCTGCCCCCGGCCACATTGGGAGGATCAGTCACACTTGAACGCCATCCTGCCCGCTCTGTTGGGAATTCTGCAACCGCCGTACTCCTGGATCCTGTTGTTGATCATCGCGTTGCCCTATTGGATTCTCTACCTCGGCGTTTTCCTGTACAGGGTGGAAATCCCCGTCGACCAGAGGGACCGTTTGCCCTACCGGATCGTGACCAAGGACACCGTCGCGAAAGCGGACCTGACACGCTACGCCGCGCTTCTCACTGCGGTGTGGCTGTTGCTGGTTGCGTTCAAGGCGTACCAGCAGTATTTCGCGGCTTCCCCATTACCTTACACAGAATTGAGCGTCTTCGACTTCTCGCTGGGGCTCTTCTGCCTGGCCAGTTGGGCCGGGATCGTCCTGCTGGAAGCCCAAGACCGGGTGTGAGCATCTGACCCCAGCGCACGACCCGCCGATCTCGCAGTACGTCGGCCCCAATCCCGTCCTGTGCGCGGTACGCTGGGGGACCCATCATCCAGTTCGCCCCAGAAAAAGATGGATCGTGCCGGCGTCCATCCCCGTTCCACCGCCTCCATCAGCCCGCCATGCATCTGCCGGTACATTCACGTGTGAGGGTGATGGACGGGGCTAGAACATCCGTGCTAATATGGGCCTACGAAGGGAGACCTCGGAACAGGAGGGGGCAGGATGAGGCCGCGACCGATCATACACGTGGAATTTTCTGCCCAGGATCCGAGCGCATCGGCCGCGTTCTACCGGGAAGTTTTCGGCTGGCAGACGAGCGTCGATGAGCGCTTCAAATACCATCAGTTCACCGCTCAAGGAGGCCCCGGCGGGGGTTTCGTGGAAGTCGGTGAGGAATACCGTCCCGGTGAGGTGATCGTGTACATCCTGACCGACGATCTCGATACAACTTTGCGGGACATCGAGGCGGCCGGCGGTGAGATCCTGGTGACCAAGACGGAGATCCCGGCGACCGGTTGGTTCGCCTGGTTCGCAGATCCGGGCGGAAACAAAGTGGGACTGTTCTCGCGCATGGACGACGAGGTCTGGTGAACGAAACTGCGTATAGTCACTCTCGGGTGACCCGAGTCCCTGTCCGTACGGTCCAAATTTAGGGGACCATGAGGGCACTGGGAATGCATCTGGATGCCCATCAACGTGAATCGATGTTCCCATGCGGGACAATCCTGGGCCCGGACTCCGGTCAAACAGCGCTGAGCGCCGAGCGATCACGGCCTTTGGGCGTTGGCCGCTGACCAGGGAAGCTGCTCACAGCGAGCCGCTCGGTTGCCCCCGCCGATTGCAGGTTCATGTGGGAGGCTGGCCCGACATAAATGGGCGATTCACAGGCGGGATTTAACACCAAGACCCAAGGTCCTCTTTTTGTGTTCTTATAGATATCCCTTCGTGGCCTTCGTGTCTTCGTGGTTAGCCCCCGGCTCAAAGAGTACGGATAACGGATCCCCGGACCCCAGACGGGCCTCTAGCCTCTGGCTTTCAGCTCCTGGCTCCTTGCAAACGAGGGCGAGCGGACGTTAAATGGGACGTGATGACGAACCGTATTCTCATCGGCCCCGCCGCTTCCGGGAAAACCAACGCTTGCCTGAGACGACTGATGGAACTGCGCGCTTCGTCGCCGGGCAAGCCGCTCTGGGTGCTGGTCCCGGATCGGCTGCAGGCCGTCGCGTTCCGCCGTCGCTTGGCCCGGGCCGGGGGCGCTCTCGGCATCCAGGTCAGAACCTTCAATCAGCTCTACCATCATGTGCTCATCGAAGCCGGTGAACCGGTCCCTGAAGCGCCGGACGCCGTCGTCCATCTGCTGTTCGACGACGCGATCCAGCGCCTGTCGGAAGCGGGGGATCTCCAGCACTACGCGCCGATCGCGGGCACTTCTGGCTTCGTACAGCGGATGGCGGAGAGCGTTGCCGAACTCAAGCGCGCCCATCGAACGCCCCAGGACCTCTCAAAGGCCAACGGCGGCCGGGAATCGAACGAGATCGCCGCCATATTCGCGACCTATCAGCACCACCTGGAAAGAGTGGGTTGGGAGGACCAGGAGGGACGCGCGCATCGAGCTCACCGCTCCCTGATTCAGCAGCCCGATGTGTGGAGGGAAGCCGCAGCGCTTTTCGTCGACGGCTTTGATTCGCTGGAGCCGATCCAAATCGAGGTCCTGGACCAGCTGGCCGCGCGGCTGCCCGAGCTCTGGATCACGCTTCCGGGCGAGGCAGGGATGCAGCGGGCCGCGTTCCGCCGATTTCGACGCACGTTCAGACGGCTGCGCACTGCCTTTCCAGAGGCGGAAATTGAAACGGTCAGCCCGCAACGAGACCAGCTTCCGGCCGATCTGCGCCGCTTGGAGAGGGGACTGTTCGAGGTTGGGGCCCAGACAGAGGCGCCGAACGGGCAGCTTGAACGTCTCGAGGTAAGAGATCCGACGCAAGAGGCGCGCGAGGCGCTGCGCTGGATCAAGGCGCGGATGCGACGGGATGGATTGACCCCCGACGATTGCGCGGTCGCGGTGCCCGATCCTGAGCGATACCGCCCGTTGCTGCGCCAGGCGGCCCAGGAGTTCGGGATCCCACTGCGCTCCAATTTCGGCGAGCGGTTGCCGCGCGCCCCCGCCGTCGCCGCGCTCCTGGATCTCCTTCAGCTCCCGCTGGAGGATTGGCCGCGTCGGGAACTGCTCGACACGGTTCGCTCTCCCTATTTCGACCTCGAACCCTGGGGCCTCACCTCCGAGGATGCGCTGGCCCTCGACGCGGTCAGCCATCACGGTCGGGTCGTCGAAGGACTGGAAGTGTGGCGCGAGACTCTTCTCCGGCTGGCCCAGGTCGCTGGGAGCCCGGAGCGCGAAGAGGATGCTGACCCCGGAACCCCGTACTTGCCGTACGGTCAATCGGCCGTCCGCATCCTCTCAGCCCTGAGCGGCTTCGCAGATCGGGTTCGCTCGCCGGATCGCCAGTCGGCCGGTGAGTGGGTGCGCTGGCTGGAGGACCTTCTCGACGACCTCTCGTTCCCGATGCTCCAGGTGACCGAGGCCGACAAAGCCGCCTTCGAGCGCCTTCGGGAAACGCTGCGAGCGCTGCTGTTGGGCGAAAATCTGGGCCGGCCGCGGGTCCTCATGTATCCGGAATTCATAGAACAGTGGCGATCCATGCTCGAGGGCATCTCTTTCCGCCAGCGGCTGACGCCTCGAGACCCGGCGGTGACTGTGCTGCGCCTGCTGGAGGCGCGCGGCCTTCGCTATCGTGCCTTTGCGCTCTTGGGTCTGTCGGAGGGGCTGGTCCCGGAAATCGAACGAGAAGATCCATTTTTACCCGAGGCCGTTCGGGCTGCACTGGGACTCGAGCCGAGGTTGGGGCGGGAGCAGGCGGGACTGTTCTATCAGGCGGTCACCCGCGCCGATCAACGGCTGCTGCTCACCAGGCCCTATCTGGCCGATGACGGTCAGGCTTGGGAGCCGTCTCCCTATTGGCGGGCGGTGGATCGGCTGTTCTCAGATCCCCCGGCGCGTTTGTCCGGCGAGGCGCCCCGACCGCTGGTGGAGGCCGGCTCATCCCAGGAGCTTCTGTTCTGGGGCGTGCGTCGAGGACGTCTTCCCGCCTCCCTCCACGAACCTCACGCCCAGCGCTGGAAGGCCCTGCAGAGCGCGGGCGATGTGCTCGCTGCCCGCATCCGGGAGCAGGCCAGGGGGCCGTACGAAGGGCATATCGATCCGGCCGTAGGTGAGCCCGCGCAGTGGGGAGGGGATGGGAGCACATGGAGCCCGAGCCGTCTGGAAACGTACGGCACTTGTCCCCATTTCTTCTGGACCTCCTATGTGCTGCGTTTCGAAAGAAGGGATCCCCCGGAGCTGGGGATCGATGCCGCCCAGTTGGGCTCCATGCTGCACGCGATCTTGGAGCGCGCTTACCGGGAAGCCGATCAGCCTGCGAACGTCGATTCCGTTCTGGACGAGCTGGACCGGGTCTGTGAAGAGGAGTTCGCGAGCGCCCCCGAGACGTATGGCTTCCGGCCCAACCCCCTGTGGGCTCTGGAGCAGGAGCAGTGGCGCGATGCGCTCGAACAGACCGTGCTCGGCATGGCGGAGCTCGAGGCAGGTTGGAGCCCGACCGCGTTCGAAGCGGTATTCGGAATCGAAGGTGCGCCCGCATTGGTCGTTGAGCTGCCGAGCGGCGAAGTCCTGCGGTTGAGAGGTGTGATCGACCGGGTCGACAGCAACGACGCGGGGGAAATCCGGCTGGTCGACTATAAGACCGGATCAAGTCACCTCAGCAGACGTGACCTCGTCGAAGGCCGCAGGCTGCAGCTTCCCCTCTACGCCGAGGCCGCGCGCACCGCGCTGGAGATGGGCGAGCCGGTGGAGGGTCTGTATTGGAGTATCCTGCGCGGCGCCGCGTCATCGCTGCGCCTTTCCCGGTTCCGACACGAGGAGGAAGGGTTTTCCTACGCCGGTCCCCGAGGCGCCTTCGACCTGACGCTTCGCCACGTGGAGCGAGCGGTGCAGGAGATCTCCGCCGGGCATTTCCCACCTGAGCCGCCGCGCGGTGGATGCCCAAGTTACTGTCCGGCGGCGACCTGGTGCTGGCGCTACACACCGTCGGGCTATGCTTGATCGATGAATATCCTGGATGCGCTCGAGCTGACGGAACTCCAGAAGCGGGCCGCAGGTGAGCCGGAGCGGGACGTGCTGCTGACCGCCGGGGCGGGCAGCGGAAAAACCCGCACCCTGGTCGCTCGCTACCTCTGGCTCATGGGCCATGGGTTCGGCCCGCGCCAGATCGTGGCCATTACCTTCACCGAGAAGGCTGCACGGGAAATGAGGAACCGAGTGCGAGCCGCCGTGCGGGATCAAGCCCGGATCGCGCAAGGGGAGGTCCAGGTGAGGTGGGAGGAGCTCGAAGCCCGCATGGACTCCGCCCGAATCGGTACCATTCACAGCCTGTGCGCCGAGATCCTGCGCGCTCATCCCGCTCAATCCGGGTTGGATCCGACCTTTGAAGTCCTGGAGGAGGGCGCACAAAGAGCGCTCAAGGCAGAGGTAGTTGAGGAAGCGCTGGCCCAGGCGGCTGACGACCCCGAGCTTGTAGACTTGTTCTCGCTCCTGACCACTCGAGCGCTGCGACGCACGCTCGAAAGACTGCTGGACCGACGGCTCGAATTGCGTGAGTTCCTTGACGATCGAGGGCTCAGGCCCCTTGACCGGAGCAGCGCGCTGGAAGCGGCGCTGGAATCGTTCCTCGACGATCCGGCGGTGACCGGCGCCGTGGTCGAGATGAGAGCGCTGCTGAGCCGGGGTGAACTGCTGGTCGACGCCGGTGAGACGCTCGCGCCGCAGATCGAGGGCCTCTTGGCGGCCTGGGACCGGCTGGAGGAGCTGCGGCAGCGGGGCGAATGGCAGCGGCTGGCGGGCGAGCTTTTCGACGCCCGCCGTGAGCTGATGGGGCTCCATGCCGGCAAGCACGACAGCCGGGCGAAGGAGGCGCTCTCCGAATTGAGACAGACCTACAAGAAGCGGGTCGATCCCTGGCTTGGAGGCGGGACCAGCCGGGATGAGCCGCCGGACCCGGACCTCGAAGCCCGGCTCCCCGAGTTGAGCGACCGACTGGCGCAGTTGGCGAAGCGCTTGGTCCAAGCCTACGAGAGGCGGCTGGAACGCCGTAAGGCGGTGGATTTCGACGACCTCGAAGCCGGGGCTATCCGCCTGCTGGAGGACTCGGAAGTGCGCGCCCGTTGGCGGGAAGAGGTCGCCCGCGTTCTGGTCGATGAATTTCAGGATACCAACGCCCGTCAGCGCCAAATCGTGGAGGGACTGGCACCGTTAGGCGAGGGCCGGCTGTTCGTCGTCGGGGACGCGCGGCAGAGCATCTACCGCTTCCGGGGGGCCGACGTCACGGTTTTCCGGGCTTTGGCCGGTGAAGTCGAAGCCGAAGGCGGCCTGGTGATCAATCTGGATGAGACGTTCCGGGCGCACCCCGAGCTGCTGCGCGGGCTGGACGCGCTCATCGGCCCGGTGATGGGGGAATCCGACGGAGGGCCCGAGTACCGGGTTCCGTATCACACCCTGCAATCCGCCAGAGAAGGGCCACGATCTGGCGCTCAGGCACCGTTTGTTGAAATGGTGCTGGGCGGTGGCGACAACGCCGCCGAGGCCCGCCAACGGGCGGCGACGGCGCTCGCACAGCGGATGCTGGAGCTGAAGCGGCAGGGAGACCTTACGGATTGGGGGCGCGCTGCGCTGTTGTTCCGGGCCTCGACGGCGTTCTCGGATTATGAGAACGCGCTCGAATCGAGCGGCATCCCCTACGTCACCGTGGCCGGCCGGGGATTCTACGAGCGCCCTGAAATCCGGGACGTGCTGAACTGCATGCGGGCGTTGGCGGATCCCGCCGACGACCTGGCGCTGGCGGGCTTCTTGCGCTCGCCGCCGATCGGCCTCAGTGACGCCGCCGTGACCATGCTGCGGCGCGGACCGCAGGGCCTGCGCCCGCTCGGCCGGGCTCTTCGGGAGAACCTCGCCTCAATACCCGAGCACGAGCGACCCAGGGCGGAGAAGGCTCGTGCGATCTTGGACGAGCTGCGGCCGAAAGTCGATCGGCTCCCCGTCGCCGATCTGCTCAAGGAACTGCTCGATCGACTGGACTACCGGGCGGTACTGGCTTCGGCGGAAAGCCGACTTTGGCGCAACGTCGACAAACTTCTCCAGGACGCGCTGACCAGCGATCTGGTGCGGGTTCACGCTTTTCTCGAGTACGTGCGCACGCTGCGTGACGTCGGTGCCCGCGAGGGGGAGGCTCCGGCCGAAGCCGAAGGGGCGGTCCAGCTCATGACGATCCACAAGGCCAAGGGCCTGGAATTCGACCTGGTGGCCCTGGCGGACGCCTCACGCCGTGCGCCGGGCTGGAAGGAGCCCGTGTACCTGCGAGGCGACAGCGGGCTGGCCGTGCGGCCCGACCGGGTGGACGCCGACCCGCTGTTGTACCGCCTGGCCATGACCAGAGACGCGCAGGAGTCCGGAGCGGAGGAGGATCGCCTGCTGTATGTCGCCGCCACCCGGGCCCGTGAGCGGCTGCTGATCAACGGCCATTTGACCCACCGCAGCAAAGGCTGGAAGGCGGATGGCGTCCTCAAAGAGATTCTGGAACAAAGCGGAGTCGAGGAGGACGGATTGGCACCGGGTGCCGACCCGGCGTTTCGGACGATTTCCGCGGGCGGTTCGCTGCGCGTGTGGTTCGCCGCGCTGGACTTGGAGGTGGAACCTGAGCCCGCGGCCAAGGAGGAATGGCCGATCGGCACGGGGCGGCCGCTGGTGGGCGATGTAGCCCGTCCGCCGGCCGAAGAGGCGGATCGGGAATGGGATGAGGAGCCGGAACGTAGTTGGCGGGCGACGGCGGTCCGCGCCTACGCTCCCGCGGCGGCGGTGGGGCGCATGGTTCACGCGGCCGCCGCCCGCCGACTGCCAGCCGGCACGGACGAAGTCCGCCAGGTCCTGGAAGCTGCGGCGCTGCGCGAGGGCCTGGTGGATCCCAAGCAACGGAATAAAGGAATCGAGGAGGCCGATCGCCTCTTGGCGCGCCTCCAGGAACACCGCATTTGGCGGGAACTTGAATCAGCGAGAGTGGCGCATCGGGAGGTGCCATACACCTGGCGACCGCCCGGGGGGCCTCCACCTGATTCGGGCATCATCGATGTGCTGTATCTGGTCGACGAAGATTGGCGCTTGGTGGATTTCAAAACGGATGAGATCCGCAGCCCTGATGACCGTCAGGAAGCCGTGCGCAGATACACTCCACAGATTCAACGCTACCGGTCGGCAGCCCGGTCACTGTTGGGGCGACCGGTGCAGGGAAGTTTGGTCTTTCTGGACGACCAGGGGGAGGTGACCGAGGAGGCCATCAGCTGAGGGGTTGGTAATATGGATGAGGCCATCGTTGGTAGGAGGTCATATCTACAAGCGTGCCGAAAAAATGGAACCGGATCGTCTACCTGGGGGTGGCAGGTCTGGTGCTGGCGGTCGTTGGACTGCTCATGAAGCCTCACCCAGCCGTAAGCCAGGAGGACACGCTGCTGATCTCGGGGCGCCTCGAGGATCAACAGGGTGGAACGGTGGCCGAGGCGACCGTGTCGCTGAGGCAGAATCGGGGTGAGCCGCCGGTGGCTCAGACGACGAGCCAGGAGGACGGCTCCTGGTCCTTGCTGCTCGATTCGATCCCCGACGAAGGATGGCTTCTGAGCGTCGAGCGCCATCACTTCGAGGATCTGGTGATTGAGGTCGACGACACGGTGATCCAGGACTTGCGCGAGGCGGGCGCCCATGATGTCGGCACCGTGCACGTTGAGCGCAAGATCACGTCCGGATTTTGGCTGGCGGGGTTCGTCTTCGTCGCCGTCCTGGCGCTGATCGCGTTCGAAATCCTTCACACCACGACGGCCGCCCTGGTGGGTATGTCGACACTGTTCCTGAGCACATTCGTCGGCGGCCAGTTCGACCCCGGTTTGTACATCTTCAACTTCGAACGGGCGTTGACTTACATTAACTGGGAGGTGATCTTTCTGGTCTTGGGGATGATGATCGTGATTGCCATCATCGAAGGGACGGGGATCTTTCAGTGGACCGCGTTTCAGGCCTACCGATTGAGCCGGGGCAGGGCCGCTGTGCTGGTGCTGATTCTGATGGGCGTGACCGCGGTGGCCTCGGCGTTGTTGGATAACTTTACGACGATGTTGCTGATGACCCCGATCAGCCTGCAGATTGGGCTGGCGATGGGGATCAACCCACTTGCGCTCATTATCCCCGAAGTGCTGGCCTCGAACGTGGGAGGCATCACCACATTGATCGGCACGCCGACCAACATCCTTATTGGGGCCCACGCGGGAATCGGCTTCACGGACTTCCTCATCCATCAGACCGTCGGCGTGGTACTGGCCCTGGCGTTCATGGCGGGCTACGTTCTGTATCACTATCGGAAGGAGCTGGCCTCGGCATCAGGCGGGATCACCCCCCGTCTTTATGAGAAGCTCGAGCAGAACGCGGAGATCGAGGACCGTGATGCCTTGCTCAAGTCGGCGATTGTCTTCGGTCTGGTGCTGACCGGTTTCGTGCTCGGCGAACGATTCCACGTCGTTCCCGCCGTGCCGGCGATGGTCGGTGCGACCGTGCTGTTGGTGTGGCTCAACCCCGACGTACAGGCGATGATCAAGGCCGTGGACTGGACGACTCTGGTGTTCTTCTTTGCCATTTTCATGGTCATCGGCGGGGTCCAGGAAGTGGGCCTCATCACCGTTCTGGCGGCGGCGATGGCGCAGGTGATCGGTCAGAATCTGGTGCTCGGCATATTTGCGATGGTGTTCGGGGCAGGCACGCTGTCCATCGCGATCGCCAATATTCCGTTGGCGGCCTCCATGCTCCCGATTGTTGACTTTCTGACCGGAAGGATTCCGGGGGCAAGCGGAAAGGTGCTCTATTATGGCCTGTCGATGGGCGCGGCGATGGGCGGCAACGGCTTCGTCATCAGCGGCGAGGCCAATCTGGTCACGGCCGGCATCAGCCGGCAGGCCGGGACGCCGATATCGTTCGGAGAGTTTATGAAGGTTGGAATCCCGGTGACCTTTTTGACGCTCGGCGCGGGGTTCTTGTGGCTGGTGCTGCATTTTGTGGTGTTGGGCGCCTGAGAAAGGCGGAAGGCGATGACGACGATCCTGTGCCCGACCCGAGGCGGCGAAAAGAGCTATCCGACCCAGGACCGAGCCATCAGAATGGCCAAGGAGCGCGAAGCAAATCTGGTGTTCCTGTACGTCAGCGATGTGCGCTTCCTGTTCAAAGGCAGCGGCGCGATCGTGATCGATCTCGAGAAAGAACTGGACGAAATGGGGGAGTTCCTGCTCACCATGGCTCAGGAGCGCGCCGACACCCAAGGGGTTCGAGCGCAGAAGGTCGTCGAGCACGGCGCATTCCGCGAGGCGCTGGGCAAGGTGATCCAGGAGCACGACGTCTCGGCGGTCGTGCTCGGCGCCCCCGGCGATGAAGATCGGCTCACCACCGGGGAATATCTGGAGCAGCTGGCGGAGCATCTTGTGGAGACCCACAAGGTCGAAGTGATCGTCGTGGAGCAGGGCCAGGTCGACTGGTACATGTCCCCGGCCGACAGTCCGAAGAACGATCAGGAATGATTCCCGGCTCAATGCGCTGTCAACGTTTCTGGAGGAAGGCATGAGGAGTAGTAGAAACCGATGAGCACATTGGAGGACAAGGTGGCGCTGGTCACGGGCGGTGGAACGGGCATCGGCCGCGGCATCGCGCTGGCGTTCGGCGAGGAAGGGGTCTCGGTGGCGGTCTGTGGTCGGCGGCGGAAGCCTCTGGAGGAAACCGTCTCCTTGGTGCGGGAAAGCGGCTCCGAAGCCGTCGCCCTGCCCGGCGATGTCTCCCGCCAAGATCAGGCCCGGGCCATCGTGGAGCGGACCCTAGAGCGGCTCGGCGGGCTGGACATCCTGGTCAACAACGCCGGCATCGGCGGGGGCGGCCCGGTCCACGATCACAGCGTCGAAGTTTGGGACCAGGTGATGGGGATCAACCTGCGGGGCCCCTTCCTGATGGCTCGCTACTCGCTGCCGCACATGCGCCAGGCGGGTGCCGGCCACATTTTCAATATCAGTTCGGAATCCGGGCTCGTCTATTATGAGGGCAGCGGCGCCTACGGAGTCTCCAAGCATGCGCTCAACGCGCTCAGCGAGTACATCCAGCGCGAGAACCAGGATCACGGTGTGCGGGTCGACACCATCTGCCCCGGCATGGTCGTGACCGAGATGACCGAAGGGCGTCCCGGTCTCGACCACGACAAATGTCTGTATCCAGAGGACATCGCGGATCTCGTGATCTGGCTTGCCGGCCGCCGACCGAACGTGAAGATCGGTCGCCCGATTTTGATCCAGACGATGGAGAATCCGTGGACCTAACCGCTGACCGCAGTACCAGAGGGCGAGATTCATCCATACATTCTCCGACATCTCAACTGGTTCACTCGATGGTTTGCTGGTAGAGGAGTTGAGAGCGGAAGTATGACCGAATTCTGGTTTGGCGCGCTCGCTGGGATTCCCACCCCATGGATCGGGGTGGGGGGTCTGGTGCTGGCGCTGCTGTTGGCTTACCTGGGGGCTCGATTCTGGCTCTGGTGCCTGGCCGCGGCTGGGATACTTTGGGGCCTGGCCGCGCCCTCTTGGCTGTGGATCGGGCTCGTTGCAATCGCACTGCTGTTCAACGTGAGACCGGTGCGCAGGACTTTGGTGACGGGACCGTTGATGAAGGCCGCCGCGGCACTGGACCTGCTGCCAACGATCGGCGAACGTGAGCGGGTGGCCCTCGAGGCCGGCACAAGTTGGCTCGAGGCCGACGTGCTCTCCGGAAAGCCGGATTTCGCTTCCATGCTTCAGGATCCCTATCCGGAATTGACCGCCGATGAGCGCGAGTTCCTGGAAGGGCCTGTCCAAGAGTTGTGCCGGATGGTCGAAGATTGGGAGGTGCAGCAGACCAAGGACCTGCCGGCGGAGGCTTGGTCGTACATCAAACGCGAGCGCTTTCTGGGGATGGCAATCCCGGAGGAATACGGTGGCCACGGCTTTTCAGCCTATGGGATGAACGCGGTGATCGCCAAGTTGAGCTCGCGATCGATCCCACTGGCGGTAGATGTGATGGTCCCAAACTCGCTCGGGCCCGGCGAGCTCCTGGTTCATTACGGCACCGAAGAGCAAAAAGGGCGCTACCTGCCCCGGCTTGCGCGGGGAGAGGAAATACCGTGCTTCGCGCTCACTGAGCCCGAGGCCGGCTCCGACGCGGCGGGTCTGACGTCGGAGGGCGTCGTTTTTCAGGGTGAGGACGGTGAGCTCTACTTGCGCTTGAACTGGGAGAAGCGCTACATCACGATGGCCTCGGCGACCAGCCTGATCGGCCTTGCGTTCCGATTGAGAGACCCGGACGATCTGCTGGGCAGAGGGCAAGAGCCCGGCATCACCGTGGCTCTTGTGCCGAGCGACATCGAGGGTGTGAGGCTGGGTCGGCGCCATAACCCTCTCCACACGCCGTTTCTGAATGGCCCGCTCGAAGGTGAAAACGTGGTCGTGCCGGTTGACCAGATCATCGGCGGACCTGAGCAAGCGGGCAACGGCTGGCGCATGCTGATGGAGACGCTGGCGGCCGGCAGGGGGATCTTCCTGCCGGCCATGAACACGGGCGGCGCCAAACTGGCCAGCCGGGTGACCGGCGCCTACGCTCAGGTGCGCCAGCAGTTCGGGCTTCCTATCGGCAGATTTGAGGGAGTGGAGGAGCTGCTGGCTCCGATCGGCGGTCTGACGTACTTGATCGAAGCTTTGAGCCGCTTCACATGCGGCCGCCTGGACCAAGGTCAAAAGCCGGCCGTCATCTCGGCCATCGCCAAGCATCGATCGAGCGAGTTCAACCGGCAGGTGTTCATCAAGGCTATGGATCTCCTGGGCGGCGCCGGCATTGTCTTGGGGCCCAGGAATCTGCTCGGGTCCGGTTATGTCGCCAGCCCGATCGCGATCACAGTCGAAGGGTCGAACATTGTGGTCCGCTCTTTGATTGTCTTCGGCCAGGGGCTGATTCGATCCCATCCCTTCGCCTACGATGAACTTCGAGCGCTCGAGAGCGGTGATCGGGAAGCCTTCGATCGAGCATTTTGGGGTCACGTCGGTCAGATTTCCCGTAACGTGGCGCGTACATTTGTTCTTGGCGTGACGCGCGGCCGGGCCGCGCGGGCGCCGGTGGCCGGGGCGACCGCTGGCTATTACCGGCGCCTCGCTTGGGCCAGCGCCTTGTTCGCGCTCATGGCGGACGTCGCCCTGTTTACCCTCGGCGGCGCCCTGAAGAAGCGTGAGAAAATCTCCGGCCGATTCGCCGATGCTTTATCTTGGAGTTACTTGGCGATGTGCGCGCTGCGCCGGTTTGAGGCGGAAGGACGCCAGCCCGAACATTTGCCGTTCGTCCGCTGGGGCGCCGAGACGGCGCTCGGTGAAATCCAATCCGCGCTCGAAGGCATCCTGGCAAACTTCCCGCTTCGCCCGGTCCGGTGGGCGTTCGGCTGGCCGCTGCTGCTCTCCCTGAGGCTCAATCCGCTGGGACGAGGTCCCTCCGACGACTTGGGCAAATCTGTGGCCGAGGCTTTGCAGACCCCCGGCGCGGTCCGCGATCTGCTCACCCACGGCATCTTCGTTCCTCATCACGAGGGCGATCCGCTGTATGATCTTGATCAGGCGTTCCAGCTCGCTGAACAGGCGCAGCCGCTCTACGCGGAAATCCGAGCGGCCGTGCGTAGGGACGAGCTTGAGCCCCTCCGGCCCAAGCACCTCGCGCAGACCGCCCGCGAGCAGGGCGTGCTCACGCCCGAAGAGTTCGAACTTCTGGAGAGGGCTGAACGCGCGCGCAAGAGGGTGCTTGCGGTCGACGCGTTTGACCTCGATGAGATGCCGATGAATCTCCCTGTTCCTCAGACCGGCCGTCAGCCGGAGCCGGCTGGCTGAAGCCGGGATGTGCCCAATGGCCGCCTTTAAATGATCCAACGTTCGCAGCGGCTTTGCCCGCTGCCTGATTTCTACAAGGAGCATGGGGTCTGAGAGCGTTATGGCTTCTCGGATTGTTGCTACTTTGGCTCGCCGCGCACCTGCTGCTGCGCGAGCGGTCAGTGCGATCCGCTCCGGACGTCGTCGCTCACCGCGGTGCGGCCACCAAAGCCCCAGAGAACACGCTGGCGGCCATCCGGGCCGGCGTTCGATCCGGTGCCCGGTTTGTGGAAGTGGACGTCCAGCAATCCGCGGATGGCGAGCTGGTGCTGCTCCACGATCGCACGCTTGACCGAACGTCGGACGGGAGGGGACCGGTCAATGAGATGACCTTGGAGGAGCTGCGTCGACTGGACGCCGGTAGCTGGTTCTCACCGGAATTCTCGGGTGAGCCGCTGCCGACCCTGGAGCAGGCGGTGGCTGAGCTTGAGGGGTGGGACGGAACATTAGTCGTGGAAGCCAAGCACATCGGCGACCATCCGGGAATGGCGCTCGCTTTGGCCTCATTCGTAGATCGGCACCCGGAGATCCGGTTCGATTTCGTGTCCTTTGACCATGAGTGGCTCAAGATCTTCGGTGCCTCGCTCCCTTCGATACGGGTCGGTGAACTTTATGTAATGCCGCTGGGACTCCCGGACTCTTCCAGGGTGGCCAGGATCGGTGTGTACTGGTTAGCCCCGATTCTCGATCCGACATTGGTCAAGCGAGCGCACGGGCGTGGCCTCGAAGTTTGGGTATGGACGGTTGACCGGCCTTGGCAGTTTCGCATGATGGCCTGGCTGGGGGTGGACGCGATCACCGCCAATGACCCCGCTCGCGCCCGCCGCGTGCTCGGCAGTTGAGGCTGCTGGCCTCTGGACGATGGCCTTTGGCCGCCATCGGCCGATATCCCATCTGCCCTACAATTGCATGACTGACACATGAAATAGTCCGAATGGTGCCGGAGGTGCCCTTTGGGAAGGCCCTTCGTTGCGGTAAAATCCGCTGGTTGTGAGGCGACAAGAGGTGCAAGAAACGAAGAAGACCCAACCCCGAAAGAGAAAAGGATCCAGCCGCGGGCGATTGGACCGCTTCATCTGGATTCTGGCCGTCGCCTTCCTGCTGACCGTATGCGCTGCAGCATATCTCGTGCACTCCACCGTCCGCCAGGCGGTGGCCGCCGGCATGTCATTCGGACGGGGCGGTTTTCAACCCGTCGTCACGCCTGGCACGCCTGGAGTCGAACCGGCGACCGAGCCGACGCCGACCCTCGTGCCGCTTGATCCCACACCGAATCCGTGGGACGGCAGCAGTCGCGTCACCATCCTGCTGATGGGCTTGGATTATCGCGATTGGGAGCGCGGCGCCGGCGCGCCGCGAAGCGACACGATGATGGTGGTGACGATCGACCCGCTCACCAGGACCGCCGGGATGGTGTCGGTCCCGCGCGACCTTTGGATCGAGATCCCCGGCTTTGACCACGGACGGATCAACACCGCGTACAGCTTGGGCGAGCGATATCGACTTCCCGGCGGCGGACCCGGCCTGGCCGTGAAGGCGGTGGAGAGCGTTCTCGGTGTGCCGATCAATTACTACGCGGTGGTCGAGTTCTCGGCCTTCGAGCGCTTGATCGACGAGATCGGCGGAATTGATGTTCTCGTAAAACAGCGGATCAAAATCTCTCCGATCGGTCGAACCAGCTTCTGGTTGGATGCGAAGGCACACCACCTGGACGGCGCCGAAGCCCTGGCTTACGCGCGGGTGCGCAAGAACGCGGGCGGGGACTTCGGCAGGGCCGAGCGCCAGCAGCAAGTGGCCTTCGCCGTGCTGGACAAGGTCACGGGGTTCGATATGGTGCCCACGCTGGTCCGCAAGGCGCCGCGCCTCTATCAGGAGATCTCTTCTGGCATTCGGACGAACATGACCCTGCAGGAGATGGTCTCCTTGGGTTGGCTGGCGCTTCAGATCCCCAAAGATGAAATCCGCCAAGGTGTGATCGCTCCGCCCGACATGGTGGGCTTCTACACCACCGAAACTGGCGCTCAGGTGCTGCGGCCGGTGCCGGAGGCGATCCGTGGGATGCGCGACCGGATCTTCGTTGAGACCGGCGCCGTCGGCGCCCCGCCGGAGGAAATCCTTCCGGAGACCGGGGGGTACGAGCCGTAAAAATGGGCATCGACGAGACACGGCCGCATAAAAATTCGGAATCGACTCAGTCCCACCAGGCCGGGGCGTCGACCGAGCCGAGCGGGACAGGAGCTGAACCGGCGCCTGAGCGGGGGTCGAAAAGCGTACCCTGGTACCTGCTGGGCGGGCTTTTGGTGGCTGCCGTGCTGGTCTTGGGCGCTTCCGCCGCGACCGGCTATATGGCCGGTGTCGAAGAGCGCCGAGTCGCCCTTGCGACGGCCGAGGCGACTGGATTGGCGGAGCAGTTCGACCTGGGTGTCATCGATCTCGAGGAAGGTCGTTTGGAGGCGGCCAAGCAGCGTTTCGAGTACATTCTGAGCATCGATCCGGATTACCCGGGGGCGCGCGACCTGCTCACGCTGGCAAAGCAGGGGCTTAACGAGCCAACCGCAACTCCGAGCCCTACGGCGACTCAAGTCACCCTGACGCCGACGCCGACGCTTGACCCGAGTACGCTGGACGGTCTTCTTGAGGCGGCGAGGGCCGCCAATCAGCGTGAAGCCTGGACCGAAGCGATTCAGGCCTTGCTCACCCTGCGGCGCCGGGACCCTGACTACCGGCTTGACGAGGCCAACCAGTTGCTTTATACCGCGCTGCGGAACCGCGGCATGGGGAAGGTTTTCCGCAAAGAATTGGAGCAGGGGATCTACGATCTCCGTCTCGCCAGCCTGCTGGGGGCGTTGGACAATCAAGCGCAGGGCTGGATGCGATCGGCGGCTTTCTATCAGTACGCGAACAGCTACTTCGGCCTGGACTGGGTGGAAGCGACGCGCAACTTTGCGGACCTTTGCGCGGCGGGTATCTGGGATTCATGCTGGAAGTACGCTCAGTCGGCGATGAAGTACGGCGATCAGCTCGTCGAAGAGGAACTCTATTGTGAGGCGGTCCAGCAGTATGAGGCCTCGCTCTCGACCCGCGACGACGAGACGCTCAAGCCGACGGCGACTTCGGCCTACGAGGCCTGCCTGACGGCGACGGTCACGCCGGATACCCCGACCCCCACGCCGACCGGCAGCACTACGGTTACGCCGACCGTGGAATCCGCCACCGCCACGCCGACTCCGACCGGCGAATCGGCGACACCGACGTTTACCCCCGCCCCGACCACGGAAGTACCCACCGCCGAGCCATCGCCTACACCGGCGGATCCGACCACAGAGAGCGCCACGGCCAGCTAAGCTATGGGTGAACCGTCAAGCTACATCCGATGGCTCTCCATTGCCGAGGATCCTGTGCATTTAGAAGCGGGGCCGGGCTCCCACGCCCGGCCGGCGTTCCGCGGGGGGCATGGGAGCCCCCCGCTATTGAGATACCTGCAAGGTATTCATCCATCGAATCCACGGTCGCGGAATTCCAGAGTTTCGGCTACCCCAGCTGACAATTGAGGAACCAACCGAACCAGCTCGCGCCCGTTTCCCGCTATTAAATCTACTCGTTGGGGGAGTTCCGGCGCGCCCACAACTTTTGAACTTCCAGGCTAAGGCGCAGCGCAGCCCCGCCCAGCACGCCGGTGAGATGGGCTGCCAGGTAAGGTCCCAGGGGCTGAGGCCGGAGCGCGATTTCATTCAGATAGAAGTAGGGTGCCCAGGCCAGCACACCGAGGATGATCAAAATTCGGGCTACGATTTTCCGGCGCGCTCCGAAGCCTGGCTGGTCGTTCGAAGCGGACTTCCGTCGAAGCCAGGCGCCGGAGAGGACGCCCGCCAGGTGCACCGCAAGATAGGGCAGGATTGAGGGGCGCTCCCCCACTGCCAGAAAGTAGAAGTAGGGCACCCAAGCGAGGACCCCTATGCCGATCAGCACACCGGGCAGGCGTTCGAATCGGGTGGGGCCTGTCATAGCTGTCCTCCGTAGTTCATGAATGAGCCCTTCCCAAGGAGCCCGGCTAGATCGGCCCGAGGTGGGCCGTCACCCACTCGTCACACTGGTTCAAGGGCCAAGATCACTCCATTGACATTGGATCGGGTGACGGTCAGGCGCACCCGGGTCTGTTTGTGATCCTTGTCTTCAAGCAGTTGGCGCAATCCTCTTCGAATCCGCTCGCGATCGAAACTGACGGGGATGCCCTCGAGACGGGCTGATTCCTCGAGCCGATCCAGGTGCGCATCCAAGAGCACGGCCCGTACGCGAGGGTAGGTCCGGGTGACCGTGTAGACCCCCGGCCGTTCCATCAGCGCCGCCTCGCGCAGGCTTTCGGCGCGATAGGGCGCGGGCTCGATGCCATTATCGCTGAGCATCACAATGGGGATCGCCATGCCGGCAGTGCCCTCCTGCTGGATCGACGGGTCAATCATAACCGCTCCGGCTGCACCTCGCGCCAGGGAATCGCCGATCCAACTCAGCTTGAAGCCTGGTCAGGCCGCTCTGCAGGAGAGCTGAGAATCAGGACCGGCTTTACGGACGAAGTCCGCTGCGGTTATCATCAACTCCGTGCTGCGCCGACAATCACCCGCTTTGCTCCCTTACATAGCGCTCATCGGCGGCCTGACCTTGTTAGGCCTTTCGGCGATCCTGGTTCGTCTGGCCGGGGCGCCTGGCACGGTCGCCGCTTGGTACCGGGTCGCGCTGGCGGTCGTAGTCGTCGCCCCCGCTTTCTTTCTCGAGCTGAACCGCCGCGGACGGCCAGGCGGCAAAGGTGTACTGTTAGCCGTGTTCGGCGGCTTGCTGTTCGCCGGTGACCTGGCGGCGTGGACGACCGGGGTCATGCTGAGCGGAGCCACCAATCCGACGCTGTTGGCCAACACGGCGCCGCTTTGGGTGGGGCTGGGAGCTCTCCTGATCTTCCGCGAACAACTGGGTCGAGGCTTTTGGGCCGGGCTGGCGCTCGCGCTCAGCGGCGCCGCGCTCGTCTTGGGCGTGGACGCGCTGGAATCCTTGGAGCTGGGCCTCGGCACGCTGCTCGGACTTGTGGCAGGGGTATTTTACGGAGGCTATTTTCTGGTCACGCAAAGGGGCCGGCAGAGGCTCAGCGTGCTGGCTTACTTCTGGCTGTCCTCGACCGCGAACGCGGCCGGATTGCTGAGCTTGAACCTGGCGTTGGGAACGCCGCTGACCGGTTATTCGAAGGCGACTTATCTGTACTTAATCGCGCTGGCGCTCGGTCCGCAGGTCGTAGGTTGGTTGGCGATCAACTACGCGCAAGGGCATCTGCCGGCCTCGGTCGTCTCGCCTACGCTATTGGGCCAGCCTGTGGTCACGGCGCTGTTGGCCGGACCGATTCTGGGGGAGCGGTTCAGCGCGCTGCAAGTGCTGGGCGGCCTGGCCGTCTTGGGGGGCGTCTACTGGGTCCACCGGACCCGTCTCAGCGAGGGCAACGAGGAGCCCGCAGCGGAGCTCACTTCCAAGGTCGGGTAATCCTGAGACCAGACAGGGGACCGAGAGTTGAATCTCCGTGAAATGAGTCAGAATGGAATTCGAACGCGGAGGCTGGCACACCGGTGGGGCCGAACGGGTGAAGCCGAGGCTACTTCTGTCGCTTGCGGCTGCGGGAACGGCGCGAGGCCAAGAACGCCAGACCGGTAAACAATCGCTGAACGCCCTCCCCGGTCCGTGCGCTTGTGACCAGGTGTTTGGCGCCAATCCTCTCGGCGAACTGCTCCCCTGCCGTGAGAGAGGCATCCGGGACCAGGTCGCGTTTGTTGCCGACGACGAGCTGTGGTGAGTTCGGGACGACTTCCATGATTTCGCCCCGCCACCGCTCCAGATGGGCCAGCGATTCGGGCTCTGTCAGGTCGTAGACCAGGGCGGCCGCGAGACTGCCACGGTAGAATCCCTCGCGCATCACCTGGAACCTTTCCTGGCCGGCCATATCCCAGATGGAGAGCTTGATGGCTCCGTCAGGGAGGTGGACGCGCTGGGTCTGAAAATCCACTCCGATCGTGGCCACCCGAGACTGTTCGAATCGGCCCTCGCAAAAGCGACGGATCAGTGAGGTTTTCCCCACGTTTCCGTCGCCCGCGACCACGACTTTGAGGACCGGAAGGCTGGTCATAGAGGCTGTGCGGTGACTATCGTAGGCGCCCCAGGTAGGAGGCGTGGGGGAACGCTAACGCCTCTGGGTCGATCGGATCGTCCGCCAAGTGCCGCCGATTGGCTTTCTCAAACAAGCGATGCAAGTCCTCCATAATCTTGAGCTGGCGAGCTGCCGGCTCGAGGGTAAACAGGGCCAGCATTGTCGTCGAAGAGCCAGGGACGAAACACAGCCACTTTCCACCTTCGATTTCGGTCGAGCGCATTTCCCCCCCGAAGATCTCCTTCGCCGCCGAGCGGTAGGATGAGAGCATGGGCACGGCCAAATCGGCGTCGATCTCAAAGTCTCCAATCGTGGTCAGGGGCATCCCTGATTCGTTGGCATAGATGGCGTAGCCGAGCACCTTCGCGCTGTGCTTGGTCCGGATCACGATGCTTTCACCTTCGTTGGAGATTTCGCGCCAGTCTCGGGACCCCTCGGCCGACTCCTTCCACATCTGGATGGAGGTCCGCTCCTGCCGGTAGTGTTCAAACAGCTGCTGGAATTGCTCCCGATTCACCGTGCCTTGAGCGAACTCCTCGGCCAGGCGGTTGATCTTCTTTTCGATCTTTTCCAAGTATTCGTCGACATCCTTATGGCTCGGGGCCGTTTCCGCCGGCCTCGGCCCGCTCATGATGGTCTTGGCGGCGGGGTCGACGCGATCGTTGCGCCGGGTCGAGGCCTTGGTGCCGGGGCGGGTGCGCCTTAGCTGTGTGGGGGCTGCCGATCGGCGAGTGGGGGCCGCCCTCGTCGGCTCAGGACGGTTAACTTGAGAGCGGCGCGGAGACCTCTCCTCGGGCTGGCTCCCGAAGATACGCCGTAGCATGTTGAGCAATGAGCTCATCTTAAGAATTGTCCAATCCAATAATGAAGATTATTTATGAACGACCAAAGCTCCCTTCGCTTTGGTCAGTGTAATACTAGCACATAACTTAAAATATGCACTTTGCGATGAGCCTACACTTGCGAAGATTCACATCAATCGATCCGTATTTACCTCTTCTCAAGGAGACTCAGCGCTTCGGAAAGGGCGGAATGAAGCGCCGCGTTGAGCGTGGATTCGCTCCCCTTCAGCATCACTTGGACGGATGTCAAGGAAGGGAAAGCCGCACCCGCCCCCCAGACTGTAGTGGCCGCGGCGCCGCAGGCTGCACCGATCAGGCCGGCCGCCGGTGGGGAGAGACCGGCCAAGAATCCGTGAAGGAGGCCGCCGCTGAACGCATCACCGGCTCCGGTCGTGTCCACCGTCTTCACCGGGAAGGCCGGGAGCTCCCAGGTGGAACCGGGTTGGTGAATCTGAGCGCCGCGCGCCCCTAATTTGAGCGCCACCGTGCCGACGCCTTGTTCGAGCAGCCAGGAAACCGAGTCCCGTCCGGTGCGGCCGCTGAGGACCTCCGCCTCATTTTCTCCCAAAATGAGAAGAGTGAGCCGCGGAAGCGCGCGCCGCAGCGGCTCCGCAACAGCGAATGGGGGCTCATATGCAGTGTCAAGGCTCGCAATGCCGTCACCCTGGGCCAGGAGTTCGAGGGCGCGGAAGGACGCCTCCCTCGGCTGGGCCTCAATGAAGGCGTAGCCGGAAAGGTGAAGCCCCTCGGCGCGGGTGAGTTCCGCCTCCGGCAGCCCGTCGATATGTAGGCCCCGGTTGGCGCCTCGGCGGCCGAACAAAGTCCGCTGGCCGTCCGGCGTGACGGGTACGAACATCAGTCCGGTCTGCCCCTGCGGCGAGCGCTGCACATGGCTTGTCGATACGCCCGCGCCGCGGAGCGCCTCCGTCGCCAGCTCCCCCCACCGATCGTCACCGACTTGAGCCAGCAGGCCCGGGGAGCGGCCCAGTCTGGCCAGCACGACCGCTGCATTGGCTGCCGAACCGCCGGACTCGATGACCATACCTTCGCTGCGGGCATCCCCGCCCGGCGGTGGATACTCCTCGATGGGCAGGATCACGTCGACATTCAGGTCGCCGAGGAGGAAGATTTTCCCTGGAGGGCTCATCTTTGGTTTGTCAGCGCGCGCCGGGCGGCCCTTACAAAATCCGCCACGCGTTCCAAGTCCTTGGCGACGGGGTCGTCGCCCTCGTTCGTGCCGGTGTTGCTGTCGACTCCCCACGGTCGGACGATTTCGATCGCGGCCTCCACGTTCTCAGGGCTGAGACCACCCGCAAGGATCACTGGCGTTTGGACCTTCTGCACAATGGCCTGGCTGATACGCCAGTCGTGGGTGGCCCCGGTGGCGCCGACCCCGGGCATCCCCTCAACCTTTGTGTCCAGCAACAGGTAGTCGGTGAAAGCTGCGAACCGCTCCGCCATCGGCAGTGACTCCTCTCCGCCGATGGGGATCGCCTTCATCAACTTCGTGCCCGCGGGCAGCCGATCGCGCAGGGCGCGCATCGTTTCTCGATCAACCTGCATCGGGTCGCTGGAGAGGTGCACCATGTCGGGCTTAACGGACTCGGCCATTCGCACGATCTCATCAATATGGGTGGCCATCGTAAGCGCGACCGCTTTGGCTTCGGCGGCAACGGCTGCGCGGACGGCTTTGGCCTCGCGAAATGTCAGCTCACCGTGAACCAACCCGTAGTCGCCGGCAACGAAGCCAATATGATCCACGCCGAGCTCGACGGCCTGCACCGCGTCTTTCACGTTCGTAAAGGCGTAAATCTGGACGATCACGCGGCTCCCTGAGGCGTTCTCGGTGTCCCGATCAACCCATTATAGACGGGCCGCTGAATGCTACACTGCGAAGGTGAGACCCCGTTGAAATGGAGAGCGGTTCATGCACACGTTAAGCGTGAAAACTCAAAGGCGCGAACAGCTGGTGGACATTACGGGTGAGGTCGAGAAATTGATCGGCGAGGCGGGATTCACGGATGGTCTCCTCGCGCTTTACGTGCCCCACACCACAGCGGGCATCGCGATCAATGAGCACGCCGATCCGACCGTGGCTCAAGACATCGATTCCGATCTGAAGCGCCTGGTGCCGTGGGAACAGCCGTACTACAAGCACCGCGAGGGGAACAGCTCAAGCCACACGCGCAGCACGATGGTCGGCAGCAGCGAGTTGGTCATCGTGGAAGAGGGCAAGATGGTCTTGGGGACATGGCAGGGGGTGTTTTTCTGCGAGTTCGACGGTCCCCGGCAAAGGAAGGTCTACGTCAAGCTTATGGGAGGCTAGTCACGCTACCGCTTTAATCCGGGCAGGCTAGGATTTCGCCGTTCAAATCGATGTACGGTCGCGTGGCACTCATGACTTCGACGGTCCCGTCGCCGCGGATACAGTCACCAGGCTGAACATCACTCTGCGGGCCCGTGCGATCGACGAATGCGAATGTACCCGGTTCTTCGGCGAAGATGGCGACGAACGGCAGCTCGCTGGTGGCGAACCATCTTTTCACCGTCCCGTAGACGCACATCTCTTGTCCGGCCTGATCCAGCGTGACATCGTCCCATTGAACGCATGAGCCCGCCTGCCGAGAGGCGGCGGTCGGGCTCGGCGTGGCTTCGGGCGTGACCGCAATGGGCGTGTCCGTCGGTACGGGCGTCGGCGTGGCGGTGGCGGTGGGTGTGGATCCGGCGGCCGCAAGCTGCGGCAACTCCACGCCCCCTTGGTAGCGCCTGGCGAGCGCGACCGCGCCTCCCGCGCCGGCGAGGAGCAGAATGAGTACGGCTGCAATCTGCGCCAGGCGGCGCAGCGGGAAGTCCTCGAGGCTGTCCGGCAGCGCGATGTTGGAACCGGATTCACTCTCATCGAGCAGATCGGCACGCAGCGGATCCTCCTCAGTGGAGTCGGACCAGGGCGAGCTTCCGTAGGGTTCCTGAGCGCGCGCCTGAAACTCGGGCTCGGTCCGGAGCTGGGGCTCTCCCGCCATTATCTCGGCTTCGCTTCGCATCTCAGGTTCGTCCGGCGCCGTCCGAGGCGCTGAGGCGGGCTCGGGTCGAGGTTGCGACGGTTCGGGGCGGGGCACCGTCGAGGGGTCTTCATCCGGGTTCGGGGGAGGCTCACTCGTGGCCTCGGGAATCGATATGTCCGTTTCTCCCACGATCCGCCGCAGGAAGTCGAGGTCTTCCTCTACCGAGGGCAGGTCGGCTGGCGGGTCGTCCGCCGGTCCTCCTTCGGCCAGCTCGGTAAGATCGCTCTTGCAGTACGGACAAAGGTCCTGGTCGGGGCCGATCCATTCAGCGCAGAAGTGGCACCGGGTTTTGCCCTTGAGCCACTCG
>CAZFCJ010000036.1:0-30888 GCA_964517315.1 uncultured Anaerolineaceae bacterium | reverse complement strand
CCGAGTTGAAGCGGTCTGTTGGCCGGCCACGGAGTCGAGTCGATACTCGAACTGACAATCGAATCAGCGCTGCATTCAAAAGCGTAGAAGGGAAAGAGTAGCCGCCGGCTGGCGTCCCAGAGAGCGGGGCAAGCTGAGAACCCGTGCGTACGCCGGCAGTGAATGGGTCCCGGAGCTGACGGCCGAACGAGACAGCGACAACGTTCGTTGCCCAGTAGGCCGTACCGGCTTGGCCGCCGTTAACCGGCCCGCTCCCGGCGGTTGACGGGCGGGAGCGCAGAGTGGGGCGCCGTTTGGCGCTCAAGCGGGGTGGCACCGCGGGCTGGAGCTCGTCCCCAACGGGACGAGCTGTTTTCTTTTAACGGCGGGGCACAAGCTTCGCCCCAGGAGACTCGAGTTATGTCAAAGGATAAGAGAATACTCACCGGGGATCGACCATCGGGCAAGATGCACATCGGTCACTACGTCGGCTCCCTCGAGAATCGGGTGCGTCTGCAGGGCGAATACGAGTGCTTTTTTATCATCGCCGACCTGCACAGTTTGACCACACGGCCCGATCGGGAGGCGATCGATCAAATTGGCGAGCACGTGCGCGAGATGGTGCTCGACTACCTTGCGATCGGCGTGGACCCCCAAGAGAGTGTCATCTTCCTTCAGTCGGCGGTGCCGGAGACCTATGAGCTCAACCTGATTTTCGAGATGCTGGTCACCGTGCCGCGCTTGGAGCGTCTCCCGAGCCTGAAGGACATGGCGCGCGACGCCAACCTGGAGGCGTTTCCATTCGGCTTGCTCGGCTATCCCGTTCTGCAGGCAGCCGACATTCTCCTGCCGCGGGCGCATCTAGTCCCGGTGGGAAAGGACAACGAGTCCCATGTCGAGGTCACGCGTGAGATCGCGCGCCGTTTCAACTCGCTTTACGGCGAAGTGTTCCCGGTCCCGGAGGCGCTCATCGGCGACGTGCCCACACTGGTAGGAACTGACGGGCAGGGCAAGATGAGCAAGTCGGCCGGCAACGCGATCTTCCTTTCGGACGATGAAGAAACGGTCAAGCAGAAGGTGATGGGGATGTTCACCGATCCCCAACGAGTGCGAGCCGATATCCCAGGGCGCGTCGAGGGCAATCCGGTTTTCATCTACCACGACACCTTCAACGACGACCCAGCCGAGGTGGAGGATCTCAAAGCGCGCTACCGTAAGGGCAAGGTCGGCGACGTTGAGGTCAAGGAGAAGTTGGCCCGGGTGCTGAACGAGTTCCTGGAGCCGCTCCGTGAGCGGCGCGGCCGTTACGCCGCCGAACCCGACACCGTGGACGACATCGTGGCCGAGGGCACCCGCCGCATGCGACACGAGGCGGCCGAGACGATGGCGATCGTGCGAGAGGCAATGGGCATGTACCGGCCGCCCCTGGATGGGCGTTGAGCGCACCCGGAGGATGGTTGTGATTGCTGCCGGAAGCTGGCCACGGGTTGGAGCCTGGAGACTGGGAATCCGGGAGGCTAACCACGAAGACACGAAGGCCACAAATGGGGTATTCAAGGAGGCACAAAGGGTTCGTTTGAGTCTTGGTGTCTTGGAGTTATTTGGTTTGGCAAGTGCTTACCGGTATCTGGTGATTGGTTGACTGGAGACTGGAGACTGCAGCCCCGCGATCCGGGACCCGGAGTTCGGACCGTTCGCCCATCATCCCTCAGCGCGACGACCATACACCATCAGCGTTCCAGGAAATGCTAAAAGAAAAACTCTGTGTTCTCTGCGCCCTCTGTGGTGAATCCAGGGTTCAGAGACTAGAGACTGGGAAGCGGGGAAAGTGCTAGTTACTCGCTGCTGGATGAGAGTTGCCAGCGGCTAGAAGCCAAAAGCCAGGGGCCGAAGGCCGTATTTGCTCAGCGCAATCAGCCTGACCGCCCCGTGCAATGCCCTCCTCCCCCCGGCCGGGCGCCCGATGGCCGGCAGAAGCCCCTGGTGTATAATCGCGTCCCGGATCACGAATGGAGGTGAGAAGGAGAGCATGGCGGGCGAAAACGCGCGCGTTCTGATCGCCAAACCCGGCCTCGACGGGCATGACCGCGGTGCCAAGGTGATCGCCAGGGCGCTGCGCGACGCCGGGTTTGAAGTGATCTACACTGGCCTGCGGCAGACGCCAGAAATGGTGGCTGAAGCGGCTTTGCAGGAAGATGTGGACGCGGTCGGGCTTTCCATCCTCTCCGGTGCCCATATGGCGCTGGTGCCGCGCCTGCTCGACCTGCTCGCCGGGCAGGGCCAGGAGGGATTGCCCGTCCTGGTCGGCGGCATCATCCCGGATGAAGACGTGCCGCTGCTCAAAGAAGCCGGCGTGTGGGAGGTGTTCGGGCCCGGGACCAGCACGGAGAAGGTCATCGGGGCGTTTCGCCGAGCCGCGACCGGGCGGCCCGCCAAGACGCAGTGAGATCTCGCCGATGAGCCTCGCGGAGCGGGTTCTTTCCGGCGACCGGCTGGCACTCGCCCGACTGGTCAGCCGGATCGAGGACGGCGATCAAGCCGGCGAAACCACGCTCAGCGAACTCTACCCTCACACTGGAGACGGCCATATCGTCGGGGTCACCGGCGGCACGGGCACCGGAAAATCCACTCTGGTCAACCAACTTGTCCGTCACATCCGCCGCGTCGGGTTGGGTCCGACGGAAGAGGCCCGGCAGCCGGTGCGCGTGGCCGTGGTGGCCGTGGATCCCAGCAGCCCATTCAGCGGCGGTGCCATCCTCGGTGACCGGATCCGCATGCGCGATCTGGCCGGCGACCCCGACGTGTTCATCCGGTCGATGGCCACCAGAGGCGCCCGCGGCGGATTGGCCCGTCGGACCCGGCCGGTTGTGCTGGTGTTGGACGCTGCCGGATTCGACCTCATCCTGGTTGAGACGGTCGGCGCCGGCCAATCCGAGGTGGAAATCGCCGGCACGGCCCACACGACGTTGGTGGTCGATGCTCCCGGCCTGGGCGACGAGGTTCAAGCGATCAAGGCGGGGGTTTTGGAGATCGCCGACATTCTGATCTTGAACAAGGCCGAGCTGCCGGGCGCCGACAGGGCCTATGCTGCGCTTCAATCGGCGCTCAGGATGGCGCCGGAAGGCCGGGGCGAGGGTTCTGAGCGGCCCAAATGGCAGGTGCCGCTGCTCAAGACGGTGGCCACCGAAGGCGAAGGAGTCGAGGAATTGGCTGGCGCCATCGCCCGGCACAGGGCGTACCTGAAGGAGTCCGGCGAGTACGCGGTGCGCGATCGCGAGCGGCTACGCTCTCAGCTGATGGACCTGCTGCGCCATGAGCTGACGGAGCGCTTTCTGCGGTCCCAACCCCACGGATTTCTCGATCAGACGCTGGAGCGGGTCGTGCGGCGGGAGCAGTCCCCCCGCCAGGCGGTTGAGGCGCTGTTGGCGCCGGAGGTCGAGCGGTGACCGACCGTGGGCGAGCGCCGGACCTGTGTGTTGGGCGGCGTCGGGAATCGGCACGCCCGGGTGGGGTGACGAGGGCTCTGCGCCGGGGGATGGGGAAACGGATCTGCTGCTGTACCGAACCGATCTCTCGGCCGCGGACGGCGGATGGGAAAGAGGGCACGGGGAGGAAAGGCTAGCAAGTCGATGTTCGGATACGGTGACATCAAGCTTTTCGCGGGTTCGGGATCGCAAGATTTGGCTCAAGAAATCAGCGAATACCTTTCGATCCCGCTGAGCGGCTATGATCTGGTCGAATTCCCCAACGAAAATCTGTTTGCGCGACTGCACGGAAGCGTGCGCGGTCAAGACGTCTACCTGATCCAGTCGATGGCCCCACCGGTCAACCGGCACATCATGGAGCTGTTGATCATGATCGATACGGTCAAGCGCGACTCGGCCGGTCGGATCACGGCGGTGTTCCCCTACATGGCCTACGCCCGCTCGGACAAGAAGGATCAGCCCCGGGTTCCGATCACCGCGCGCCTGCTCGCCGATATGATCGAGGTGGCCGGCGCCGACCGCTATATGACCATTGATCTGCACGCCGGTCAAATTCAGGGGTTCTTCTCGATCCCCGGTGACGTTCTCACCGCATTCCACCAGCTGAGCGATTACTTTGTGATGAAGGAGCTGGAGAAGACCGTGGTCGCGACCGCCGACCTGGGGTTTGCCAAGAAAGGCCGCAATTTCGCCGCCAAGCTGGGAACTCCGCTGGCCTTTGTGGAGAAGCGCCGCCGCGGGGACGACCCGCGGGCCGTGGCCAGAACCCTTATCGGCGAGGTTCGCGACAAAGACGTAGTGATCGTCGACGACGAGGTGCTCACCGCCGGATCGATGTGCGAGGCGGTCGAGATCGTCAAGGAGCACGGGGCGCGGGACGTCTATCTGTCCTTCACTCACGGACTGTTGGTCCCGCCGGCCATTGAGCGCTTGAGGCCGCTCCCGGTCAAGGAGTACGTCACCACCAACACGGTGGCGATCCCTGAGGAAAAGCGGCTGCCCAACATGACGGTTCTTTCGGTCGCGCCCCTGCTCGGTGAAGTGATCCTGCGGGCCCACGAAGGCCGCTCAGTGGGCGAGCTGTTTAACGAATAGTAGTAGCTTCCGGGAAGTCCAAAGGACTTCCCGGAAGCTGATTTAACGCGCCGACCTCAGCGCCCGAAGCACTTCGTCGACCGGCGGCCGGTCCACCGGATCGCGACTGCGGTGGGCGTAACGTAGCACCCCTCGACCGTCGAACACGAAGTCACCGCCCAGCTGCGCAGAATCCCCTCGAATCGGCTTCAATGATTGGCCGGAAAGAAAGGCCCGCGCGTAGTGCCACAAGGTTCTCAGGTTCCAAGATCGGGCCAGCGACCGCTCCAGGCCCAACGCGCGATACAGTTGCCTCTGGGGATCCATCAAGAACGGGTAGGCGGAACAGGTCTCCTCGACCCACCGTTGGGCCCAGTCCTGCCGGTCGGTGAAACTCACGATCCAGACCTGCGCTCCAAGGCTTTCGATAGCCTGCCGGCGGTCGCAGACCTGCGCCGCATGATCCCGGCAGGGAAGTCAACCCAAGTGGCGCAGCATCAGCAGGTGTGTGGGGCGCTCGAGGAGGTCGTTGTGTGTGAAGCGGCGGCCGGAAAGGGAATCAAGCTCGAACTCCGGCGCTGGCTCCCCCAGGCGAACAGTCCTTGCGGGCATCGATTCTCTTCTTTCACAGGGAGCGGTGAACGATCATCTGTTTTGATGTTATCAGCCGCCGGGCATATGCGTATAATGCGGTCTTTACGCGATCATTCCAGGAGGCGGAGTTGGACAGGCTGAAACGATGGACGCCCGATTGGCTGCACCCACCTGTCGAACTGGTGGCGGACACGGTGCGGGAGTTCGGGGAGGATGAGTGCGGCATGCGGGCCGCGGCGATGGCCTACTACGCGCTGCTCTCCGTCTTCCCGCTGCTCCTGTTCCTGATCTTCGTTGCCAGTGTGGTGATCGAAGCGGGCGGGATCCGTGACGCCCTCGCCCTTTATGTGGCGCGAGCGGTGCCGCAGCTGGCCGACCCCGCGATCGACCTGCTGGAGCGGACGATCGACTCGAGCACTTCATTCGGGGTAGCCGGCGTGATCGGACTAGTGTGGACGGCGTCGGCGGTGTTCTCTGTCCTGTCATCGACCTTCAATGTGATCTGGGAGGCCAGCCCTCGTTCGCTGTGGCGGCGCCGGCTGATCGGCCTGGTTTCGGTCCTGATGCTGGCGATCATGTTCACCTTCTCGAGCCTGGCGGGGACGCTGCTCGCATTCGACCTGGCAGCCTATACGCCGCTGGCCCAGCGGTCAGTCAACACCGCAGTGGACTTCGGGATTACGGTCGTGTTGACCTGGATCCTCTACACGTGGCTACCCAACCGCAAAGTGGACCCGCGGGCCTCGCTGGCCGCGGCCGCATTCACTGCGCTGCTGTGGCAGATCGCCAAGGCGGGGTTCGGCCTGTATCTGAGCACAGGCCTGGAGCGCTTCGGCGCTGTGTACGGTTCGCTGGTCTCGGTCATCGTGCTCCTGCTGTGGGTTTACTTTTCGAGCCTGATCCTCTTCTTGGGCGCCGAGTTCGGCGCCGAACTTCAGGCCCGCCTCGAACCGCAGCGGGTTTGAGGCCGCGGGCGGCGAAGCGCCGAGCGCCAGCGGCGCGGCCAGGTGTTGTGATTTCGATCACAATGCGTGGCCGTATGATAGGATTAGGGCAATTAACGAGAAACCCGGTGGGAGGAGACGGCGGCGCGCACCGGGCCGGTAAGACGGATCGTCAGCTGCCCTGGCGGTTCTCACCCCAGAGAACTGCTGAGCATCGCGAAGTTGTGGATGCGAGTCGCCGGCGCGCTCCTTGGACGGGGTCGTCGCCCACTCACCTCAATCCATTGGTAGACAACAAGTAACCGTAAGGGTCGACAGCGGATAGCGTTCGACCCGATCTTCATCCCACATGGTGAGCAGGCCGTCGGCAGGGTGATGCGCGCCCCGCGCCCGGTCCCCTTGGGCGACGGGTGGAACCGAAGGAAGGGTCATCCGCATGATCAAACTCGAAAACGTGACCAAGATCTACTCCGGCCAGAAGGAGCCAGCCGTGAAGGGGGTCAGCATCGAAGTCCCCGAGGGCGAGACGTGTGTGCTCATCGGCCCGTCGGGCTGCGGGAAGACGACGACCCTGAAGATGGTCAACCGCCTGATCGAGCCCACGGGGGGCAAGATCTATTTGGACGGCGCCAACATCCTCGATCGAGATCCCGTCGAGCTGCGCCGGGAAATCGGGTACGTGATCCAGCAGATCGGTCTGTTCCCACATATGACCATCCGGGACAACATCGCCACCGTACCCAAGCTCTTGGGCTGGTCGAGCTCGAAGATCGATGATCGCGTCGATGAGCTGCTTGACATCGTCGGGATGGACCCCGGCTCGTTTCGCCATCGATTTCCGCGCGAACTTTCGGGCGGGCAACGCCAGCGGGTGGGCGTCTGTCGGGCGCTGGCGGCGGACCCGCCGGTGATGCTGATGGACGAGCCGTTCGGCGCCATCGATCCGATCACCCGCGATCGCCTCCAGAACGAGTTCCTGCGGCTGCAGCGGCGCATCAAGAAGACCATCATGTTCGTCACCCACGACATCGATGAAGCCATCAAGATGGGCACGCTGATCTGCATCCTGCAGGTTGGAGGAATCGTCGAGCAGTTCGACTCCCCGGGGACCATTCTGGCGTCGCCGGCGAACAAATTCGTGGCCGACTTCGTGGGCGCCGACCGCGGCCTCAAGCGCCTCAATCTGGTGCGGGTGGAGGACGTCCTGCATGAGAACGAGCGGGGCGCTCGCCACGACGAGCTGGGCATGGACTTGGCCGAGCGTATGCGTCGCGAGGGGGTCAATTCGCTGATGGTCCTCGATGACGAGGACCGGCTCTTGGGTTATATCGGTCGGGAGACCGCCCAGGAGAATCCGGAGCAGCGGGCCGGAGACATCCACCGCGGCATCATCGCCTCGACCGAGGGCGAGGCGACGATGAAGGACGCCTTCTCGGAGATGCTCAGCTACGGCGTGTCGGTGATGCCGGTCCTGGAAGGCGACAAGTTCCGTGGGATCGTCACCGCCAGCGACGCCCAGCGGCTGATCGAAGACTCCGGCCGTGGGGGGGAGTGAATCCGCCGATGGCTGATTTTCTAGTCAACCTTTACGAGTTCGCCATCGATTTCGTGAAAGGCTTGGGCTATTTTCTGCCGGGCATCGGCCGGCCCGACCGTGTGCTGGATTTCCTGTTGGGGCATCTCGCCATCACATTGGTGACCATCTTGTTGGCCACCCTGATCGGCGTTTTCCTCGGCGTTTTGATCACGAGGTTGCGCCTGCTGTACGATCCGGTGATTAAGGTGGCCGGCGTGCTTTACACGATCCCCAGCCTGGCGCTGTTCGGCATTATGATCCCCATCGTGGGCATCGGCTTCAGGCCGGCCATCATCGCCCTCACGCTCTATTCACTGCTGGCGATCATTCGCAACACCGCGGTGGGCATCGATGAGGTGGACGACGCCATCATAGAATCCGCGCGCGGTATGGGGATGACGGACATCCAAATCCTGCTGCGCATCGAGCTGCCGCTGGCGCTCCCGGTCATCTTCGCCGGCATCCGCATCGCGACGGTCTCGACCATCAGTCTGGCCACACTGGCTTCGTTCTTCGGGGCGGACAGCTTAGGTAATCTGATCTTCGAAGGCATGTCCGCCGGCGGCACCCGCAACGACAAGATCGTCGCCGGCGCGGTCGGAGCCAGCGCGCTTGCCGTACTCTTTGACCAGCTGATTGGTCGGGCCGAACGTACTCTGCGGAAGGCGTAGGAGGTCCTCGATGTTAGTTGACATGGTCACCTATCTGATTGAGCGATCGCAGACCTTTACCGACGCCTTGAGTCAGCACCTGTATCTGACCTTTATTTCGCTGGGAATTTCGGTTTTGCTGGGGGTGATCCTGGGAATCATCGCCACCCGAGTGAGTTGGCTGCGGAAGACAGTGCTCAATGTGGGCAATATTGGGCGGACGATCCCCAGTTTGGCCGTGCTGGCGTTGGCGCTGCCACTGCTGGGGATCGGGACCCCGCCGACGGTCCTCGCGCTGGTGTTTATCGGCACGCTGCCCGTCCTGGTCAACACGACCGTGGGCATCGACCAGGTCACGCCGAGCATCACCGAGGCCGCGCGCGGGATGGGGATGAGCGACCTGCAGGTCCTGCTGAAAGTCGAGCTCCCCATCGCCACCGCCGTGATCATGGCCGGGATTCGCACCTCGGCGGTCGTGGTCGTCGCCAGCGCGACGCTGGCGGGGTTCATCGGGGGCGGCGGCCTGGGCGATCTGATCCTGCAGGGCCATGCGTTGTCCAGAGACCACATCATGTTGGCCGGAGCGATCCCGGCGACCTTGCTGGCCCTGTATTTTGAGGAAATGTTCGGTCGGCTGGAGAATTGGGCCACACCCAAGGGCCTCAAGGTCGGGGAGAAGGTGCGCACGTCCGGGGGGTTCCTGGGGCTGCTGGCAACGGTGGCGGTCATGCCGCTGATCTTCGGTGCGATGCTGCCCTGGGAAACCTTCGTGAACGCCGAGGGCGACCCCGTCGTCCTCACCGGCGTGCACGCCGCTTACCGCTCCATTGGCCTGCCCGGGCTGGTGCTCGGTCTGATTACGGCCATGTGGCCCCGCAGCGGTGAGCGGGGTCAGCCGTGGCCGATTTCACTGCTGTCCGGCGGCCCGGCGCTCGTCGGCTCGATCTGGATGCTCGTCGGACTGGTGCCGCTGATCTTGGCAGGTACGGGCTCGGGGCCTCTGCGGTTCGGCGCCTACCTGCAGTTGATCTCCGTTCTCGTGCTGGCGGGGATCGGGATGCTCGAAATCTACTTTGGCCGCCTGGACGAGGCCGAAGCCGAGGCGCCTGAACCGGCGGGTGTCGAAGCCGCGCCCGCCACGACCTGAAGGAAATGGCCTGAAAACAAGAGCGAATCCGAGAGGAGGTGGTTCCGGAAGATTAGGAGGTCACCTAACGATTGGCTTCACCTTTTCAATTGGAAAACGGTGAAATCGTAGGAGGAGGAAGAATGCGCAAGCGACTAGGATTAGTTCTCGGTTTCTTCGTCATCCTGGGAATGGTTCTCAGTGCATGTGGCGGTGGTGGGGGAGCGACCGAGATCAGGGTCGGTTCGAAGGAATTCACCGAGCAGCACATCCTGGGCAACATGTATGAGATGCTGCTGGACGACGCCGGCTTCAACGCCTCGTACACCGCCATCGGCGGTTCGGCCGAGGCTCACAACGCCCTGGTAAACGGTGAGATCGACGTCTATCCGGAATACACGGGCACCGGGCTTCTTACACACCTGGGACAGGAATATGAGTCCGGCATGTCCGGGCAGGACGTCTATAACACCGTCGCGGAGGAGTACCAGGAGCAGTGGGACCTGACCTGGCTGCAACCGGCGGCGTTCAACAACACGTATTGCCTGGCGGTGCCGGAAGAGCGGGCCCAGGAGCTGGGCTTGGAGACGGTCAGCGACGTGGCCGAGATGGCGCCTGAGCTGAAGTTCGGTGCGACCCAGGAGTTCCTGGAGCGATCCGACGGCCTACCCGGCCTGCAGGAGACTTACGGGGGCTTCAACTTCGAAGAAACGTTCGGCCTCGACCCCGGCCTGAAGTACTCCGGTCTGCGTGAGGGCGAATTTGACGTCACGACGTGCTTCGGCACGGACGGCCAGATCGCCGGCTTCAACCTGCGGGTGATGGAAGACGACATGAACTTCTGGCCTCCCTATCCGGCCGCTCCGGTGGTGCGGGGTGAGGTGCTGGAAGCGAACCCCGAGGTCGCCGATGTCCTGAACCAGTTGGCGCCGCTGCTGGACGGCGATACGATGAGCGATCTGAACTGGCAGGTGGACGGCGAAGGCCGTGAGGCCGACACCGTTGCCCGCGAGTTCCTCGTCGAGAACGGTTTGCTCGAAGGCGAGTAACGCTCATCCGAACACTCGGACAAACAAAGGGCGGGAGGCGGTTGCCCCCGCCCTTTGACTGTTCAGGGGCCATGAAGGAGGCTGCGTATGGAGCAATTCGATCCCGGCCGTCTGACCTCGTTCATCCACGAACTTCAGTGGACGGAGGTGCCGCAAGACGTGCGCGCCGGTGCCCAGCGCAGCCTGCTCGACCTGCTCGGCGCGCTGGCCGCAGGCTCGGCCACGCCGCTGGCCACGATGGTGCAAAGGTTCGCGGCGGCGGAGTTCGTGGGGGACGAGGCGGCCGTTCCGTTCACTCACCTGCGCTCGACCGCTTCCGGGGCTGCGCTGGCCACCGGGATGACCATCGACGCCATGGACAGCCACGACGGCCACCGTTTGGCCAAAGGCCACGCCGGGGCGGGCGTGTTATCGGCTGCCCTGGCCTGCGCGGAGCTGCACGAATGGCGGGGAGATGAGTTTATGTCCGGATTGGTGATGGGCTACGAGGTGGCCCTGCGCGCCGCCCTCGCGCTCCACGAGACTGCCGGGGACTACCATAGCTCGGGGGCTTGGGTCAGCTTGGGCGCGGCCGCGGTCGCCGCCCGGGCGACGGAGCTGTCGCCGGCTGCCACCCGTCACGCGCTCGGCATCGCTGAATACCACGGCCCCCGCTCGCCCATGATGCGCTGCATTGACCATCCCTCGATGCTGAAAGACGGCGCGGGGTGGGGCAGCATGGCCGGGATGCACGCTTCCCGGCTGGCCGAAGCGGGGTTCACCGGTGCCCCCGCAGCCCTGGTGGAGCAGGACCGTGTGGCGCAGCTGTGGGTCGATCTGGGATCACGCTGGCGGATGCGGGAGCTGTACCTGAAACCCTATGCCTGCTGCCGCTGGGCACAACCCGCCATCCACGCCGCGCTTCTCCTGCAGAGTGAGCACGATATCGCCCCCGACGACATCCACAGGCTGTGGGTCCACACGTTCGAGGCCGCGACGCGGCTTAAGATCAGCCGGCCGGAGAACACTGAGGAGGCCCAGTACAGTCTTCCCTACCCCGTCGCAGCGGCGATCATCGCCGGGAAGCTCGGACCGGAGCAGGTCCGAGAGCCGTTCATTCTGAACGAACAGGTGCTCGATCTCGCCGGGAAAGTGCACATGATCGAGGACGCCGGGCTGGAGGCCCAGTTTCCCCCACAAGCTCTGGCTCGCGTGGAAGTTGAGCTTGGGGACGGAAGAAAATTGGCTTCGCCGGCGACGGCGGCCCCTGGAGGCCGTGAGCAGCCCCTCAACGAGGAGGAAGTGAGAGAAAAGTTCCTGCAATATGCAAATCCGGTTCTCGGACGGGAGCGAAGCGGTGGGCTGCTGCGTGCCGTCGCAGGGCTGCCTGAAGCGGAGTCGGTAAGTTCGCTCGTCATGCTCCTGACGGGACGCGTCCGGCGCGCTTGATCGGGAAACCGATCGCTTTCCGGGACTGGCCCTCTCTGGTAATCTGGGGGGCAGGAAGGGAGGCCGTTTGAGGTCCTGCTATGCTGACCGTCCGTGACGCGCTGCAGTTGCCCGCGTTTGCCGAGGCGGAGCTGGTGGCCGGCGCGTCGGGCCTGGACAATGAGATCCGCCGGGTGCACATCGTCGACATCCCCGCGCCCAGCCTCAACTGGGCCCGCGGCGGAGAGCTGCTGCTCACCTCGGGTCTTTCGTTAGCTGAAGATCCCGAATCCGGCCAGAAATTAATCACTCGGCTGTCCCGGAAAGGCCTGGCCGGGCTTGTGCTCTCGACGGGTCCCGCAGTCGACCGTGCCCCGCTGGGTATGCTCGACGCCGCTGAGGGGCGCGAGTTCCCGCTCATCGAAGTGCCCGGTCATGTCCCATTCATCGATCTGACCGAAGCCATTTTTACGAAGATCATCGATGAACACTACGCCCTTCGGACCCAGGCGGAACAGATCCGCCGCTCGCTGATGAAGCTGGTGCTCGCGGGCGACACGCTGCAAGGTGTCGCCGACGCCCTGGCCTCGTTCTTGGGGCGGTCGATCGCGGTCGAGAGCGAGGCTTTCGATGTGCTGGCGGCCGCGCGCGTCGGCCCCGTCGATGAAGCGCGCAAGAGGAGCGTGGCCGAAGGACGCACATCGCCGGAGTTGGCCGAGCGGCTTCTCGAGCGGGGAATCTACGATGAGCTGCTCGAAAAGCGTGGGCCGATGCGGGTGCCTCCGATGCCCGACCTGGACATGACGATGGAGCGGATCGTCGCCCCCATCATCGTCGCCCAGCGCATTATCGGATACGTGTGGATCATCGCCGGTGATCGGGATCTCAACGAACTCGATGAACTGGCCATCGATCATGCTGCCACCGCGGCCGCCGTGCTGATGCTCAAGAATCGGGAAGTCCAGGACGCCGAGCTCCGTCTGCGCGGCGACTTGCTCGATCAGCTGCTCTCGCTGAGCGGCGCGCCCGAGCCCGACCTGGCTGAGCGAGTCCATAAGCTCGGCTTCAATGTCAATCGCCCTTACCAGGTGATGATTATTCAGGGTCGACCGCCCGCGGGCGAAAGTCAGCTTTCGCTGGCGCGCAAGATTGAACGCTGGCTGAACCAGGTCGACGGTCCCGCCCTCGTCGTCCCCCGGGGCGACCGGGTGGTGGTCGCGCTGCAGAGCGGCCGGCCGGCCCAGGGCGTGCCGCTCGCCCGTAGGCTGGTAGAGTCCATGGATCATCCGGCTCAACCGCTTCGGGTCGGGGTCGGCAATTCGGTTGACTCCCTGCAGGATCTCAGTCGGAGCTACGGTCAAGCGGCGGAAGCGCTCCGCATCGCCGAGGAGCTCAACCGGCCGGCCGCTGTCTACAGCTTCCACTCGTTGGGGATGTACCATTGGCTCCACCACCTTCCTGAGGAGGTCCTCGAGGGCAACCGCTACCTCCACGCTGTGCGCGCGCTCGCTGACCACGATCAGACCCAAAAGGGTGAGCTGCTGTCGACCCTGGAGGCCTTCCTTGACGCAGGCGGCCAGCGGTCGGCGGCGGCCGAAAAGTTGAACATTCACCGCAACAGCCTGGCCTACCGCCTGCGGCGCATCGAGGAGGTCTTGAATCTGGACCCTACCCATCCGGCACATCAGGCCGAGCTGACGATCGCCCTGCGGGCCCACCGGCTGCGGACAAATGACGCGAACGAACTTTAGATTGTGCAAACTGCACAAAAATCGGCCCGGATGATTGGACCGAGCGCAAGTGGATTTGGGCATTGTTGGCATCTACAATGTTTGACAATTCGCGAGAGAGCTTCCCCGTCTTGAGAGAAGTCAGGCGGCCGGGCGGGAATCAAGTGGGGAGGGCTGTTTCTTCTCGCTGTGAAAGCGCCCGAGTCGCCAGATGGCCATGATCCTAACGGAACACAACCCCCAGCCGCTCGTCTCCACTTCCACTTCCTCTCCGATTCACACCTCTGAGCCCGAGTGCCGAGCCTCCCAACGGCCGACCCGAGACCGCACCGTGATGTTCACAACCGACGGAAGACCGAGCTAGATGGCCCGGCGCAGACGTCGGCGCCGGCAGCGGCGCACCGCCTCCCGGCCGTCGGTCGCGCCGGCCGGTTCGTCGACCCAGGCCTTCAAGCCGCTCAGCGAGGCGGAGGTCAAGCGCGTTCACGAGGCGTCCCTGGACGTTCTGGAGGGGACGGGGATCCAAGTTCCCGAGTCCGAAGCGCGTCGGATTTTCGCCGACGCGGGGGCTCGCGTGGAAGTTGACGGGGAGCGCGTGTACCTGTCCAGAGCCATGGTGGAGGATGCGATCGAGGCCGCCGCGAGCGAATTTCTGTTGGCGGGGCAGGACGAGCGCCACGACATGCAAATGGGTGGCGATCGGGTTTACATGGGTACCGGTGGTGCGGCGGTCAAAGTGCTCGATTTGGAAGGCCACGTGCGTGACAGTCGGCTGGAGGACGTCGCCAAGATCGCCCGGTTGGTCGACGCTCTCGACAATATTCACTTCTATCTCAGGCCGGTCGTCGCTCGGGATGTGCCGACCGAAGTGCTCGATGTGAACAAGACGTACGCCGCGCTGGCCAACACGACCAAGCACGTGATGACTCAGGCTTACAGCGTAGAGTCGGCGCGCCGGGTGATCGAGCTGGCCCGCATGGTCGCGGGCGGTCAGGAGCAGTACGCAGAAAGGCCGATCGTCTCGCTGGTCGCCAGTTGGACGGTGAGCCCTTTGCGCTATGCGCCGGAAACCGTCGAGGTGCTTATCGAGCTGGTGCGGCAGGGGGTTCCCGTGGCCACCTCCAGCGCTCCCCAGGCCGGCGCGACCTCGCCGGCCGCGCTGGCGGGGACGTTGGTGCAGGTCAACGCCGAGGAGCTCAGCGGATTGGTCTTGTGCAACCTTGTGCAGCCCGGCGCGCGGGTGCTGATGGGCTATGTTCCCTCAGTGGCGGACCTGAGGACCGGAAATTTCGTCGGCGGCGCGCCCGAGTTCGCGCTCATGCACGCTGCCTGTGCTCAGCTCGGCCGTTTCTATAACGTGCCGCTTTACAACTCCTCGGCCCTGTCCGACAGCAAAGTTCCCGACGCCCAGGCTGGCTACGAAAAGGGCATCACCAGCACCGCCGCGGCCCTGGCCGGTTCGAATTTCATCCACCATTCGGCTGGCCTGCTCGAGAGCCTGCTGTGTGTGGCCTATGAACAGTACGTGATCGACGACGACATCAACGGCAGCGTGATGCGCATGGTCAGGGGCATCGAGGTCAGCGATGAGACTCTCTCGGTCGAGTTGATCGACGAGGTCTGCCGCGGCGAGGGGCACTTTCTCGGCACGCAGCAAAGTCTGGAGCTGATGAACAGCGAGTATTACTACCCACATACTGGAAATCGCGCCCGCCGCGAAGATTGGGAGATGGCCGGAGGATTGGATATGCGAGACCGTGCGCGCGCCCGGGCGCGAGAGATCCTGGACTCCCATCACCCCGGACATTTCGACGCCGACACCGACGCCGCGATCCGCGAACGCTTCGAGATTCTGTTGCCTCCGGATTTGGCCGAGATCGGATGATGGAGGTTGCAGCGTGATAGTAGCCCTCGCTCAGATTGACTCGCTCCCTGGCGACCTCGAGAACAACCTCGCCAAACACCTCGAGTGGATCCAGCGAGCGATCGAACAAGGCGCCGAGCTGATTGTCTTCCCCGAACTCAGCCTCTCCGGCGACAGATTGGGGCCGGACGGGCCCGATGTGGGCATCGACCGGGATGATGAGCTGCTGAAACCCCTCTACGACGTGAGCCGCAAGATTGACATCGTCGTCGGTCTTGTGGAACGTGGGAAGCGCAATCTCTACAATCGATTCAACGCCTCCTTCTATTACGCGGAGGGTCGCCTCCTGTACCGGCACCGCAAGCTCCTGCTGGTGAATTACGCCGTGTTCGAAGAAGCCAAACACTATGTGCCGGGGAACAACCTCCAGGCGTTCAACACCCGCTTCGGCCGGGTGTGCGTTCTCGTTTGCAACGACGTTTGGCATGCGGGCGCACCCTATATCGCTGCCCTCGACGGCGCCGGGATTCTGATCGTCCCTGCGGCCAGCGCCCGGGGCACACTTGCCGACTACTTGGACATCCCGGCCTCCTGGGGCCATATGAACCGCGCCTACAGCGCTATGAACGGCTTCTACACTGTGTTTGTGAACCGGGTGGGAGTTCGCCGGAATGAGCACGGCGAATTTCCGTATTGGGGAGGCTCGGAAATTATCGATCCCAGCGGGCTCGAGATCGTGCGGGCCGAATACGACAATGAGGGAATGGTATTCGGCGAGGTCGACCTGAAGCGGGTGGCTGAGCAGCGCTACAAAGCTCCCATTATCAGGGACGCTCGTCTGTGGATCATGCGTCAGGAGATCAACCGTCTGGCGGCCGTAAGGTCCGCCGAGAGGCAGGAGCTCACCGAGCCCCAACCGCTCGAGGCCTCCAAGGACGAACCGATTCTGTGACTCGACGGGGACCGAATTGCTCGAACTGATCAAGCACGGCCTCAACGGCGGACCTCCGCAGCGCATGTGGGGTAAACCGGAGCTGAAAGAGCGCTACGAGGTGGTCATCATCGGCGGTGGCGTGCACGGCCTGGCAGCGGCTTACTATCTGGCTCGAGATCACGGCATCCGCGATGTCGCGGTCCTGGAAAAGCGCTACCTCGGCAGCGGGGGCAGCGGGCGCAACACGGCCATCGTGCGCTCCAACTATCTCACTCCGGAGGGGGTCACATTTTACGACGAGAGTGTGAAGCTGTACGAGGAGCTGGCGCTGGATCTGGACTTCAACGTGATGTTCAGCCAGCGCGGCCATCTCACGCTGGCCCACAGCGACAGTGCCATCCGCACCATGCGCTGGAGAGCGGAGGTCAACCAGATCCAGGGCGTCGACAGTCGGCTGATCTGGCCCGACGAGATCGCCCGCATATGCCCCGAGCTGGATCTCAGTGATCATCCCCGCTACCCGATCCTGGCCGCCCTGTACCACCCTCCGGGCGGCATCATTCGTCATGATGCGGTCGTGTGGGGATACGCGCGCGGGGCGGATCGCCTTGGGGTTGAGATCCATCAGGAGACCGAGGTGACGGGCATTCAAGTGAACGCGGGCGAAGTGACCGGCGTGCAGACCAATCAGGGCGAGGTAAAGACCGGAGTGATTTTGAACGCGACGGCCGGCTGGTGCACGTTGATCTCGGATATGGTCGGGATTCCGCTGCCGGTCACCACCCATCCACTCCAAGCCTGCGTGACGGAGGCGCTGAAGCCGTTTCTGGATGTGGTCGTGGTTTCAGGCTCGCTGCATGTTTACGTCAGTCAAACCGACCGTGGTGAACTGGTGATGGGCTCGGCGATTGATCCCTATCAGTCTTATTCGATGCGGTCCACGTCGACGTTCCTCGAGTCCCTCGCCGGCCACGTGCTGGAGCTTCTGCCCAGCATCTCGCAGGTCAAAGTCCTGCGTCAGTGGGCCGGAATCTGCGATATGACGCCTGATTACAGCCCCATCATGGGCTTGACACCGGTGGACGGTTTCCTGCTGGATGTGGGCTGGGGGACCTACGGTTTCAAAGCTGGACCGGTCTCGGGAAAGCGCATCGCCGAATTAATTGCAACCGGCCGGACCCCTGAAATACTGGAGCCTTTCCGATGGTCCCGTTTCGACGGACTGGAACTTGTCGGCGAGAAGGGCGCCGCCTCGGTGGGACATTGAGGTGACGAGGTGAACGGGTCGCGCTGCCGCATGTCGAGTGGACTGGAGTTGAGGCCATGATTCGGCTCGAGTGTCCAAACTGTGGGCCTCGCAACGTCACCGAGTTTCGCTACGGAGGCGAGGTTCAAAGGCGACCGCAACCCGATCCCGAGCTGCGCGACTGGACCCGCTACCTCTACATGCGGCGCAATCCCCTTGGAACCCTGCGCGAGTGGTGGTTCCATCGGTTCGGTTGTCGTCGTTGGTTTATCGGCGAACGCCACACCAAGGAGCATGACATCCACGCGACCTACCTTTGGGACCAGAGGCCGAAGGAGTAGCCATCCCGATGGAGATGACCGGTGCTGAACGTGTGCAGAGGCTGCCCAAGCAGGAGCACGAGCGTCTAGACCGAGGGCACAGCCTAACGTTCACCTTCGACGGCCGTGAGTTCGAGGGATTGCAGGGAGATACGATCGCCTCTGCTCTGTGGGCATCGGGTCAACGCACACTGAGCCGCTCATTTAAATACCATCGCCCTCGGGGAATGCTGTGCGCCAGCGGCGATTGTCCCAACTGTCTGGTCCAGATCGGCGATGAACCCAATGTGAGGGCCTGCCAGTGCCCGGTCGAAGAGGGGCTGGTGGTGGAGTCGCAGAACAGCTGGCCCTCCCTGTCGGTTGACGCGATGCGCCTCGTGGAGACTCTCGACCGGTTCCTGCCCGTCGGCTTTTACTACAAGGCGTTTATGCGACCCAAGGCGCTGTGGCCGGTCTACGAACAGGTTTTGCGCCGGGCGGCAGGGCTGGGAGCTGTCGATCCGAACGCTGAGCCGTGGCGGTCCTCCCATTCATACCTGCACACCGACGTGACGGTTGTGGGCGGTGGGCCGAGCGGCTTGAAGGCCGCCCTCGCCGCGACCTCCTGCGGAGCCGAGGTCCTGCTCATCGACGAGAACGAGCGGCTGGGAGGGCATCTGCTCTACCGACGATGGGACGGCTTCGCTCAGGTCGATGAGCAGCGTGCCCGCTCACTCGTCTCAGCCGTGGAAGGTGAGCCGCGCATCCGTGTCCTCAAGAGGACTAACGTCATTGGAGCTTACGATCACAACTGGATCGCCGCTGTCGATCAGGGCAGCCTTTACAAAGTTCGCACTGGAAGCCTGGTTGTGGCCAGCGGCGCGATCGAAATCCCACTTCTGTTTCCCGGCAGTGATCTGCCGGGAGTCTTGGTCAGCGGCGCGGCCCAGAGGCTTATGCGCCTGTGGGGAGTCCGCCCGGGAAAGAGGGCGGTCGTCGTCTCCCCGCACCCCCACGGCTGGTCCACCGCGCTCGACCTCGTGCAGGCCGGTGTGGACGTGCCGGTCGTGGCGGTGCCACATGCCTCAGTCCCGGAGGCAGTGAGCGCGCGGTTCCGCGACCTCGGGCTCCGCATCGCCCGGCAGACTGACGTGTCGCACGCCGACGGCGGCACCAGCGTGGAAGCGGTATGGCTGAGGCCCGAGGACGGCGGGGAGCCGGAGCGCGTGGAGTGCGATGTACTCGTCGTGTCGGCTGGATTCTCGCCTGCGAACGGTTTGCTGTACCAGGCTGGAGCCCGTTTCTTCTGGGACGCGAATCGAAATGAGGCCCGGCTGGACCACCTGCCGGAGGCGGTGTTCGCAGCCGGCGAGGTCACCGGCACGCACTCACTGGATGGGATCGTCGACGAGGGAGAGCGTGCCGGTATTGAAGCCGCTCTTCATCAGGGGTTTGGCTCGGCCCACCACCGCGAGAGGCTGCGCAAGTTGGCTGGCGGCCCGGCCACGCGCAAGCTTGACAGCGCGTGGTCGATCCCGCCCGTGTCCTCGCTGGAAACGGAGAAACCATTCGTATGCCTGTGCGAGGACGTGACGCGAGCGGATCTGCAGCAGTCGGTCGAAGAGGGCTATGACAGCGCCGAACTGCTCAAGCGCTACAGCACGGTGAGCATGGGCCCCTGTCAGGGCAAAATGTGCAACCCGGCCGTGGCCCAAATCGCCGCCCATGACACCGGACGAACTGTCGCCGAGATCGGGACAACCACCTCAAGACCGCCGATCCGCCCGGTGCGGCTCGGAACGCTGGCCGGACCGGCGTTGGATCCCGTCCGGCTGACGCCGATGGACGCCTGGCATCGGGAGCAGGGGGCCAAGATGATGGTCGCCGGGCCCTGGATGCGACCCGAACACTACGGTGATCCGAGCGAGGAGGTCCGCGCTGTCCGCGAGCGTGTGGGCTTGATCGACGTCAGCACACTCGGCAAATTCCATCTGCGGGGCCCGGACGTGCCGGACCTGCTGGAGCGAATCTATACGAACCGCTGGCAGAAGCTTGACGTGGGCCGGGTCCGGTATGGCGTCATGGTCAACGAAGAAGGCGTCGTCATGGACGACGGTGTGACGGCGCACATCGACGATGACTTCTACTATATGTCCGCCACTTCAAGTGGAGCCCAGTCCGTTTATGAGTGGTGTGAATGGTGGCTTCAGAGCGGCTGGGATCTCGACGTGCATATGCTGGATGCCACCGAAACTCGTGCGGCGATGAACTTGGCCGGGCCTCAGGCGCGCGCCGTCCTCCGTAAGGTCACCACAGATGTCAACCTGAGCAAGGATGACTTCCCCTACATGCACGTCCGCCAGGCGACGGTGGCAGGGGCGCCGGCTCTGCTCCTGCGCATCGGCTTCACCGGCGAGCTCAGCTACGAGATTCATACGCCGAGCCACTACGGCCGGCACGTGTGGCAAGCGCTCATGGAGGCCGGCGAGGAGTTCGGAATCCGGCCCTTCGGCGTAGAAGCACAGCGGGTTCTCAGATTGGAGAAGGGCCACCTGATCGTCGGCCAGGATACGGACAGCCTCAGCAATGCGCTGGAGGCTGGCATGGGATGGGCGGTCAAGATGGGCAAGGGGGACTTCATCGGCCGACCCTCACTGAAGCTGGCCAAGAGCAAAGGGCCGGCCCGCAAGCTGGTGGGCTTTGAGATGCCCGACGGCACATTGCCCGAAGAGGCGGACCAGATTGTACGCGAGGGGGAGGGCCCCATTGGGCTGGAGATCATCGGCCGGATCACGAGCGTTCGCTGGAGTCCTACGCTTGAGAAGGTCATCGGACTGGCCTGGTTGCCTCCCGAAATGACCGAAGAGGGGACGCCGTTCCTGGTGCGAGTTGACAGCGATCTACAGCAGGGCGTCGTGACGGATACGCCTTTCTATGATCCGGAGGGCGCCCGCTTGCGGGCGTGAGGCGCGGCATGTCCTATTTGCAGACGGTTGGAAAAGCAGCAGCCAGATCGCCCATTGAGGACGAGCGCGCCCGATCCGCCGAACTCGAAGCCGATCTCAGATCGATCCCGGGTCAGAAGCAGTGGCTGGCCGACCTGCATGGTTTGGGCGTGGCCAACCTGCGTGGCGAATTCGTCGCCGACCGCCTGCGGGCCGCGTTCGGGGACGCCCCTGAGAGTGTGGGCGGGTTGATCCAACCGGGCGGGGTCTGGGCGGCCCGGCTTGCAGCCGATGAATTCTTGCTGATCGGCCAGGATCAGGCCGCGATTGAGCCGAACCTGGGTTCACTGGGGGACGATCAGGCTGGGAAATGGATGACGGTCACGGACATGACCCATGGCTTCAGCGTCCTGGCGGTCGGAGGGGAACAGTCCCGGCGTTGGCTGGGCAAACTGACCGCGCTGGACCTTCGAGGGCGGACATTCCCGGATTCTCGGGTCGCTCAGACCGCATTGGCCAACGTGCACGCGACCGTGATCCGGAACGACATCGCTGGAAGTGAAACCTTCGTCGTGCTGGTGGGCCGGTCGATGGGGGCATTTGTTTGGCAGGCCCTGGTCGAGGCCTCGGGGCCTCGTCAGCCGGCCAGAATAGACGGCGACACCATTCGGGAGCGCTGGTTTGCCGAGTAGATCGAATTTCGGTGACCGGGGACCCGCACGGGGACGGGGAGGTCGACGATGAGTATCCTGCCGGATCGCATTCGGTATCTGGTGATCGGCGCTGGAATCCACGGCTTGAGCACGGCATGGCACCTGGCAAGGGAGCTCAAGGCGCGAGGCCGAGGATCCGGCCAGGATGTGATCGTGGTTGACAAGTCCGGCCCTGGAGCTGGCGCCTCGGGCATCGCCTGCGGGGTCGTGCGCAACTTCTACTTCCAACCCGCGATGGGCGAGGTGATGCGTTCGAGCGTCGAGGTCTGGGAGGAAAATCGGGAGCGGCTCCACTATCATCCGGTCGGCTACCTGGCGGTGGCGGGCCCGCTCCAGGCCGCGGACCTGGAGGTGATCTACGAGCGGCAGCAGCGCAGCGGCTATCGCTCGCATCTGGTCACCGGCGAGCAGGAGGTTTTCTCCTACATGCGCGGCCTTTTCCCGGACTGGAAAGCCCATGGCCTGACCGCCTGTCTGCACGAGAAGCAGGGTGGCTTCGCCTTCAACACCCCCTCGGTCATGGGATTGGTATCGCTCGCTGAGGCCGAAGGCGTGCGGGTTCTGAGCGGGACCGAGGTCGAAGGCTTCCAGCGGCGCGGGGCGGGAGTTACGGCGGTCGAGACCAACCGAGGCGCAATCGAAGTGGATCGGGTCATCGTGGCCGTGGGCCCGTGGATTAAGCAGCTGTGGTCCATGCTCGATCTCCCCGAGCGGATCGATGTGCACACCCCGGACGGCGATGTGGTGCGCGACCGGCCGATGTGGACGTTCTGGCGCCTACAGGAAGGTGAAGTGCGTATCCGTCCCGAAGAGTACGTCACTGCGGGTGGGCGTTATCCGCCCGTCATCCATATCGATTCGAGCGAGCCCTTGATCTCGGACCGGACGGGTGAGGTCATCACCGATGATTTGTGGGGGATCTATTTCAAGCGCGATCAGCGCGGCGTGCAGGGCGGCGCGGTTCCCGAGGAGCTCGGTCCCGAGGCCCAGGTCGATCCGTATCCGTTCGGTGACGAGTCGCAGCGCTACGTGGTCGGTGAGGATTTCGTCGACTATTGGACCTCGGGATTGGCGCACTGCATGGAGAGATTCGAGGGCTCGCAGGTCGCCTACCATCGTGCGCCTTCGGGCGGGATCGGTGCGTTCTCAGCCGACAGCTTCCCTGTGTTCGACTGGATGCTGGACAACGTTTACGTGATCGCCGACAGCAACCACGGCTACAAGATGATCGGCGTGGGCAAGGAGGTCGCTCACGTCGTGATGGGCGAGACGAGCAGTGTGCTTGAACCGTTCCGCTTCGATCGCTTCGCCACGGGCGACCTGCATCCGGTCTCCAGCAGCCCGTATCCATGGAGCTGAACGGCGAAATGATCCCGGCGCGGGTCGGCGTTGCGAAATCGGGGGTTCGGCCCGTTTGGACGCCCAATGAGCGCAGGAATGAGCCTGGCGTGCGGTCGTGAGCAAGGAGACTGACCCGCTGAGTCGAGAAGACAGCCCGCCCCACGAACTGATCCTGATGCCCTCAGGTCGACGGGGTCGGGTTGGACAGGGGGTGACCCTGCTTGAGGCTGCCGAATCGCTGGGAATCGATCTTGAGTCGATCTGCGGCGGTCGGCAGACGTGCGGCAAGTGCGTCGTCGAGCCCGAGTTCGGCAGATTCCCCAAACATGGCATCCAATCCCGAGCCGCGCACGTCAGCCCTGTTAGCGCCGCGGAGGAAAAATGCGCTGCAGAGCATGGAGTGGCCCTCCCCGACCAGAGGCTGGGATGCGCCGCGAGGGTCCAGGGCGACCTGCTCATCCACGTGCCCGACGCGAGTTTGGCCCGTAAGCAGGTCATCCGCAAGCACGCCGCCGACCTCCACCTGGAGGTTGACCCCGCGCTGCGCCTGGCCTACGTCGAAGTCGAGCCGCCGAGGATGGGCGGACCAAGCGACGTGGAGCGCCTCCAGCAGGCCCTCGAGGAGCAGTGGGGGCTCAAGGGGATTCAGGTCGACCCCGCTCTGCTGCCCCAGGTCCGGGCCGCGCTGCGTGAGGGTGACGACCAAGTCACGGTCACGCTGTGGCTCGATCGGGAAATTGTGCGCCTCGAACCCGGCTATCAGGACGGACTCTACGGGCTGGCGGTGGACATCGGGTCGACGACCATCGCCGCCCACCTTTCCGATCTGCGCACCGGAGCGCTGTTGGCCAGCGCGGCGGAGATGAACCCTCAGGTTCGCTACGGTGAGGATCTGATGAGCCGTGTTTCTTACGCCATGATGGAGGCCAACGGGACGGAGCGCATGCACCGCGCCGTCGTTCGGGCGGTGGGCGGCCTGGCACAGGAGGCCGCGACCGAGGCGGGGATCGAGGCCGAGGATATCTGCCAGCTAATCCTTGTCGGCAACAGCGTCATGCATCATCTGGCGCTGGGCGTCGATCCGACCGATTTGGGATCGGCTCCGTTTGCGCTTACAGTGCGGCGACCGCTCGAGGTTCGAGCCCGGGACTTCGGCTACGATCGGCTGCACCCGGGGGCGAGGCTGTACGTGCCGCCCTGCATCGCCGGCCACGTGGGAGCGGACTGCGCGGCGGTGCTGCTCTCCCAGATGGAAACGTTTGACGAGCAGACGACCCTCGTGGTCGACGTCGGGACGAACGCCGAGATCATACTGGCCAAGGGCGAGAGGCTCCTGGTCGCCTCCAGTCCGACGGGACCCGCATTGGAAGGGGCCCAGATCCGGTTCGGCCAGCGCGCCGCGCCGGGCGCGATTGAACGGGTCCGAATCGATCGCGAACGCGGTCGAGTACGCTACCGAGTCGTCGGGGATGCGCGCTGGAGCGATGAACTTGAGCCGGGCGAATCGCTTCGACCTTCCGGAATTTGCGGCTCGGGCATTCTCGAGGTGGTGGGGGAGCTGTTCGCCGCCGGATGGCTCGAAGCCAGCGGGCGGCTCATTCCGGACGGCGCGGGCGCTTCGGGGCCGCTGCGGGCCACCGGCCGCACTGCCGAACTCATCCTCGCGCCGGCCTCCGAGACCGCTCTGGACGAGGACATCGTCGTCACCCAGAAGGATATTCGAGCCGTCCAGCTGGCAAAGGCGGCCCTCTATGCCGGGGCGCGGCTGCTGATGGATCACATGGGTGTGGAGCAAGTCGATCGAGTGCGGCTGGCCGGAGCCTTCGGAACGACCATCGATCCCAAGTACGCGATGCTGGTGGGGCTGATCCCGGACTGCGACATCGAGGCCGTGAAGGCGATCGGCAACGCGGCGGGGGACGGTGCGCGCATCGCGCTGCTCAATCGAGGCAAGCAGATGGAACTCCAAGGCGCTGTAGAAAATGTCGAGTACGTGGAGACCGCGCTCGAACCGCGCTTTCAGGAACATTTTGTCGAAGCGATGGCGCTGCCGCACAAGCGGGATCCGTTCCTGCACCTGAAATCGATGTTCCCGGGGTTGGCAGACCGGAAGACGGACTCGTCGGGGAGCGAAAGTGCGGGTCGGAACGTCCGCAGGCGGGGCAGGCGAGCTGAGAGCAGGAGCTACGATGACTGAGGACCCAATCGACCTGCAAAAGCTCGAAACGGCGGAGCTGCTCGAATTGATGATGGACGATCTCTACGATGGCCTGGCCGATGAGGTCGTGGCCGAGGTGGAGGAGGGCCTCCGCAGGGGGATGACCGCCTACGAAGTGATGACCGAAGGGCTTGTAGCCGGGATGGAAATTGTGGGGGTCGACTTCCGCGATGGGGTCCTGTTCGTCCCCGAGGTCCTGATGGCCGCCAAGGCGATGAAGGCCGGCATGAATCTGCTGCGGCCGTTGCTGGCGGAGACGGGCGCCCCCACGATTGGCGAGGCCGTGATCGGCACCGTCAAGGGCGACATCCACGATATCGGTAAGAACCTGGTGAAGATGATGTGGGAGGGCGCGGGCATCGAAGTCCACGATCTGGGCATCAACGTGGACGTCGACCAATTCTTGAAGGCGCTCGACGAGCATCAGCCCCAAATCCTGGGCATGTCCGCCCTGCTCACCACGACCATGCCTTACATGAAAGTCGTGATCGACGAATTGACGTCCCGGGGCTTGCGGGACCGCGTGACCGTGCTGGTCGGCGGCGCGCCGCTGAACGAGGCCTTCGCCGAGGAAATCGAGGCCGACTACTACTGCCGGGACGCCTCCGTAGCGGTCGACACTGCGAAGATGGTCCTGGCCGGGCAACGCGCCGGAGATGGCGCCAATTAGAGGGGGAGGTATGCGCTTATGAAAACGACGTTTGGTGAATTGATCAACGGCCGCGGCCCCGTGTTGGCAGACGGCGCGATGGGCACCATGCTATTCGAGCTGGGACTGGATCAAGGGGAAGCTCCTGAGCGCTGGAATTTGGAGCGTCCGGAGATGGTTAAGCGGGTTCATCAGGAGTACGTGGACGCCGGCGCCCAGGTCATCTTGACCAACTCGTTCGGAGCCAACCGGCGCAGGCTGCAGCTCCACAATCTCGCCGACAGGGTCGGGGAATTGAACCGAACGGCCGCCCGGCTGGCCCGCTCTATCGCCGACGGGGCCGAGCAGCCTGTGCTCGTGGCCGGCTCGATCGGCCCGACCGGGAGCTTCCTTGTCCCATTGGGCGACATGGAGTACGGCGAAGCCGTCGAGATCTTCCACGAGCAGAGCCGGGCTTTGCTCGAGGGTGGCGTCGATGTGTTTTGGATTGAAACAATGTACGACCTGGGCGAAACCAGGGCGGCCGTTGAGGGCTGTCGCAGGTCCGACTCCGAGCTCCCGATTGTCACGACCTTGACCTTCGATACCGCCGGACGCACCATGATGGGCACGGGGCCGGCCGAAGCGGCGCGGGAGCTGAGCGAGCTTGGCGTCACTGGCTTGGGTGGAAACTGTGGAAATGGTACGAAGGAGGTCGAAGCGGCCGTCGACGCCATGTACAAGGAGGACCCCCAACTTGTGCTCACGGCCAAGGCCAACGCCGGGATCCCTCGCCTCGAAGCCGGCGTACCGGTCTACGACGCGAAACCGCACGACATGGCCCGCTACGCCCGGCGGGCCCGGGACCGTGGTGCGTGCATCATCGGCGCTTGCTGCGGCAGCACGCCGGAGCATGTTCGAGCTATGGCTGAAGCCCTGAAGGAGAGTGAGAAGCAGGCGTGACGGCGCTTTTGGTCGTCTGTGGGGCCTTGGCGCGCGAAGTCTTCACCCTGAAGCATCGTCATGGGTGGGACGCTGACATACAGGCCCTCCCCGCTCATCTGCATAACCGGCCCGAAAGAATCTGCGCGGCGGTAAGGCGCGCTGTGGAGGGGGTGAAGGCTGACTACGATCCGGTGGTCGTCGTCTACGGCGACTGCGGTACGGGAGGGCGGCTTCAGTCGGTGCTCGAAGAGCGGGGTTGGAAAGGGCTGCCCGCGCCCCATTGTTATGCGCTGTATGCAGGCAACGAAAACTTCGAGGCGCTGATGGAGGAGGAGCCCGGAACTTTCTTCCTGACGGATTACCTCGTCCGTTCTTTCGATCATCTGGTGATCGAGGGACTCGGTTTGGATCGGCATCCCGTGCTGCATCAGGACTACTTTGGCCACTACAAGCGTGCGGTCTATCTGCAGCAGCAGTTGGATGAACGCTTACTTGAAGATGCTCGGCGAGCTGCGGATACGCTGGGCTTGCCGCTCGAAGTGCGGTACACGGGGATGGCGGAGATGGAACTGCAGCTTCTTCGCCTGCTCGGGGACCTGCCGGAACCCGAGAGCGACGTAGCCCGGGCTCGGAACGCCAAATCAGCAGGGCCATCCGACAAGACCGGCGAAGGATGAATCCAACCGTCGTTCGGTCCTGTGACCATGAAGTCTTCTTCGCCCCCGATCGGCCGACCCAAGAATCCGGCTCGAAGCCGCACAAGAGCACGGCATCGCTCGTCAGAACCTCATCCTCGATCCATGGATCACTCCGGTCGGCCATTCGGATGGCGCCGGAGCAGCCCACCTGGAGGCACGGCGTCATCGCTCCGGCGAGCCGCGTATGAACACGATTTGCAGCCTGAGCCGAACTTCATTTGGACTGCCCAACCGGCCGGGGGTCGACCGCACTTTCCTACCGATGGCCATCGCCGCCGGGATGCCATGTTTGATCGTGGATCCACTGGACCATGACATTCGCCAGCTTGTGCTGGCGGCGGACGTCCTGATGGGGCGCAATCCGAGCTGCGAGCGCTGGGTGGCCGCCCACAGTGAGAAACCCCGACCCAATATCTGCCGCTCGGCGCGCCGACATCGACCTAAAGCAGCGACTGGAACCTAGGAGGTCAAACTGATGCAGAAGCCGTCGCGGCCCATCGAACCCACACCGTTGGAGGTACAGGCCCCGGTTCCGGATGACATCGTCATCGCCCAGGCCGCAAGGCTCAAATCGATCCATGACCTCGCCCAGGAGATCGGTCTTCGAGACAACGAGGTGGAACTCTACGGCAAGCACAAGGCGAAGGTTCGTCTTTCAGTTCTCGATCGCCTGCAGGATGTCCCCAATGGAAACTACATCGTCGTTACGGCGATCACCCCCACGCCGCTCGGTGAGGGCAAAACGACGACCACGGTCGGGTTGTGCCAGTCCTTGGGCGCGCACTTGGGTGAGCGAGTCTTCACCTGTATCCGACAGCCCAGCCAGGGACCGACCTTCGGAATCAAAGGCGGCGCCGCCGGAGGCGGGTTCAGCCAGGTAGTTCCGATGGAGGATTTCAACCTGCATTTGACGGGCGATGTTCACGCGATTACCGCCGCCAACAACCTCCTTGCGGCCGCTATCGACACGCGCTTCTATCATGAGAGCCGTCAGTCGGACCAAAAACTCTTCGAGCGCTTGCTTCCCCAGAGCTCGGACGGAGATCGCATCGTGGCGCCCGCCTTTCGTACCCGATTGGAGCGCCTCGGTATTGCGGACAAGGACGTCGCCAAGCTGTCTGCTGAGGAGCGGAAGAGACTGATCCGCCTGGACATCGACCCGGACACCATCACATGGCGCCGGGTCATCGATACCAACGACCGTATGCTGAGAAAGATCACCATTGGGCAGGGTGAGAGTGAGCATGGGTTTAGGCGGCAGACCGGTTTTGACATCACAGCTGCCAGTGAGGTAATGGCGATCCTGGCGCTGACCAGGGGCCTGCCGGACCTGCGGGATCGGCTGGGGCGCATGGTTCCCTGCATAAGCCGTGACGGAAAGGCCATCACTGTCGAGGAGCTGGGGGCGGCCGGCGCGATGGCGGTGCTGATGAAGGATGCCGTCAAGCCGACTCTGATGCAGACGCTGGAGGGTACGCCCGTCTTCGTCCACGCCGGCCCCTTCGCCAATATCGCCCATGGGAACAGCTCGATCGTCGCTGACAAGATCGCGCTCAAGCTCGCCGATTACGTGGTGACCGAGGCGGGATTTGGAGCCGATATCGGCATGGAGAAGTTCTTCAACGTCAAGTGTCGCTACTCGGGCCTGGTGCCGAACGCGGTGGTTTTGGTGGCCACCGTGCGGGCGCTGAAAATGCACGGTGGCGGTCCGAAGGTGTCCGCCGGTGGGGGCCTGGACCCGGTGTACACGGAGGAGAACCTCGAACTGCTAGAAGCGGGTCTGCCGAACCTTGAGCACCATATTCGGATCGCGCGCCGGTTTGGACTTCCGGTCGTTGTGGCGATCAACGCATTTTCAGAGGACACGGCCCGAGAGCACGGGCTCATTCACGAAGCGGCACTGCAGGCCGGCGCGGAGGCGGCGGTCGTCACCCGCCACTGGGCCGAGGGCGGTGCCGGGGCCGTCGAACTGGCGCGGTCCGTGGTCGAGGCGTGTCAAGAGCCGGCCGGTTTTCAGTTCCTCTACCCCCTGGAAATAGGGATCAAGGAAAAGATTGAAATCATCTGCAAGGAGGTCTACGGTGCGGACGGGGCCGAGTTTGAGCCGCGCGCCGAACAGCAGATCGAGCGTTACCGCCAGCTCGGATTTGCGGATCTCCCCATCTGCATGGCAAAGACGCATTTGAGCCTGAGCCATGATCCCCGTCGCAAGGGCGTTCCGAAGGGCTTCACCGTGCCCATCCGTGAGGTGCGCGCCTCGGTGGGCGCAGGTTTCCTCTACCCGCTGGCCGGTGAGATGCGGACCATGCCCGGCCTGCCGACGCGGCCCGCTTACTTCGACGTTGACTTGGATCCCGAAACCGGACAGGTCGAGGGTCTGTTCTGACGGGCCGCGCCGCCCAGCGGAGGCCCGGGGGCGCACGCTATGCTAGCATACGGACACCACTCGTTGGGGTATGGATAGAGGATGAAGCAGTGAGCCGGCCCCCTGCTCGGTCGCGGTTGGACAGCGATGTGATGGACGGGTACACGCAAGCTCATCGCCTGCAGTCTTTGCTCGACCAAACCGCCGCGCTGCATCAGCACTTATGCCCGCGCCAGGTGCTCGGAGTGCGGATGGGGTTGTTCGGCGGCCGGCTCCTGAACCTCGATCTGCCGCAGGAGGATGAGAAGCGGCTGTACGTCTTCATGGAGACCGACGGCTGCGGGGCGGACGGCGTTTCGGTGGCGACGGGCTGCCGCGTCGGTCGGCGGACGATGCGAATCGTCGACTTCGGCAAGTTGGCGGCCACACTCGTCGACCGGCGCAGCGAAAGGGCTTATCGTGTCCGGCCGCATCTCGAATCCCGAAGGCGGGCGGGAGCGGCCCGGCCCGATGAGCAGAGCCGTTGGCAGGCGATGCTGGAGGGCTACCAAGTTCTCCCCGACGATCAGCTGCTCAGCGCCCAGCGTGTCGAGCTCGTTCCGGATCTCGAGGACCTGATCAGCACTCCCGAGGTGAGGGTCAATTGCCAGTCCTGTGGTGAAGAAGTTATTAACGAGCGCCAAGTTGAAGTCGGCGGGCGCGTTCTCTGCCGCGCCTGTGCAGGGGAGGCGTATTATCGGGTGGTCGGCCGTGATTAGAGCTGTGTCAATGTGGATTCGATGGCTGAAAGATGACGTATGAATCCCCGGAGCGGGGGCTCCCACGCCCCCGCGTACCGCCGGCCGGGCGTGGGAGCCGGGCCTCCGTCATGGGGGTCTGGGAATTCACACAATAGAAGGCGACGGGAAGCAGCCTTATGGACGAGTAAGCCCATAGAACTCCTGAACATGACCGACGTTCAAGGTGCCCGGCAGTTTTAATGTGCCGGGCACCTTCGCGTTTCAAAATCGCAGGGGCGAACCATGTGTTCGCCGGGGATGGGAACCGTTGACTGGATGGATGACCGGACACGATCGCG
>CAZFCJ010000035.1:0-30985 GCA_964517315.1 uncultured Anaerolineaceae bacterium | reverse complement strand
AGCGGTCCAAAGCGGATCCGTCCATCCCGGAGACGTCGTGGTCATCCGCAACGAGGGGCCAAAGGGCGGCCCCGGCATGCGCGAGATGCTCGGCGTCACCGCCGCCATCGTCGGTGCCGGGCTGGGAGACTCGGTCGCGCTGCTGACCGACGGCCGCTTTTCTGGGGCCACGCACGGACTTATGGCCGGGCACGTCGCGCCCGAAGCCGCGGTCGGAGGACCGATCGCCGCCGTTCGCGATGGCGATACCATTGAATTCGACGTCCCCCGGCGCCGTTTGCACGTCCAGCTGACCGATCAGGAGCTTGAGGCCCGCATGCAGGATTGGGCGCCGCCGGACCCGCGCTACACGCACGGCGTGATGTCCAAATACGCGCGGCTGGTTTCATCAGCCGCCGAAGGGGCGGTTACTTGCTAGCTCACATAGAAGGCAGAGAAGCACAGGAGCGTTTCAACCGAGAAGGAGGCACCGTGAAAAGAAAAGGCGCACAAATCGTTTGGGAAGTGCTCAGTCGAGAAGGGGTCGAAGTGGTTTTCGGCTATCCGGGCGGAGCCATCTTGCCCACCTACGACGCCATGCTCGACTACCCGGTGCGCCACGTATTGGTGCGCCATGAGCAGGGCGCGGCCCACGCGGCCGACGGCTACGCCCGCGCCAGCGGCAAGGTCGGCGTGACGATCTCCACTTCGGGGCCCGGCGCCACGAATCTGGTGACCGGCATCGCCACCGCCATGATGGACTCTTCACCGATCGTATGCATCACCGGCCAGGTCCCCTCCCCCGCCATCGGCAGCGACGCTTTCCAGGAGACCGATGTGACCGGCGTCACGCTGCCGATCACCAAGCACAACTACCTGGTCACCGACGTCGAAGATTTGGCAGGGGCGCTGCGCGAGGCGCTCTACGTGGCGCGCTCGGGGCGGCCCGGGCCGGTGTTGGTCGATATCACCAAGGACGCGCAGAACGCGACGACGGACTATAAACCTACCGACGAGCCGGTCCAGCTACCTGGTTATCGCCCCGACCTTCGGTCGACCGGCGAGCAGATGGAACGCGCCGTACAGCTCATCTCCCAATCCGAGCGGCCGATCATCCTGGCCGGTCACGGCGTTCTGCTCTCCGGTGCCATGCAGGAGCTGCTCGAATTCGTGGACAAGACACAGATCCCGGTCACCCCCACGCTGCTCGGGCTGGGCGGGATCCCCGCCAGTCACCCCCTCAACCTGGGCATGATGGGCATGCACGGAGAGGCCTGGGTTAACACCGCCATTCAAGAATCCGACCTTCTGCTGGCCTTCGGGATGCGTTTCGACGACCGGGTGACGGGCAACCTCAAGACCTACGCGCCCAACGCCCGCAAAATCCACATCGACATCGACCCCTCCGAAATCAACAAGAACGTCAAGGTCGATGTCGGCATCGTCGGCGATCTGCGCTCCAAACTGCGCGAGCTGACGCCTCTGGTGCCCGAGAAGACACACACCGAGTGGATCGAATACATCGACGAGCTCAAGGGCGATTCGGCCGTCCGTGACATCCAACACATGCCGGACGATGGACACCTGTATGCCGCCCACGTGATCCACGACTTGTGGCGGCAGACCGACGGCCGGGCCCTGGTGGTAACCGATGTGGGCCAACACCAGATGTGGGAAGCCCAGTACTACAAGCACGATTATCCGAACAAACTGGTGACTTCGGGCGGCTTGGGCACGATGGGCTTTGCGCTGCCGGCCGCGCTCGGCGCCAAATTCGGCCAGCCGGAGGACGAGGTATGGGTGGTGGTCGGCGATGGGGGCTTCCAGATGACCGCCGCCGAGCTATCCACCTGCGCTCAGGAGGGCATCAAGCTCAACATCGCCGTCATCAACAACGGATTCCTGGGCATGGTGCGCCAGTGGCAGGAGTTCTTCTACGAACGGCGCTACGCGGCCACACCGCTGCAAAACCCGGATTTCGTCAAGCTGGCCGAGGCCCACGGTCTGCAGGGACGACGGGTCGAAGCGCGCGCCGAGGTCAACGACGCCGTTCGTTGGGCCCAAGAAACCGCCGGCACCGTGGTCGTGGACTTCCGCGTCGAGCAGGAGGACAGCGTGTACCCCATGGTCCCGGCCGGCGCCGACCTGGACAATATGATCCGGCGCCCGGCCAACCCGATCGTCGAGACCGCCGACAGCCCATAGGAGGTGACCCGGATGCCAGGCCAGAACGGTTCTTCTGCCCAGCCACAATCGCTGCACACCTTTGCCGCGATCGTCGAGGACAAACCCGGCGTCCTCAACCGAGTGGCCTCTCTCTTCCGCCGCCGAACCTACAACATCCAGTCCCTGAGCGTTGGCCCGACCCACGAGCCGGGAGCCTCGAGGATGACGCTCGTCGTGCGCACCGACGAGGGCAGCGCCAGACGTGTGGAGGCCAACCTGTACAAGTTGGTGAACGTGCTCAAAGTTGAAGACCTCACCTATCGGCCCTCCGTGTCGCGCGAGATGGCCTTGATCAAGGTCGGTGCCGGCGGCGAGCAGCGGGCCGAGATCATGCAGATCTGTGAGGTGTTTCGGGCGCGCGTCGTCGACGTTGCCCAGCAGGCGCTGATCATCGAAATCACCGGCGACGAGTCCAAGATTCAGGGTCTGCTCGAAGTGCTTGAGCCGTTCGGGATCATCGAGATGGCTCGCACCGGCTCGGTCGCCCTGACCCGCGGCAGCGAGCCGCCCACCTCGGATCCCTCATTTGTGGAAGCCCACGTGCGCCACTCAAGGGGCACCGCCGGCTGAACCCCTGTACACCGTCGATGAAGGTAGGTTACCGAAACCACAACTCTCTACGGAGGCAAATGGATGGCAACGATCTACTACGACAATGACGCCGACCACGATCTGATCCGCCGCAGCAAGGTGGCCGTGATCGGCTACGGATCACAGGGCCACGCCCATGCTCTCAACCTGCGCGACAACGGGGTCGAAGTGCGGGTCGGGCTGCGTCCCGAAAGCAAGAGCCGCGCCGAGGCGACCGCTGAAAGCTTGACCGTAGGCACGGTCGCCGAGGTCACCGATTGGGCCGACGTGATCGTCATGCTGGCACCCGACACCGCCCAGCCGGCCATTTTCAAGCGACACGTCGAACCCCATCTCGTCCCCGGCAATACGCTCATGTTCAGCCACGGTTTCAACATCCGCTTCGGCACGGTTGAACCGCCGCCGGACGTGGACGTCAGCATGGTAGCCCCGAAGGCGCCCGGCCACCGGCTGCGCGAGACGTATCTGGAGGGCGAAGGAACCCCGGCGCTCCTGGCGGTTCACCAGGACGCCAGCGGGGCCGCCCTCGACCTGGCCCTCGCCTACGCCTGGGGCATCGGAACGACGCGCGCCGGCGTCATTCAGACTACCTTCGCCGAAGAAACCGAGACCGACCTCTTCGGCGAGCAGGCCGTCCTGTGCGGCGGCTTGAGCTCGCTGGTCAAAGCCGGCTTCGAGACCCTGGTCAAGGCCGGCTACCAACCCGAAGTCGCTTACTTCGAGGTCATGCACGAACTCAAGCTGATCGTCGACCTGATGTACCGCGGCGGCCTCAACTACATGCGCTACTCGGTGAGCGATACCGCCGAGCACGGCGACTACACCTCCGGGCCGGAGGTGATCAGCGAGGAGACGATCGGTGTGATGGACCAGATCCTCAGCGACATTCGCGATGGCAGCTACGCTGAACGTTGGATCGCCGAAAACGAGAACGGCCAGGCTTGGTTCAAAGAGCAACGGCGGCTTGAGCAGGATCATCCGATTGAGAAGATCGGCGCCGAGCTGAGATCGATGATGCCGTTCCTGGATCCGGTCACAGTACCGGCCGCCGATGATTGAGAAAGAGCGGAACCGCATGACGACCTCCGATCAGAACTACGTCTACGTCTTCGATACCACCCTGCGGGACGGAGAACAATCTCCGGGCGCCACAATGACCTCCGCCGAGAAGCTTGAAGTGGCGCGCACACTGTCGAGGTTGGGCGTGGACATCATCGAGGCCGGCTTTCCTGCGGCTTCTCCGGACGACTTGGAAGCCGTACGCCGCATCGCCGATGAGGTGGGCAGAAAGCCCGGGGCCAGCGGCGAACCGCCCGTCATCTGCGGACTTGCCCGCGCCGCCGGCGGCGATATCGAGAAGGCCTGGCAGGCGATCCAGCCCGCGGCCCGACCCCGCATTCATACCTTCCTGGCCACCTCCGAAGTCCACATGCGCCACAAGCTGCGCATGGATCCGGAAGAGGTCATTGACCAGGTGATCGAGAGCGTGCGCTATGCGCGCCAGTTCTGCCCCGACGTAGAGTTCAGCCCCGAGGACGCCGGCCGCAGCGATCCCGAGTTTCTGTACGTCGTGCTGACCGAGGCGATCAAGGCTGGAGCGACCACGCTGAACATCCCGGACACCGTCGGCTACACGACGCCCGACGAGTTCGGCGCTTTGATCGAAGGCATCATGCGCAACGTCCAGGGAATCGAAGACGTCGTGGTCTCGGTCCACTGCCACGACGACCTCGGCCTGGCGACCGCCAACACACTGGCCGGCGTTCGAGCCGGGGCCCGACAGGTGGAGGTGACGATCAACGGGGTCGGGGAACGAGCCGGCAACACCTCGCTGGAAGAGGTCGTGATGGCGCTGCACACCCGTCGGCCGGTCTACAAACTGGCCACCGGCATCGACACGAGCCAGATCACACGCGCCAGCCGGCTGGTCAGCAACTACACGGGCTTCCTGGTGCCGCCCAACAAAGCGATCGTGGGCGCCAACGCCTTCGCCCACGAGGCCGGCATCCATCAGGACGGGATGCTCAAGCATCAGGAGACCTACGAGATCATGCGGCCGGAAACGGTCGGACTGAGCCAGAGCCGGCTCGTGCTGGGCAAGCACTCAGGCCGGCACGCCTTCCGCGTCCGTCTGGAAGAACTCGGCTACCGGCTCGAGGAGGACGATCTCAACCAGGCGTTCAAGCGCTTCAAAGCGCTCGCCGACAAGAAGAAAGGCGTCACCGACGCCGACCTGGAGGCCCTGATCACCGACGAGATCTACCAGCCACAGGAGGTTTATGCCCTCGAGGGCTTGCAGGTTGCCTGCGGCACGATCGGCATGCCGACCGCCACCGTACGCTTACGCGGCCCGGACGGCGGGCAGCACGTCCAGGCGGCGGTCGGGACCGGGCCCGTCGACGCCACGTACAAGGCCATCGACGAAATCGTTGGCGCCGACACCCGCCTGCTCGAATTCGCCGTGCACGCCGTCACCGAAGGCATCGACGCTCAGGGCGAGGTGACCGTTCGCATCCAAGCGAGGTCCTCCGGCAGCGCTGAAGCCGAACGGGAGTTTTCCGACGGGGCCAGAACCTACGGAGGTTACGGCGCCGACACCGACATCGTGGTCGCCAGCGCCAAGGCGTATCTGTCGGCCGTGAACAAATTGTTGGCGGCGGAAACTCACTCCGAGCGGCCCGAGGCTCGCGATCACGAGCGCATGACTGCCCGGGCCGGCTGATCGATGATGGAAGCCAGGACCCTGTTCGACAAGATTTGGGACGACCACATTGTGGTCGAGGAGCCCGGATCGCCGGCGGTGCTCTACATCGACCTGCATTTGATCCACGAGGTCACCTCTCCCCAGGCGTTCGCCGGGCTGGAGCGTCGCGGTCTTCCCGTACGCCGCCCCGACCGTACGGTGGCCACCATGGACCATTCAACCCCGACCCGACCCGAGGCCTTGGACGCCCTGGATGCGGCAGGCGCCGCCCAGCTCAAGAGGCTGGAGGAGAACTGCCGCCGGCATGGCATCCGTCTGTACCCGTTGGGGGCGGAAGAGCAGGGCATCGTGCACGTGATCGGGCCTGAGCTCGGCCTCACCCAGCCTGCGCTGACGATCGTGTGCGGCGACAGCCACACCTCGACGCACGGCGCGTTCGGCGCGTTGGCTTTCGGCATCGGCACGAGCGAGGTCGAACACGTTCTGGCCACGCAGTGCCTGCTGCAGCGCCGGCCGCGAACGTTCGAGATCCGAATGGACGGGCGATTGCCGTTCGGTGTGACCGCCAAGGATCTGATCCTGGCACTCATCGCCGAGCTGGGTGTCGATGCCGGCCAGGGCCATGTCCTGGAGTACACCGGGGAGGCCGTTCGGGCGCTCGACATGGAAGCCCGCATGACCGTCTGCAACATGTCGATTGAGGCCGGCGCCCGGGCGGGCATGATCGCCCCCGACGAGACTGCGTTCGAGTACCTTGCCGGCCGCAGGTTCGCCCCCCGGGGCCGGGATTGGGACCGGGCGGTGGAGGGTTGGCGCCGCCTTCCGACCGACCCCGGCGCCAAGTACGACCGCCACTTTTCCTTGGACGCCTCCCGGCTGGCCCCGAGGGTCACTTACGGCACCAATCCCAGCATGGGGACGTCGATTGAGGGTCGGGTGCCCGATCCGGATTCGATGGGGACGTCCGACCAGCGGGAGTCGTTGAGCCGCGCGCTCGAATACATGAAGCTTCGGCCCGGACAGCCCTTGATCGGCCAGCCGATCGATGTGGTTTTTATCGGCTCGTGCACCAACGCGCGCATTTCCGACCTGCGCCTCGCCGCCTCGATCTTGGAAGGCGAGCGGGTGGCCGATAACGTTCAGCTGCTCGTCGTGCCCGGTTCCCAGCAGGTGCGGCGCCGGGCCGAAGCGGAAGGTCTCGATCAGATCTTCCTCGCCGCCGGGGCCGAGTGGCGTCACGCCGGGTGTTCGATGTGCCTGGCGATGAACGGAGATCAGCTCAACCCCGGTCAGTACGCGTTGAGCACGACCAATCGCAACTTCCAGGGCCGCCAGGGGCCAGGGGGCAGGACGTTCCTGGCTTCCCCCCTGACCGCCGCGGCGAGCGCGATTTCGGGCACCATCAGCGATCCGCGCCCCCTGCTCGCCCGCCGGCACACGATATGAAAACGAAGGCGCGCTTCCGGCCTTACAGGCAGGATCACCGACGATGAGGGCGCCCCAGATCGCACGACTGACCTCCCACGCCGCCTTGCTGCCGATCGACGACGTGGATACGGACCAGATCATCCCGGCCCGCTATCTCAAGGTCACCGACAAGAACGGATTGGGTGAAGGCCTGTTCGCCGGCTGGCGCTATGGTGACGACGGTCAGCCGGACCCGGAATTCCCCTTGAACCGACCAGAAGTCGAAGAGGCAAAGATCTTGATCGCAGGGCGCAACTTCGGCTGTGGCTCTTCCCGTGAGCACGCCACATGGGCCTTGATGGCACAAGGTTTTCGCGCCGTGATCGCCCCCAGCTTCGCCGATATCTTCCGCGGGAATTCGCTCAAAAACGGTCTGCTGGTCGTCGAACTGGATCGGGAGTTCCACGGGAAATTGGTCGACCAAGTACGCGGCGACCCGGCGGCCGAGATCACGATCGACTTGCGGGAACAGCTGGTCACACTCCCAGAGGGAAACCGGGCCCGATTCCCGATCGACGGCTTCTCCAAGCGCTGTCTGCTGGAGGGGATCGACAGCCTGGGCTATCTGTTGATGATGGAGCCGCACATCGAAGCTTACGAGGCCGAGCATGGTTGAGGTGAAAAGCGAAGCCGGGATTGAAGTCTACGACACCACCTTGCGCGATGGCACGCAGCGGGAGGGTATTTCACTGTCCTGCGACGACAAGTTGCGCATCGCCCAGCGCCTGGACGCGCTGGGGATCGACCTCATCGAAGGGGGGTGGCCCGGCTCCAACCCCAAGGACGCCGAGTTCTTCGAAAGGGCCAAACATATCGAATGGCGCAGGGCGCACATCGCGGCTTTCGGCTCCACCCGCCGGGCGTCGGTCGCGCCGGAGGAGGATGGAAATCTGCAGGCCCTCCTCGATGCGGACACCGATGTCTGCACCGTCGTGGGCAAGACTTGGACCCTGCACGTCGAGGACGTTCTGCGCACGACGCTGGACGAGAATTTGAGGATGATCGAAGAAAGCCTGGCTTACCTTCGATCCCACGGCCGTCGTGTGATCTACGACGCCGAGCACTTCTTCGACGGCTATCAGGCCGATCCAGACTACGCTCTGGCCACCCTGCGGGCGGCGATCCGCGGCGGGGCCGACACCGTCGTGCTGTGCGATACCAACGGCGGTTCACTTCCATGGCAGATCGAACGCATCTTCGGCGAGGTGGCCCAGAGGTTGGACCGCGTGGTCGCCCTGGGCGTTCACACCCATAACGACGGAGAATGCGCCGTGGCCAATACGCTGGCCGGGGTGCGCGCCGGCGCCGTGCACGTCCAGGGCACGATCAACGGCTACGGCGAGCGCTGCGGCAACGCCAACCTGTGCTCAATCCTGCCCGATTTGGAGCTCAAGATGGGTCTGCGCTGCCTACCGGATGGCAAATTGGCCGAACTGGCCGAGGTAGCCCGCTTCGTCGCCGAAGTCGCCAACCTGGCCCCCGACGAGCACATGGCTTACGTAGGTCGCAGCGCGTTCGCCCATAAGGGCGGCATTCACGTCGCCGCCATGAGGCGTAACCCGCTCTCCTACCAGCACATCGAGCCGGAGTGGGTCGGAAACGAGATGCGCGTCGTGGTCAGCGAGCTCTCCGGCCGCGGGAACCTGATGAGCAAGGTGGAAGAGCTGGGCATCAACGTCGACGACCGTGAGGGCGTGCGCGATGTGCTGCAGCAGATCAAGGAGCTCGAAGCGCGCGGGTTCTCATTCGAGGCCGCTGAAGCCTCGGTCGCGCTCCTGCTCAAGCGTTTGGAGCCAGGCTACGAGCCGCCGTTCACGCTGGTCGACTACGCGGTAATGGTCGAGAACCGCGAAGGACGGGGTACATTCGCCGAGGCCACCGTAAAGCTCGCCGTGGAGGACGAAATCCTGCACACCGCCGGCGAGGGCAACGGCCCCGTCAACGCACTGGACAGCGCGCTGCGCAAGGCCCTCACCCCCGTGTACCAAGAGCTGGAGAGCTTCAAGCTGGCCGACTACAAGGTGCGCATCCTCGACGGTCAGCGCGGCACCGCGGCGACGACCCGGGTGTTGATCGACACCCGCAACGGACATCACCGCTGGAGCACAGTGGGCGCCTCGACAAACATTATCGAGGCCTCGTGGATCGCGCTGGCGGACAGCGTCGAATACGGCCTGCTGCTCGCCGCCCCCGACGGACGGGCGCCAGGGAACGGATCGCCATGAATGCCCACATCGCCCTGCTCCCCGGCGACGGGATCGGACCGGAGGTCATCGGTGAAGCCCGCCGGACGCTGGAGGCCCTGGCGGCGCAGTCCGGCCATCGCTTCACGTTCGAAGAACGCCCGATCGGTGGCCGCGCCATCGACGAGACCGGTGACCCTCTCCCGCCTGCGACCCTCGAAGCCTGCCGCCGCGCCGACGCGGTTCTGCTGGGCGCAGTGGGCGGTCCCAAATGGGACGATCCACAGGCGCCCAAGCGACCCGAAGACGGATTGCTGGCTCTGCGCAAAGAGCTCAAACTTTTCGCCAACCTGCGCCCCGTGCGCCCCCGTCCCGACCTGGCCGCGAGCTCTCCGCTGCGAGCCGAGGTGCTGCGGGGCGTCGACCTGCTGATCGTGCGCGAATTGACCGGTGGGCTGTACTTCGGGCGCCCGCGCGGTCGCGAGAAAACCGGGGGTGAGGTGAAGGCGGTGGACACGCTCGTTTACACCGGTTCCGAGATCCGGCGCCTGGTCGAGCTGGGCTTCCAAATGGCACAGGGAAGGCGGGGGCACCTGACCTCGGTGGACAAGGCCAACGTTCTGGAAACGTCGCGCTTGTGGCGATCGGTGGTCGACAAGGTCGCCGAAGAGTATCCCGATGTAACCGTCCAGCACTTGCTGGTGGACGCGGCGGCGATGCGTCTGATCCGCGCCCCGACCGAATTCGACGTCGTCGTTACGGAGAATCTGTTCGGGGACATCCTGAGCGACGAGGCTTCCGTCCTGACCGGATCCCTCGGCATGCTCCCCAGCGCCTCGCTCGGGAGCGGAGGGGGAGGTATATTTGAACCGGTGCACGGATCCGCCCCGGACATCGCCGGCCGGGGAACGGCGAATCCCACAGGGGCGCTTTTGAGCGCCGGGCTGCTGCTGCGCCACGCGCTCCGACTGTCCCAGGAAGCCGATGAACTGGAGCGCGCGGTGGACGCCGTACTGGCCTCCGAGATCCGCACACCGGATCTCGGCGGATCCAGCACCACAACGGAATTCGCAGCGGCCGTACGCCAGGCCTTGTCCGTCCGCCGGGAGCCCGCTGCTGAAAGCTCAACCCGGGAAGCCTAAGACCAAAGCCCTCACCAAACCCGCACAGCCAAGGAGGAGAGTATGGCCGGAACAACGATTTGGCTCGACGGAGAGCTCGTTCCCGAGGACCAGGCGAAGGTGGATTTCAACAACGCCTCGCTGCACTACGGCCTGGCGGTGTTCGAGGGCATCCGCTCCTACGAGACCGAGCAGGGCGCGGCCGTATTTCGCCTCCCCGAGCACCTGCGCCGCTTTATCCAATCCGCCAAAGTCTTCATGCTCGAAGAGCTGCCCTACGACGTGGAGGACCTGCGCGGCGCGGTCCACGACCTCATCCGCGCCAACGAACTCAAGGCCTGCTACATTCGACCGCTGGTCTACATGGACGATCCGCCCTCCTCGCTCAATCTGGACGACTTCCATCCCAAGGTCGGCATCTCGGCCTGGGAGTGGGGAACCTACCTCGGCGAGGAAGCGCTCAAAAGCGGCATACGGCTCATGGTGTCTTCGTTCACGCGCCACCACATCAACGTGGCGATGACCAAGGCCAAGATCGCGGCCAACTACGCCAATTCCGCCCTGGCCAAGACGCTCGCCTCGCGTTCCGGGTTCGATGAAGCGGTCATGCTGGACCCCCAGGGCTACGTGGCGGAGTGCAGCGGCGAGAACCTGTTCTTGGTGCGCGATGGTGTGATCTACACGCCGCCGCGAGCGGCCATCCTGGAAGGGATCACGCGCGCCGCGGTGATCACGCTGGCGCGCGATCTCGGTTATCCGGTGGTCGAAGAGCAGTTGTCCCGCGATCAGCTTTACATCGCCGACGAGGTCTTCGTATGCGGGACCGCCGCTGAATGCGTGCCGGTCAGCGAGATCGACCACATCACGATCGGCGAAGGAAAGATGGGACCCATCGCCGGTGAAATCCAGAAGGCTTTCTTCAACACGGTGCGAGGCAAGGGCGAGCGCTCGATGGAGTGGCTTGATTACGTCCAAACCGAGGACCCGACGCGCGTCGCCCCGTGAAGTCGGGCTCTGGCCCCACTGTCGCCTTCCAGGGGGATCACGGCGCCTACAGCGAGGAGGCCGCCCGGCGCCACTTCGGATCCGGGGTCCAAACCCTGCCGTGTGAGACCTTTGAGTCGGTCTTCGCCGCGGTGGAAAGCGGCGAAGCCTCTCAGGGCTTGATCCCGATCGAGAACTCGCTGGCCGGCAGCGTGCACCGCAATTACGATCTGCTGCTGCGTCACGATCTGCACATCGTGGGGGAGACGCACCTGCGCATCCGCCACTGCCTGATCGCACTGCCCGGCACTCGGCTGGACCAGGTCCGCCGCGTGGCTTCCCACCCCCAGGCCCTCGCGCAGTGCGAGCACTTCCTCGCCGATCTCACGGAGGTTGAAATCGAAGCGGCGCACGACACGGCCGGCAGCGCCAAGGCGATCCGGGATCGCCAGATGAGGGCGACGGCCGCCGTCGCTGCGGCCCGGGCGGCCGAGGTGTACGGTCTAGAAATCCTGGTCCGGGGCATTGAAGACGATCCCTCCAATTACACCCGTTTCCTGGCATTGGCGCCCCGGCCCACCTCCCCGCGAGGAGAGGCGAAGACCTCGATCGTGTTCAGTTTCGAAAACCGTCCCGGAGTCCTCTACGAGGCGCTGGGCGCGTTCGCGCGCCGGGGCATCGATCTGACCAAGATTGAATCCCGCCCGTTGGTGGGCAAGCCGTGGGAGTATTTTTTCTACCTGGATTTCGCCGGCGCGGCGGATGACCCAGCCGTCTCCTCCGCGCTGGCCGAGCTGGAGGCCATGGCGCCCCTGTTCCGCGTCCTCGGCAGCTACCCGAGGCAGGGTTGGCAGGCTGACCTCAGTCGGCCGGGTGAGGAGGCCGGCATGGGGGAGGCATGAGAGGTCACGCAAATTGCAGCCCGCAGGGCCCATCCATCCCATTCACGGTACCCTAGCATCAGGTCACCGGTGAGCAGCCCGCCTCTTGGGGCGAACAAAGCGTGCGGCCCTACCAATCGGATACGCCGCCCAGTGAACCGAATGTGATAAGTGTTCTCTGTGGTCATTGATCGAGCCTCCGCCCACTTTTAAGCGTCAGCCGAACCTTGACGCGGCCGGCCTCTTCGGATAGGCTAGTGAACACGATGACGAATGAACTGACACGTTCCTCGAAGCGCAAGCAGGAGAAGACTCGGACCTAGCGTCCGGCCCGTCCCCGCGCTTGCAGCTTGAGGAGGCGACCCGCCGGACGACGGCGGGTTTTTTGATTCGACCGACAAGGCTTTGACGATGTTCAGAACCCCGACGACTAAGAAGATCAAGGAGAAGAAGATGCCGGATCCTGGATCCGGGTAACCGTGTTTGCCCTTCTGGCGTGAAGACCGGTTGTCCAGATCCCGGACGACCGGTCTTTTGCGTTCGGGCCACCGCCAAGTCAACGAAAGGAGAGATGATCATGGCCGAATTATTGTGCGTCGAGTGCGGAGCTGAGCTGCCGCTCAACGACGATGTGATGCAGAACGAGATTCTGCCCTGCCCTGAATGCGGGGTCGAGCTCGAGGTGCTCTCACTCAATCCGCTTCAAATCGCGCTGGCCCCCGAGGTCGAGGAGGATTGGGGGGAATGACTCACGTCGGTATCGTGCTCACTCGCGTCCGGGCTGAGGAAAAGATGATCGTTCGTGCCTTCCGTGAACGCGGCGTCGAGCCCGAGATGATCCTCGATCGTGAACTTGTCTTGGATCCCGCCGCGCCCGCCGAACCGTGGCGCCAGTACGACGTGATCCTGCAGCGCAGCCTGAGCGCCACGCGCGGGTTGTCCGTGCTCTCACTTCTCAAGGACCTGTCGGTGTTGACGATCAATTCCTACGAGACAGCGGCGCTCTGCGCGGACAAATGGCAGACGGCGCTGGCGTTGGCCAGGGGAGAGGTTCCCCAGCCGGCGGCCAGGCTGGCTTTCACGCCGGAAGCTTCCCTGGCCGCGATCGATCAGTTGGGCTACCCGGCCGTACTCAAACCGGTCATTGGCTCGTGGGGCCGTTTGCTGGCCAAGGTCAATGACCCCGAGGCTGCCGAAGCCGCGCTCGAACACCGTCACGCCCTGGGCAGCTTTCCTTATCACCTGCATTTCGTGCAGGAGTTCATCGCCAAACCGGAGGGCCGGGACATTCGAGCCTTCGTGATTGGCGGCGAGACCGTGGCTGCCATCCACCGCAGCTCCGAGCACTGGATCACAAACACCGCCCGGGGCGGCCAAGCCACCCACTGTCCGGTCAGCCCAGACTTGGCCGACATCTGCCGCCGCGCTTCGGCGGCCGTCGGCGGCGGAGTGCTGGCGGTTGATTTGTTGGAGACAAACGAAGGTCTCCTGGTCAACGAAATCAACCACAGCACTGAATTCCGCAACAGCGTAGAGCCGACCGGGGTTGACATCCCGGGCCGGATCGCGGACTACGTCTTGGAGGCCGCCTCAGATCAGATCGACGGATCGGGAGGCGAAGAATGACCGTGCGCGCCTCGATCGTGGGGGGCTCGGGCTACGTGGGCGGCGAACTGTTGCGCCTGCTGATCTCCCACCCCAGCGTGGAAGTCTCTCAAGTGACCTCTCGCCGCCACGCTGGCCGCTTCGCACACCATGTTCACCCCAATCTGCGCCGGTTGACCGATCTGCGCTTCACGGCGCCGGACCAGCTGGAAAGCTGCGAAGTCCTGTTCCTGGCGCTCCCACACGGCCGGGCCGCCCACTCCATCGCGGATTACGCCGAGCTGTCGGAAACGTTGATCGATTGCTCCGGTGATTTCAGGTTGCGGAACCCTGACGCGTACTCACTTCTATACGGAGCTCCTCACCCGAACCCGGATTGGTTGGACCGCTTCGTTTACGGCCTGCCCGAGCGTTTCAGGGACGAGCTTCACAGCGCGGATTATGCGTCCGGTGTGGGCTGCAACGCCGCCGCGGTCATCCTCGCACTCGCTCCGCTCGCGGACGCCGGAGTTCTTCTGCGGGCAAGCGCCGAGGTCAAAGTGGGTTCCTCGGAGGCCGGCGCCGAGCACAGCGCCGCCTCCCACCATTCGGAACGGAGCGGCGCCGTGCGCGTGTACCGGCCATTCGGGCACCGCCACCTGGCGGAAATCAAACAAGCGCTGGGCGTGGAGGAAGTCCATCTCACCACGACGGCGATTGAAATGGTCCGCGGCGTCCATGTGACCGCCCACTGTCATCTCAGAGCCGATTCTCCACTTCGAGAAGAAAGGGACGTTTGGTCGCTGTATCGGGCGGCGTACGGAGATGAACCGTTCATCCGACTGGTGGCCTCCCGCCGCGGCCTTTACCGTTACCCGGAGCCAAAGATCCTGGCGGGGAGCAACTACTGCGATGTGGGCTTCGCGCTGGACGAGGACAACGATCTGCTTGTGGTCATCGCCGCGTTGGACAACCTGATGAAGGGCGCCGCGGGATCGGCTGTGCAGTCCATGAATCTGATGCGTGCCTGGCCGGAGGAGCGCGGACTCTCATTTCCGGGACTTCACCCGGCCTAAATTGGAGGTGAGCACGATGGACGACCCACGAGCCGTTTTGGTCAAGATTGGAGGCGGATCCGACATTGACGTCCCGCGAGCTTGTGCCGACATCGCACTTTGTGCCCGCAGGGGACAATCGGTGATCGTGGTCCACGGCGCCTCTGAGGCCGCCGACCGCCTAAGTGAAACCAGGGGGATCGAGCCTCAGTTCCTGACCTCGCCGTCCGGCCACATCAGCCGCTATACCACCCGCCAGGTTCGCGAGGTCTTCGTGGAAGCCGCCCACAACGTATCCGAGCGGATCGTCAGTGAGCTCGGTGAACGGGGAGTCCGTGCTCGCGCCCTGCTGAACGAAATCTGCCCTCTCCGAGGGCGGCGCAAACGGGCGATCAGGGCCCTGGTGAACGGCCGACAGGTTGTGATCCGCGACGATTACTCGGGCCGAATTATTGAGGTCGAAACTTTCGGCGTGGAGTCCTGCCTGCAGCGCGGGATCATCCCGGTCGTGCCGCCCCTCGCTGACAGCGAAGAGGACGGTTTCCTGAACGTGGACGGAGATCGGGCCGCGGCCGCCATCGCCGCCGCGCTTCGAGCCCACCGCCTCGTCATCCTCTCCAACGTCTCGGGGTTGATGCGCGAGTACCCCAACGAAGACACGTTGGTTGAAGAGGTAAGCAGCGACCAGCTGGACCGCGCCATGCAATGGGCCCAGGGCCGCATGAAGCGCAAGCTCCTGAGCGTACACGAGGCGTTGGAAGGCGGGGTCACCGAGGTCGTGCTCGCCGATGGCCGCTCGACAAACCCCATCCAGCGAGCCTTGCAAGGAGAAGGGACGCTTTTCCATGCCTGAGAGCTATTTGCCAGGCGACGAAACAACTTTCGACATCAACAAGGAGGTGCAGCGGCTCGAGGACCAGCACACTTCCGGGGTCTACCCCAAGCGACCTTTGGCTCTCGTCCGGGGCGAGGGCAGCTGGGTCTGGGACGCGGAGGGGAACCGGTACATGGACATGACCAGCGGACAGGGCGTCGCGCTGCTCGGACACGGCCACCCGGCGGTCGTCAACGCGGTACGCCGCCAGACACGGAGGCTGATGACCTGCCCTGAAATCTTTTACAACGACCGGCGCGCGGCGCTTTACCGAGCCTTGAGCCGCCGCACACCGGACGATTTAGACCGCTTTTTTCTGTGCAACTCAGGCGCCGAAGCGGTGGAAGCCGGGATCAAACTCGCCCGATTGAAAACCGGGCGGCCCGGCATCGTGGCGACCAAAAGGGGGTTCCACGGCCGAACCCTCGGTGCCCTGTCAGCCACCTGGAAGCCGGACTATCGACGGCCCTTTGAACCCCTGTTGCCGGAAGTCCACCATATCCCGTTCAATGATGTGGGGGCTGCCGAGGAGGCCATCGATGGATCCACCGGCGCCGTGCTCTTGGAGGTGATCCAGGGCGAAGGCGGCGTCCTATCGGCCGAGCCCGAGTTCTTGCAGGCTGTCCGCCTGCAGTGTGACCGCCACGGCGCGCTTCTGATCGTGGACGAGGTCCAGACCGGGTTGGGCCGCACCGGCCGCTGGTTCGCCTGCGAGCACTTCGATTTGATCCCCGACGCCCTGTGCCTCGGCAAAGGGCTGGCCGGCGGCGTTCCGATCGGCGCCCTCGCCTGGAAGGAATCTCTCGGTGCCTGGCCGCGAGGTTCACACGGCAGCACCTTTGGTGGCAACCCGCTGGCCAGCGCCGCCGCCCTGGCCACACTCTCCACCATCGGAGCCGGCCTGCCCGCTCGAGCCGATCGGCTCGGGGCTCAGCTCCGGTCCGACCTCGAGGTCCTTGACCAGCCGCTGATCCGGGAGGTGCGCGGTCGGGGCTTGATGATCGGCATCGATCTGCGCAGGCGGGTCACGCCGGTCTTGAAATCCCTTCTCTCGCAAGGGGTTCTGGCGCTGCCCGCCGGCCCCACCGTCCTGCGCCTGCTTCCGCCCCTGACGGTATCACCCCAAGAGCTCGCCACGGCCCGGGACAAGATCGCCGCCTCACTGCGAGAGCTCGGCCGTGCATAGCCAGGCAAGCGCCGACCCGAAACGGCTTTCCCAAGAACAGGCCGTCGACCTGCTCCAGGACCTGGTCTCGATCCCAAGTCCCTCCGGACGGGAGGCCGAGGCGGTGGACTATCTGGTGGGCTGGATGTCGGATCACGGATTCAAAGCCAAGGTCGACGACTCGGGAAGCGCGGTGGGCGTTCGGGGCCGCGGCCCGCTTGAAGTGATCCTGTTAGGCCATATCGACACCGTCCCCGGCGACCTGCCCGTACGGGTGCAGGAATCGAAGCTGTTCGGGCGCGGGACGGTGGATGCCAAGGGGCCGTTGGCAGCGTTCGCGGCGGCCGCCGCGGGACTTGAACTCCCTTCCGAGGTGCGACTGATCTTGATCGGAGCCACCGAGGAGGAGAGCCCAAGCAGCCGGGGCGCTCAGCACGCCCGGGACCAGTACCGACCGAGCGCCTGCCTGATCGGTGAGCCAAGCGGCTGGGATCGAATGACCCTCGGCTACCGGGGCCGAATGACGGTCGAGTGGTCTTACCGCGGCCCGCTCGCCCATTCCGCCGCGCCCGTGGCCAGCCCGGCTGAGGTCGCGGTCGAGTTCTGGGAGTCGGTGTGCGATTACGTGACGGAGGCAAATCGCGACCGCCACAGTGAGTTCCATAGCTTGCGGGCCGCGTTGGAGGAGATCAACAGCAGCCGCGAAGGCGCTCATGGCCGGGCGGCCATGCGGCTGAGCCTGCGCATCCCTCCCGACTTGAACGTGGAGCAGATCGAGCGTGAGCTGCGTGCGCGTCACCAGCCTGGGGAATGGACCATCCTCGGCTCAGCGGAACCCTTCATGGCGGGCAAGAACAACGCGCTGATTCGCTCACTGTTGGGCGCGGTCCGAGATCTGGGCGGCAGACCGCGCTTCGTCCACAAGACGGGCTCCTCCGACATGAACGTGGTCGGTCCGGCCTGGGGTTGTCCCATTGCGGCCTACGGTCCCGGCGATTCCCGGCTCGACCACACCCCGGAAGAGCACGTCGACCTCAAGGAGTACGTGCGTTCGATCCAAATCCTGCGCCGGGCGTTGGGGACGCTGGTGGACGAAATAGCGACCCAGGGGGCACTCGGACGCGGCCGCTGAGATGGCTTGAGCGGCGGAAGCGGCCTCGCGCGCTGATATTTGGGGAGTGCTGCGGACCTTCTGGCATAGAATGGGAAGAGAAAACCAGCCGCCTTGCACGCACGGAGGAAGCTGCCATGCCGATTCGAGCCTTGCGCGGTGCCACCACCGTGACCGAGAACACCCGCGCCAAGGTGCTCGCCGCGTCCGATGAGATGCTGCGTTCGTTGGTCGAGGCCAACGGCATCGCGCCGCAAGCGGTGATCTCAGCGACATTCACCTCGACTCCTGACCTTACGGCCGCGTACCCGGCCGAAGCCGCGCGGGCCCTGGGGTGGTCGCAGGCGGGCCTTCTCTGCGTGCAGGAGATGCATGTCGAGGGCGCGCTGGAGCGCTGCCTGCGTGTGCTCGTCCTATGGAAAACTGAGCGGCCGCAATCGGCGATGCATCACCAGTATCTACGCGGCGCCAAAGTCCTGCGCCCCGACCTCGAGTGAGCTGTCCATCGCTTGGTGCTGGCTGGACCGTGATGCCCGATCCGTTGGGTTTCCATTCGGAGGAGCGTCACCTCCACTGAACGGAGGCCGCGCTTCCACGCCCGGCCGCCGGTATGCACCGGCATCGGAGTCCCCTCTCCGCAGTTTCCTGCACCATTCGTCACTTCTCCAAACTTCACCGTCGCATGTCGCAGTACCCACCTCAGCAGACGAAAGTCCGCCACGGAGGACGCGCAGATGCTTTGACTTCGGCTTCTAGCCCGCCGCGCACTTCATAGTTCACGTCTGGCGTCCGCCGCGTCGGTGGGTCCTTCATCTGGGTCTCCGACACGCGCGCGGCATCGCCATGACCGCAACCCCTTGAAATCATATGGACCGGGCATCACATTCCTCACTCTCGCATGGAGAATGCCTTACTGCTTCATCGTGTCTTGAATTTTGGCCCTCATAGATCTAAATTGCGCCGATCGCACGTAGCAAGAGGTAGACCCCAACCGCCGACGGATTGGCCGGGCGATCTGGGGCCGGACCGCAACCTTTCCCCTCCATGAAAACCCCTGGTCAAGCTCGACGGTCCGGGGTCACCGAACGTTGTCTTCCACTTTGAGCGACCGGCGCAGCCGGGGTCGGGAGGAGATGGGTCATGCTTGGACACTTCGTTCGTCGTCCGCTTATCGCGCTGCTCGTCGCATTGGGGCTGCTGCTGATCCCCATTACGGCATCTGCGGCCTTGACCGTCGAGCGGGCTGAGCTCGACGGCACTCGCTTGCGCGTGGAGGGCACCGGCGCCGTCCCCGGGGCCACCATCACCGTGGACGGTATTGCCATGGGTCAGGCCGGCAGCGCAGGGGACTTCAAGATCGAGCAGGACCCTTTCAGTTCCGATACCTGCATCATCACGGTCAGCGACGGATCCACCTCGACCGAGGCCGAGCTGACCGGCTGCACGCCGAGCGCCACCGCCACAAGCACACCGACGCCGACGGACACGCCGGTCCCGACCCCGACCCACACACCCACGCCGACATTCACTCCTACCATCACCCCAACACCGACGGCGACGCCGACACGAGTTCCCCAGAACGACTGCGGCAGCGGTACCGACGCCCCGGATGATCCACCGGGCCTGACTGTTACGCTGCCCGTAACCTGCGATGGTGAGATCACCCGCGATGACACCTATGATCTGTACGAAATCAACGTGTCATCCCCCGAGCAGCTTCTGACGGTTCGTGTGGAGTCGGGCGATGTCGAGATGCTGCTCGAGCTGATCGCGCCGGACGGTAGCATTCGAGCTTCCAGCTCGCTCCCATTCAGCAGCCCCAATCCGGTGTTCATCCTTTGCGACATGGAGGACGATGAACTGTGCCAGGGCCAGTTCGGAAAGGCGCTGGGCGTGACCGCTGAAATCACGGGGACGTGGACCGTGCGCGTGGGCCGCCAAGTGCTGGGCTCGGGTCAAACCGGCGTATACTCTCTCCACGCCCACATCGGAGGCGGCGGCGACGACTGCGCCTCCGGGCGCGATCCGACCCTCGCGTCGCCGTTCGACGCACCGCAGAAGGTCGGCGATACCGGCCTAAACTCGCCGACCACGCTTCGGATCCTCGAATTCACCCCCGACGTCGACTGCCTGGGCAGCATGCCCCCGGGCGACGTGGACTGGAGCGACCTGTACACTTTCCCGGTCGCCGCCGGTGATCCCGTGGCGTTCAACATCGTCCCTGAGGCGGCTATGCACCCCATCAAGGGCGACATCGTCGGCCTGCTATTCGGGTTCGACAATGAGAATTTGGGCCGCATTCGCAACTTGACCGGGCTCGACCGATCCCGGGAGAACGGGACGGCATTCCTGAGCATCGAAGGCTTCCCACCGGCGCTCACTCCGGGCTATCGGCTGCTTGTGGCAACCGGCGCCCGCCACGGCGGTGACTGCTTCACCGGCGGCGACGCGGGGGGCAGCTTTAGTCTGGCCACCGCCGCCGAGGCTCAAGCCTGCATCGGGGATCTCGGCGCCGACGACGCCGAGGACTGGTTCAGCCTGACCGCCTCCATCGGAGACGAGTTGGTGGTGCAGCGCAACCCCGATGAGTCGTCCGCCGTTGACCCTGTGCCGGTGGAAGTCTACGATCCGGACGGCGTATTGCGAGGCGGACCGGGCGAATTTCTGATCGACAAGAGCGGGGATTGGCGCATTCGAGTCGCCTCGGATATCACGCCGCTTCCCCATTTCGAAGGCGACTACGGAATCCGCTACTTCTTCCGCCGCGGCGTCGCCGGGCACGACTGCGGCAGCGGTGGCGATACCTGGAACTTCTCGCTCGCGCTGCCGGTCGATTGCGAGGGCGACCTGCTGCCCAGCAGCACCGACTCACGCGACAGCTACACCTTCAATCTGCAGGCCGGACAGGAGGTCACCGCCAACCTGACACCCAATCAGTTCCAGGACCTGGATCTCGCGCTGTTCGACCCCGAGGGCATCAAGCGCGCGGAGAGCCTGCTGATCGGGACGGGCAGGGCGGAGTCGATCACGGCTCTGGCGGATATCACGGGCACATGGCGGCTTGAGATCCAGCCGAGCGTGCTCGACGCCATCGAAACCGCCTACGGCCTCAGTGTTTCAGCAGTGGACACGAACCCAACTGAGCCGGACGTCAACGCCCTGCTCGAACTGCCCGAGCTCGAGTCCCGCGGCAACTCGGTCAATGAAGGCGAGGAGTTCACCGCCGAGGTGCGTCTCACCAACGCGGGCGTCGACGCCACCGGTTTGTCCCTGCAGCTGACCTGGAGCTCGAATGACGAGGGCGATATCCGGCTTGAGGAGCCGAAGAGTGACACCGTGACCGTCGGTACGCTGGCGCAGGGTGAGATCAAGCGCTTCAGTTGGCTGATCCGGGCCGAGGCGCCCGGGACGGGCCGGCTCACCGCGACCGTGATCGACGATTCCGGCGCCGTCCTGGCCGAAGACAGTCAGGTCATCCTCATCCACGCCAAGTAATGCGGGGGTCCCAGCGCGCCTCACCCTTTGCCTTCTCATGGAAAGGCACCAAAGGGGAACAAATGGGATCTTGATGGTGCTGGCCCCCTGCGCCCGCTTGCAGCGGGGCCTGCGCATCCTGCATGACACGAATGCAAACGACTTGACAGTCGATGGCACAGGCGCGTAGGATGAGCCTGACGATGAACACGGTTCGCGACCACATGCTCCATCTCTGCACATGTCCCCGGCGGAAGCGCGTGCGCGCTCCTGTGCCGGGTGGGGTCTAATTTTTCACCTCCAGTCGCTCAGCCCGCTGGTCTGTCTTCAAACCGCACGCCTTCCGCAGTCCCTTATCACCGGCCTCCGCTGAATCCCGATCGTTCAATAGACGAACTTACGGGATCTGACCCAAATGCAGTGACGAAAGGTCATTGGTATGAACACCCGATCACAGACAGGCGAGATCGCCATCTTCTACGAACATCCCGAATGGTTTCAGCCGCTCTTCACCGAGTTCGAACGCCGCGGCGCACCGTACACGAAATGGCTGGCACACGAGCATTGGTACGATCCCACCACCCCCTTGGAAGGAATCGGGCTGGTCGTCAACCGGATGAGCCCCTCCGCGTACACAAGGGGCCACGGTCGGGCGATCCATTACACCCGTCAGTTTCTGGAATACGTTGCGGCCAATGGAGTTCCGTTGGTCAATGGTCCTCGGGCCGCGGCGCTGGAATTCTCCAAAGCGCAGCAGATCCGCCTCCTGCACCAGCTGGGATTGCGCCATCCCCGCAGCCGCGTCATCACACATCCCGATCAGGCCGTCGAGGCGGCCCGAGGGATGGAATTCCCGGTCGTCATCAAGCCCAATGTGGGCGGGAGCGGCGCCCGGATTGTGCCCTTTGAGAGCTTCGACGAACTTCGACAAAGGGTCCAAGACGCCCCGATCGATCTCGGGTACGACAACACGGGCTTGGTCCAGGAATACTTGCCGGCCGCGGGCGACAGCATCGTGCGCGTGGAGGTGCTGGACGGACGGTTCCTGTACGCCATTCGACTGCACCTCACGCCCGGCGAGTTCAATTTATGCCCCGCGGATTACTGCAAGCCGGAAAACCTAACACGCAACCCCAACGCGGACGGCGTGTCCGGCCGCGGCGTGCCAGTAGAAGCCGCCTCTCCGCCTGCCTCCGTTGTGGAGGATGTCCTGCAGATCACACGGGCGGGAGGCCTTGACGTGGGCGGCGTCGAATACCTGGTCAACGCGAGGGACGGCGAGGTGTACTTCTACGATATCAATGCCCTTTCCAACTTCGTCGCCGACGCCCCGAATGTTGTCGGGTTCGATCCCTTTCCCCGGCTCGTCGACTATCTTCTGCTCCGCGCCGGGCTGGGCGAAACCGTCGAGAGCTGATCTCGCCGCCGAAATCCGGCGGCTCGCGGCCCCATCCGATATGCGGGATGGCGGTCCGGCGACCTTTCATTCGGCCCCCTCTCATATTAGGATTGCTCCATGGCGTCTATCCCCTGCGAACTCGCCCGCCCCAATTGCCTCGGAGCGAAGCGGAGGTGGTCATGACCGAGCAGAGCGATCTTGAAGATCTAACCCTCCTGGGCCGGCAGGCGGAGCCCACCAGGAAGCTTGAGACTTTCCCTAACAAGAACCCCGACCGGCGCTACGTGGTGCGGCTTGAGACCGACGAATTCACCTGCATGTGCCCCGCCACCGGCCAGCCGGATTTCGCCACCATCACCGTCGAGTACATCCCGAAGCAGAGGATCTTGGAATCGAAATCCTTCAAGCTCTACCTATGGTCCTTCCGCGATGAAGGCGTGTTCCATGAGCATGTGACGAATGTGATCCTGGACGATCTGGTCGGGGCGCTCGAGCCCCACTGGTGCAAGGTCACGGGGGCCTTCAACGTCCGGGGAGGGATCGCCATCACCGTGGAGGCCGAGCACGGCCGTCGGGACGAACTCGGCTAGATGCAGCCCGCGCGCTGGTATCCATTCGTCGTGGCTGTATTCACTACGACGTTGGTCATCTCAAACATCATCGCCGTTAAGCTGGTGGACCTGTTCGGGCTCATCCTGCCGGCGGCGGTGATCTTGTTCCCCATCACCTACATCTTCGGCGACGTGCTGACCGAAGTCTACGGCTACGCGCGGGCGCGCAGGGCGATCTGGACCGGCTTCGGCTGCAACTTGCTGGCGGTGGCCGCGATCTGGCTCGCCGGCCTGCTTCCGCCAGCCGCGTTCTGGGACGCGGGTGTCTACCCCGGTCCCGGTGAGGCCGCGCAGGCCTATCGGGCGATCCTGGGCTTCACACCGCGCTTGTTGGCGGCTTCGTTCCTCGCCTATTTGGCCGGCGAGTTCCTCAATTCGTTTGTCATGGCCCGTCTGAAGCTCGCCACCCAAGGACGCTGGCTGTGGGTGCGAACGGTGAGCTCAACGATCGTGGGGCAAGGGGTTGACTCGGCCATTTTCATCAGCGTCGCCTTCGTCGGCCTTCTACCGCCCGCCGGGCTGGTTACGACCATCCTCTCCCAGTGGCTCTTCAAAGTAGGTTACGAGGCGCTGGCGACTCCGCTCACCTACTGGGTGGTCAACACACTCAAACGCGCTGAAGCGTTGGATGTCTTCGACCGCGAGACCGATTTCAGCCCGCTGCGGTTCTGATTTTTCTCGATGTGTTCGAGGGCAAGATGACGGGCGCACCGGCCAGGTCCACCCGTCATCGGACCGCTCGTTACTCGACCTCGACCGCGACTCCGTCAGGCGACGGGGTCCTCGCACGGATCTCCAGTCCGAGCAGACGTCGAACCGTTTCCATCAGGTGTCTACTGGGAACGGGTTTCTCGAGGTAGACATCTGCGCCGGCTTCCATGCCCGCCTTGATATCCATCGTCTGAGTCAACGCGGAGACGATAAGGATCGGGAGCTCTCGCAACTCGAGGTCCTCTCGAATGTGCCGGCAGAGATCGAGGCCCGACTCATCTGGCAGGAGGATGTCGAGCATCACAATGTCCGGCATGTGGTCTTCCAGAAAGGCCCGCGCGGCGGCGTTGCTACCCGTCAGGTGCGGCTCGAATCCTTCCAAACCCAGCAAGGTTTCAAACAGCTCACCGATGGACGTTTCATCCTCCACGATGAGGACGACCGGCGCCTCCTTGCCCGCTTCGAAGTCAGTCATCATTGCTCTCGCTATTCGCCCCTCCGTCAAATCGAAACAGCTTAATGCTAGGCGAATCAGACGCCGGGCGCGCTTACAGGTCGCTTACGCGTGGGAATCAGAACCCGCAAACCACCTGCACCCTTCCTGGCATCCGATCCCAGCTTCTGTGATGGAGAAAATTGGCGCCGGGAGCTTCCTACCCGGCCGCGGTTTGCAGATCTTAAAATGTAAGCCCGCCGCCCAACCTGGGCCCACGGGGGCCAATACATTTCTGCCTCCGGTGGACCCTTACAGGAGAAGCAAAGGGCCGAAAATAAAATTCAGCTCGATCTGCTGGCTGGAAGGCTTCAGGGACCGCCATTTTTGACCCGCACCTCGACCATCCCATCCCGTCCGGCCTGGGCCGGCGGAACCTCCCCAACGGGAGAACGCCGGCCTCGTGGCACCCCGTTACCATGCCGGGCAGCCGGACGGGTTCCGCCTATATCTTGCAGCCCTTCTACCAGGATCAGCGCATCCGGTGGCCGAATGCTGGCCAGCTTGGCCCGCAGCGGGTTCATCTGATCGTACAACCCCTGGACACGGGAGAGTTTGTCCGGGGCGGGATGGTTGACGTCAGCGATCCGGGACCTTAGCCGGGATAGGTTCTCCCAGTCGTTGCGCGCCTCGAGGCTTTCCTGACCGTAGCGCTCGAGCAAATATGCATATATCTTCTCATCGGCAGCAAGCGCGGCCTGGTATTCGAGTATGATCTGCTGCGGGTTAGAATCCGCCCAAGCACGGCACTCCTCACGCACAAATTGTGCCCGGGCCGACGCTATCTGCCATTCTTCGGCGGAATTGGGTTGATGACTGCCGCGCCGCCGGATCGCGAATTCGCGCAATTCAAGTTTCTTCAGAATACTTTCAAACACCTCCCAGCCAGCCTCCTGGGTTAGCCTGATTTGCCGGCGGTAGCTTTCGGCAGCTTGGCGGCATTTGGCTTGTTTGTCCTGCAATGACAGATCGCGGCGTTTTTCCTGATACTCGACAAAGTGCTCGTAAGCCCTTTCGGCGCGATCGATTTCGGCGATGTAGCGACTGACTTCGACTACGGCCTTCTCGACTTCCAACTCAAGACTCACGACCGGAGACCGGGGCGGAGGTTTGGAGGAGTTGAGCCCTATTTGACGCCGAATCGTGTCCACGAGCACATCGTTAGAGATGGGCTTTTGTAGATATGCGTCGGCTCCGGCCTCGATCCCCTCGTTCACGTCATCGGACTGCGTCAGGGCCGAGACCACGATTACGGGCAGATGTTTCAGCTTCGGCATCCCCCGGACATATCGGCAAATATCAAGCCCGGACTCCCCAGGCATCATCACATCCAGGATGACTGCGTCCGGTACTTGTTCCTCAAGATATGCCAACGCATCAGCGTTGTTGGAAACGGTGTGAGCGGAAAAGCCTTCCACCCGCAGTAGGGTCTTAAACAGATTAGCGATCGGCCGCTCGTCCTCGACGATGAGGACCGTGGACCGGGCTCGGGTATCTTCCATATCCACCATTCGAAACCTCTTCCTTGCTTACTTTTTACTCGTGTAGAGAAAAATCTCCGTTTCCATGATGCAATCATATCGAATAGCTAAAGATCGGCCCCTTACAAGTGGCTTTCCCTTCCGATCGGATTCCGACACATCGATGCAATGTAAGTGCGGCACCCAACCTGGGCCGAGGTCGTTGATATTCTTATCCGTGGGCTGGTAGACGCACGACTGAGAAGGTCTCAAAGGAGGGATGATGGCTCAACAGTTTGACCTGATTGTGGTGGGCAGCGGCACGGCAGCGAAGAATGCGGCCTACACATGCAGCGGTGCCGGATGGGACGTGGCGGTGATCGATTCGCGACCGTTTGGGGGCACCTGCGTGCTGCGCGGCTGCGACCCCAAGAAGGTCCTGGTCGGTGTGGCCGCGGCGGTTGACGGCTTCAACCGTTATCAAGGCAAGGGAACGGCCGGCGGACCGGCTGAGATCGACTGGGCGACCGCGATGGAATTCAAGCGGGGCTTCGTCCAGGGTATTCCTGAGGCCACCGAGAACGGGCTTCAAGATTCAGGAGTTGCCACTTTCCATGGACGGGCCCGGTTCGAAGATCGACGAAGCATCCGCGCAGGCGACGAGGAGCTGCGTGCCGAAAAGATTCTGATCGCCTCGGGCTCCAAGCCGCTCACCCTGGGGATTGAGGGTGAGGAACATCTCACAACCAGCGACGAGTTCTTGGAGCTGGACGAGCTTCCCGACAGGATCGTGTTCGTCGGCGGCGGTTTCATCTCGTTCGAATTCGCCCACATCGCGGCCCGGGCCGGATCTGAGGTCCACATCCTGGAGGCGCTGCCTCGACCGTTGGGCCCCTTCGACCCGGATTTGGTCGAGTTGGTCGTCGGGACCAGCGAGGAGCACGGCATCGAAGTGCACACGCAGGCCCCCGTGGAAGCGGTTCGCCGCCGCGATGCTTTCTATGAGATCATGGTCTCAGAAGACGGCCAGGAGCGCACCCTTCGTGCCGACCTCGTGGTTCACGGGGCCGGGCGAGTACCGGAGATTGACGACCTGGACCTCGACCGCGGCAACGTCGCCCGCGAAAAGGGCGGCGTTTCGGTCAACGAGTATTTGCAGAGCGTCTCGAACCCGGCGGTTTACGCGGCCGGCGACTGCGCGGCGAGCGGCAGTCCCATGCTCACGCCGGTGGCCGGTAAAGAGGGGAACATCGCCGCCGCCAACATGCTGGCGGGCAATCACCAGAAGCCGAATTACGCGGGGACGGCGTCAGTGGCGTTCACGATCCCTCCCCTGGCCAGCGTGGGGTTGATTGAGGAAACCGCGCGCGAGGAAGGGCTTGATTTCGAGGTCAACTACGGTGAGACCTCCGGATGGTACACCTCGCAGCAGTCGCTCACCCGCTACTCCGGTTTCAAGACGCTGGTCGACAACGAAAGCGGACGCATTCTGGGCGCCCACGCGCTCGGCCACCACGCGGCGGAAGTGATCAACCTGTTCGGGCTGGCGATCAAGGAGGGGATACCCGCCGATGTGTTGAAAGAGATCAGCTGGAGCTACCCGACGGCGACCTCCGACGTCCAGTACATGCTGTAATCGGAGACCGCCCGGCCCGGTCCAAAAGCTCGAAGAGAGCTAATGGCCCCGTCCTCTTGGCCCTTGGCACCTAGCAGCTGGCTATCAGCTACGAGCATCTAGCACTGAGCTCCGATCGCAGAGCCAAATAGATTCTGTGACATCCACGCAGGGCGGGCTCTCGCATCCGCCCGTCCAGTCAACGACGCACGGGCGCGGGAGCCGGTGCTCCAAGTTTGGGCTTCAGGCTACAGACCGCAGGCCGCAGGCTTCGGGCTCCAGGCCTTTGGCCCGGAAGCGCAAGGGACAAGCCTTGTGGTCGCCGTGATTGAGGAGATGAATCCGCCTGTAGCGGTGCTCTGGCACCAGCCCATCATGGTAGGGGCACGACACACCTGCCCAGACCGTCAGGTGCTGGGTGTCGTGCCCCTACGCTGGATGGGAATGAAAGGACGACAGGGATTGACCATCCAAGGGATGGATCCCAATTCTCCGGATCCTGGGATTCGAATACCCAATCCCCAGTCTCCAGTCACTAGTCTCCAGTCTCCAAACTCCAGTCGACCCGTCACCAGAAGAAACAACACCAAGACACACAGACTCAAATCGCTTCCCTTTGTGTTCTTGTAGACATCCCTTCGTGGCCTTCGTGTCTTCGTGGTTAGCCTCTCGGATCACGGGGAACCGATCTCCAGTCTCCAGTCTCAAGTCAACCAGTTACCCGTTACCAAAAAAATAACACAATGACACGAAGACGCATCAGGACCTCTTGCTGCGGGCCCGCCTTGGGATCTCGCCAGCGCGGCGCCCCGCTCAGCCTTTCTTCAACACCGCCCGCACCGCTGCGGCCAGCCGGGGGAGTCCCTCTTCGATTTGCGTCGGAGTGACGTTCGAGTAGCTCAACCGCAACCCGTTCTGCGCCCCGTCGCCGGCGGTAAAGGCGGTGCCCGGCACGAATGCCACCTCGCGTTCGACAGCTTCGTGGAGCAGGGTCATGGTGTTCATCCCCTCCGGCAGCTCAAGCCAAATGAAGAAACCGCCGTCCGGTCGGGTCCATGATCCAAGGTCGGAGAAATACGACTTCAGCCCGGCCAACATGGTGTCGCGCCGCTCACGCAGCCGATTTCGGTACTCCTCGAGATAGACGTGGAAGTCAGTTTGGGTCAGGAACTCGGCCACGATCCGCTGGGTAAGTGCCGAGCTCTGCAGGTCGAGGCTCTCACGCATGCCGTACATCGCCGGTAACAGCTCCGTGGGCACAATCGTCCATCCCATCCGCATCGCCGGAGCGACGATCTTCGAGAACGATCCGCAGTAGAACACCCATCCGTCCCGATCAAAGGCTTTGATCGGAGGCGGTGCTTCGCCCTCCAACCGCAGCAGGGAGTATGTGTCGTCCTCAATCACGAGCACCTGGTGCTCTGCCGCCAGCGCGGCGATCCTCTCGCGCTGGGCCTCAGAAAGGCTGACTCCGAGTGGATTGTGAAAGTCCGCGATCAGAAAGGCCATCTGCGGAGCGGGTTCCTCGGCGAAGGCGCGCTCGAGGGAATTTATATCGATCCCCCGTCGCAGGTCGGTTTGAACCGTGCGCGGCCTGGCCCGCTTCAGGGCGACCTGCCAGAAGCCCATGTAAGTCACACGCTCCAAGACCGCCGCGTCCTCCGGATCCAAGAAAAGCTGGGAGACCAGATCCAAAGCTTGCTGGGCGCCGCTTGTGATAAAGACGTTCTCGGGTTCACATTCGACTCCCCGCCCCCCCATGTATTCCGCGATCCACTCCCTCAGTGGCCCATAGGGCGGCCCATACTGCAGCGCCGCGGGCCCATCCCGCCTGATCACGCGCTGAGCGCAGAGCTTTAGCGCCTCGGTCGGCAGCATACCGCTCGGGGGCAAGCCGGTGGCGAACGAGATCATCCCCGGCCGCAGGATCACCTCCGCCAGATCACTCATCAGACTGGAGGGGATGCTGCGGCCGGCGCGCGAGAGCGCGTATCTCCCCGTCTCATTCGCCATTCGGTGTCCTCGCTTTCCCGGTGAAATCCGAGCGGATCATCAGCTCGCCATTCCCAGACCCGCCAAAACCAGATCCCGGCCCAGGATCGCCGATCCTACCGCCAGGAACAGAAGCGCCAGACAAACGACCATCAGCGCCCAACTTCCCGCGCTTAACCGATCGAACTCCGGCTGAAAGCGGCGCCGGGCGAAGCCGCGGATTTCGAGCACTTTGCCGACCGTGTCCGCCCGATCGACCGCGTTAAGGGTCAGCGGAACGAACAGCGGCACCATCGCCCGCGCTTTGGAGATCATGCCCTTCTCCATCAAGGTGTGGGCCCTGGCTTTTTGGGCGTCGGCGATCCGCCCAAATTCGGCCAGAACGATCGGGACGAAGTTCAGCGCCAGGACGATCATTAGCGCGTATTCCATCGGCATACGGAAATACATCAGCCCCTGGATTAAATCCGAGTTGTTGGTGGTCATGATAATCACCAGCAGCGGAGAGGCGAACACAAAGATGCGCAGGATCGAGATGTAGCCGATGAAAAGCCCTTGGCGCGTGATCGGGATCGCCGGGCCGATGTCGCCGATTTCAGGGATGAGGTGGAAGAGCGGTTCACCCGAGACCGTAATGCCGAAGATCAGGCCGATGACGATGATGATCATGGCCAGGCTGCGCATGGTGCGGATGGTCTCCACGAGCACCCCGCCGATGATGGCCACCAGCACGATGCTGAATAGGACGATGAGCAGCGAGGCCGGCCGCACAAACACCAGCCCGGCCACCAGCGTCGCCAAAAGCCAAAGGATCTTGATGCGGGCGTCGACGCCTGCCAATCGGCCGTCCGATTGGACGATCATGCGACACCTCCCGCCCCCTCGCTCAACGAGGACGAGGAGAGCAAGCTCGAAACGCGCTGCGCCAGCCGCTCCGGGGTCATTTCCGGGATCAGCCCCCGATCCTTCAGCCGCAGCCCGGTGCGGACGATCTGGGGCGGCGTCAAATGACATGAGTTGAGCAGCTCGACGTCGCTCATGATCCGTCGGGTCGGGCCATGGGCGACGATGCGACCGTCGTTGACCACAATAACCCTACGGGCGTAGCGGGCGACGTTGTTCAGATCGTGCGTCACCAACAGGACCGTGATCCCCTGCTCGTTCAAGCTTCTCGCCAGCTCCATAATCTGGCGCGAGTCGCGATGGTCCTGCCCGGTCGTGGGCTCATCGAGCAGCAGCATCTTCGGCCGCATGGCCACGATGCTGGCGATGCACAGCTTCTGCTTGTCGCCGCGAGCCAGGAAG
>CAZFCJ010000034.1:0-32506 GCA_964517315.1 uncultured Anaerolineaceae bacterium | reverse complement strand
GCTGACGAAAGTCCCGCGGCTGCGCCGCGGGGCGAATCCCGCCGTCGCCTTCTGACTCAGGGTCGTAAAAACCACCGTCAAAGGGTCTTGGAAAAGAAAGGAGACCCTTTGACGGTTTTTTGATTCCCGTGTGAGGTTCCCGGATTCGAAAGACGGCTGAGGGTCTTGGAGACCGAGATCCCGCCAGGCAATGCCGGGCAATACCAGCCAACAGCAGACAATAGACGAGAGCATAAGGGGAATTGTACGATGGCTAAAAAGAAACTCACGGAGCGAGGATTGGGCCAGGTCCAGCTAAATACACTGATCGAGTATTACCTGAGCGACATGCAGCGCCGCGGCTGCATTCGCGATTCAGTCGTGACAAACCGGAGTGCTGTGAGTTTTTTTCATGTTACGAGCATCCGTACACGAGGTAAGTTGACCAGCAAGCCTTGGCGCGTACGCTGATCCTGATACAGACCAGGTTGTTGAAGGGTACGAGCTACCAGACCGACTCCGTGCAAAGCGGAACATATGGTAGGCAGGGGACAGCGGCCGGCTCATCCAGCGGCTTCTAGAGGAGCCAGGCCTGCAGCAATTGGGTGCCAAGAAGCCCCCCTACTCTTGTTGGAAGGTCGCAAGTCTCTGGCCGTCCCCCTGGGCTCACGCTTTTATGGTCTTGAACTAACCCCGAGTTCCGATATAGCCCTCCAAGAATGCTGGATGAGGCCGGGGGTGCAGATGGGCGTTTCTACCTGACTCCACAGAACGTTAACTGTAACGAGGTCATCCTATATCCGCCGCCGTCACATGTCATTTGCCCCAACCAGGTTGTTCAGTGTACTCTTTCGAAAAGGCATCAGGTTACAGACGGCCTAACCGTTGAGATTGTACGCGATTTGGACGCTTCTATCTCCAGCCGCGGCTGCTCAGCGGACAAGGGCATGCGCCCGTTGGTGGTCAATATGTTTGGTCAGCAGGCCCAGCGAATGCGCTGGTGGTTGTTCTTCATATTCTCTGGGCTGTTCGCTGCCGCGTATGTCCTCACCATATCCTCGCTGTTCTTCGGTCTTGGTAGCCCAAACGAGGTAATCCTCAACCGCCTGGCTACGGCGTTCATTATCGAAACTGGCGCCGCTGTGATCACTCTCTTCTATGCCTTGTTTGGCCTTCGTAAAAGTGGAGCCGGAATCTCCGGCGACACGCAGCTGCGAGAGATCGAAGGTTACTGGTGGCAGTTCGTCTACGAAGAGCCGCAAAACGCGGTCAGCTTTGTCCATATCCGCATTTCGGCCATTGACGGCCATGTCTCCCTCAACGGCGATGTTTACAATCCCGAAGGAGTACATGTGGCTCGTTGGAGCAGCATCGCTGCCGGGTTCAACGCCGCCAGACTAGAGCTGTTCTACTTTTGGAGAGGCGACGAGTTTTCAGAACAAGATCTCGCGTTTTCCGGGATCGGCCTTTACTCATTCACACAGTCCGAGGATGGCGGAATTGGCGGACCTGCCGGAGGGTGGTTCACCACCGGAGACGTTAATAACCGACGAGTCGTCACCGGGAAGAGAAATGTGCAGATGCGCCGTTGTGAGGCTGAGGACGTGATGACCATGCTCTCGGAGGACTACGAGGCAGTTCGACAGCTTGTCTTCAATCGCTATGCGTCTTGGGCGGGCCGGGAGTAAGCCGACCACAGGACTTAGCAGGGGGCCTGACCACGTGGAAAGTCTGAATTGCGCCCCCTACTTCCGCCATCGCCGCCTAATTTGGGAGCCACCAATCCAACCAACCAATGGGCCTACGAACGGGAATAGCATCTGACCCACCTCATCAATTCTCAAATGAAGTCTGGCTGAGCCCCTTGTCGATGAACAATCCAGAACCGATTTCCCGTTGCCCAAGATGGTAGGCCCTAACGCCCCTGAACAACCACCGTCCGACAGTCCGAACTCGAGGAGCACGAATGCGGGGATTGACGCCGAACCTTGATCGGCATCGCTCTGCCATGGACGTCCTCACGATCGGTACCGCATCGCCTGGCACACATCTTCTCTTTTGCTGGAAGACTTCGGAATCGCATACCTGATGAGGAACCGATCGGGGATGAACCCAGCGAATCGTGCTGCCCGGGGACCAAGCTGCGGCACCGCTCGGCAGTCGTCCTGCTCGCGGCCGCGGCGGACTCTCAATCACCCTGCCGACGGGGGACGGACCTTTCGGGGACGCCTCCCGGAGGCCTACTTGCCCTTGAGGCCTGGATGCAGGAAGCGAACGTATCGTAGACGTACGCATTATTGATCGCCTCGTCGGAGGTCTTCACCGGCGTGGCGCTACAAGCGTCCATATGCACGAACCTTCCACCTTTGTGTTCCGTGCCCACCCGTGCGTGCGCCAACTCGTGAATGAGCGTGCGCGCTTGCCTGGGCCGGCTCTCTCGGAAGAACCCGGGGCACAAGTGGATCGTCGTGGACGCATCAAACCCCACTGCCGCGTACGCCGCGTGACCAATCTCGTCACGTTTGCCGCACATCGCATCGTCCGCGCTTGTGCAGTTTAGCGTGGCGCTTGCCAGCGCCCCCTGCATGAACCGGAAATGGGTCTTGATGGTCTGGATCTGCCGGAGCCCGCGCACGCCGGCCTCCACCTTGAAGACCGAGCTGTATAAGCTGTGAATCGGGGTGCGTAGGCGCGGGTCCTGCGGAATGTTCATCGGCGCGGTACGAAGCGCGCCGTTCACGACCGACAAGATACGGTCGGCCCCGCGTGCGGCCCCCATGACCCCGGTGCGATCGGCGCAGGCCGTAACTCCGGAGACCACGGGGCGATCTTCACTCTGACGATAGACGCGGTCTGGAGAACCCCACCCGCGGTCATTGCTGACGACATGCGCCAGTTCGTGGGAGATCAGGCGGCGTCCTGCTTTGGTATCCGGCCTGTAGATCCCGCTGGCGAAGACAACGTCCCGGCCGAGCGTCCTGCTTCGGGATCGCTGTGCACGCGCACGCGGCTGAAGTCATACTGGAACGCACGCTCCACTTGGCGGCGCAGTGTCGGGGCGAGCGCCTGGCCGGGCCGACGGACCACAGAGCACGTCAGATCCGAAGCCGGCAGACCCCGCTCGCCGCGCACAGCGCGCGGGCGCGATGTCACCGCATGGAATGGCACGGCTCACATCCTCGGTCGATCCCCGTTCCCTCGGCGCTCAACCCGGTGATCTGCGCGGGTCGTCGCCGTACGTGTGCTCGTACTGGATCTTGCCGTCCTGCTTGTGGACGATGATCTGGCTTGGTTGGCGGGCTTTGGCCATCTCGCGGGCGTGGTCCACCGCCTCGCTCTTGGTCTCATGCAGGCTTTCCGGCCGCTCCTTGCCTTCTTCCAGCACACGCCAGATGGCTTGCTCCGATTGATAGACAACATGATAGACCAGACGCTCTGCGCGGCGCTTGCGAACCGGCTGCGCCTCCAGATGCGGCACCGGCAGCTTGGTCAGCAGCTCGCCAAAGCCTTGCTCCAAATCTAGCAGGCCCTGCGCGTAGAAGTCTTGCAGGTCTTTCAACTCCTTCAGCCGCGCTCGATTGAGCTCTTCCGCCTGGGAAATCTGTGCCGCCAGGCCCTCATCGGCCTCGACGCTGCGGCGGATCTCCTTCGACTTCAACACTTCAAGCGATTTCTCCGCGGCCTGCTGCTGGCGTCTCACGGAGGCCGTAAGCGCAGGTTGAACCGCTTCGAGCGTCCGGCGGGCGGAATCCAGGATTTCGTCGGCAGCATCCACGACGAGATCTTCGTCCTCAACGTCTTTGACTTCGGCCACCTCAGGCACAAGCAGCATCGATCCCTTGGGTAGCTTTTTCAAGTCCCGCAGCTGGGGGTTGGCCTTTAGGAGCGCGGCTTCGGCTTCTTTGGCCCGGGCTGAACCCGCGCGTATGCGGAAAAGGCGCTCCGCCAGTTCGGACAGGGTGCTTTCATCTCGATACTTGGCCAGCCGCATCATCGACCTCCTTGCTCAAATCCCAAGCGCGTTGAGCGGAGCCCAGGGCTCGTCGAGCGCTTGGCCGTTGGCCAGCATGGCGCCGCTGGCGATGTTGCCCAGTGCAGTAAAGGGGGCATCCTTGGGTAGGATCATCTGCAGGGCCGGCCTGCCACCGGGCCCCTGGAGGTAGTTGGCGTTGACGATGACCGCCCCTGCCGCAACCCGCACCACCGGCTGACCCTCCCCGGTGCTCTCCGGCGCGTCGAGCAGGCAGCGGTTGTCGCTGAAGCCGAACGCGCCCTCGCCTATGATGAGAACGGCCGGAGCGTCCCCATAGGCCTCGAACAGGTTCCCGCGGACGCCCACGATCTCGTGGCCGCGCGGTAGAATGAGCACATCTCGGCCAAAGACCCCCACCGCCCACTCGCCTACCAGGATATAGCCCGAGTTTTTGTTGATGGCGAACAAGTTGTCGGCGTCGCTGAAAGCGAACATCGAGCTTTCGCTCACGCTCCAGGCCGGGTTGTTCGCGCCGGCGGAAGAAACGGATGACGAATTGTCATCCACGACCATCTTCATTCCCGATTTGAGGTCGATGCCTTTCTTCCACATGCCAACCGAAGCGCCCATGATGCGCAGCGCGAACCAGCTCGACGAATCGGCCGAGGCCGGCGGTTTGCGACTGCGCCGGATCACATTGTCGACGACGTCCGCCCGATCGAACGGCGTGAAGACCTCGACGCCCGCCGAGTAGCTCACAAAGCTCCTCGGGCCAATATCGGCGATTTCATTGCCGGCGACGCGCACCGAACGCCCGGCGACCTGAATTCCAACTCTGGCCGGGCTCTGCATGGCCGAACGGCCCAGACCAAAAATGGTATTGCTGGACACCTCTGCCTGGTCCGTCTGCAGCAGGCGAATGCCCACCACCGGCTCCTCCGGATCATTGGCCTGCGGGGCGACGTCCAGGAGCTGATTGTTCTCGACGCTCAGATTCACCGCCTTGGCCTGCTCGCTCATGATGATCCCGCCCATGGCCGCGCCCTTGATCACATTCTGCTTGATCATAGCCGAGGTGACACGCGTGGCGATATGGATGCCTGCGCCCCCCAGGTCCGTCATCCGGTTGCCCAGGATCTGGCCGTGCTCCACGCCGTCTGGATCCAGGCCGGAGATCAGGGCAATCCCGTGACCGCTGGCGCCCTCCTCCGCCGCGCTGACGTCATTGCCCACGATGCGCGCGCCGTCCGAGCCGACCAGAATGCCATGTCCCGTAACGCGCACCTCGTTGCCTCCGATGTCCATGCCTGATCCCGGCATGACCCAGCCCGCCGCCTGGATCCCCGCTTGCGCACAGCCCTGCAGGATGTTGTGGGCCAGCCGGGACTCGCCCGTGTGCAGAGCAAACCCGGCCAGCGTCACGCCGAGATCGCGGCAGAAGAAGTGATTGCCCTCGATGAATAGCTCGGAGGTGAATAGCGGGAGCGCCTCTTTCACGCTCACATGTGTTACCGTCTCAGACTGCGCCAGCCCGGTGTTGCCTATGCCCGCGCGCGCCAGGATTACGTTCTCTCGCACGCGCACGCCGAAGAGCAGGCCGGCCAGCCCAACCGCCGGGGACGCCAGGTCGCCGCCCCGGAGCTGGATAAACCCACATCGCTGCAACGTGACGCCAAGGCAGTTGCGCAGCAGCATGTCGGAGCCGGCCTCGGAACCCTCTCCCGAAGTCATCAACAGCAGACCTTCGATCCTGACGCCGAGCGAGTTCTGCACGACGAAGGCCGGACCATCGCCCGCGTAGCTCAGAAACGTCATCCAGCCCTGGCCGTGCAGCCTCAGCGAGCGCGCCCCGTCGATGCGAATCGGGTCGTCACCGAGTTGGTAGAAGCCCGAACCCAGGCAGACCGTGCCCCCTTTCTCCTTCACCTGATCGATGGCCCACTGGATGGTCGCCGCGCCGCTGGCGTGGCTCTCCGGCGTGACGCACACGTCGCAATCACAGCCCCCGGCGCCGAATTCGGGCGGCCAGAACTGCCTGCAGTCCGTGACGGTCGAGGGGAAGGTGACCAACGCCAGGCGTGCAAAGTGATGATGAATTCCCAATGGCGGCGCCGCCGTCAACGGTTCGACGGAGGCGTCCACCGTGCGGGCGGCAAAGGTCCAGTAATCGAGCGGCTTGAATTCGCCGCCGGCGGGTTCGAGGTCGAACGAGACCGCCACCCCGTTCTCGAGCACGACGTGAACACCGGTCGGCGGGACGGGAATCAGACCGTCGCTGCCGCCGGCATCCAGGTCGATGATGAGATTTCCGTTCTCATCGCGCACCTCGCCCTCATGATCCCAGCGCCTCACCCGCGTGTGCCGCGCCGGATCCGTTTGATCCTGGGCATCGACCGGAAACGCCCCTCCTGGAAGCGGATCCTCCAGCGTCAGCGTGCGCGTGGCGTCATCGACCGATTTGATCTCGCGCATGTGTCCGGGGAGTCCGGCGAACTCACGCCAATCGTCCGTAACCTCGACCCAGTCGCCGGCGTTGAATCGCAGGTACGCATCGCGCCCCACGCTCTCAACGACCAGCTTATCAAGATCCTTCACCGCTTCGACCCGCGCCGCCACGGAGGCATTGTCGCGCGACCACTTAAAGGTGGCGGTACCCTGTGGACCGCCGTCGTGAATCTCGACCCGGTACAGTTGGTTTTCCAGGCCGCGATAGTTCCCATTCGGCGGTATCACGCAGGGGCCTTCGTCGGTGACGCTGACGACGCCCGTCGTCAGCCGGGCGGCGGAAGGCTCCGTAATCTCCTCCCAGCCGGGAATGCTCTCTGCGTCCGTGTCGCAGGTGACGTCGCCGCCGACCTCCGGCAGCACCTTCACCTGCCACACGGTTTGGGCGCGGCCGGTGGTATCCACCGCGACGGCCTTCTCGATCAGATCTGGCTCCTGCAGGTGGGAGAGCTCGCGTTCCCAGACATCCAGATATACCAGGTGCGGGCCCTCGTTCTCCGGCAACGGCGAAACCTGGGCCGCATTGGGCAGATAGGGCTGCTCGTCATAGTCGATCGGGCTATCCGAACGAAGCTCGGCCAGCACGGGATCGAAATCCTGCGGCGGCGCGCCGTGATTCTCCGCCTGCAAACCGTCCACGTAGATCCGCCCGGCGCCGATGGTCAGATTCGCGCCCGAGATGCCGATCTTGAAGCCATCCGGAGTCTCTTTGGGGACCACGGCCCGGCCGATGATGTCCAGCGATTCGCTGCGCCAGCGCCGGTCTATGATCTCGACCATCTCGTTCCAATCGGAATCGAGCTGCACTCGCCCCTGCTGCATGAGCACGCCGGTGAAGTCTTTCGTCGGATCGAAGCTGTGTTTGCTGACATCCAGGCTCATCGCACCCTCCTTCGCAGCGGCCCTAGGTGGCGTAAAAGATGCCGGCCTCGAGACCGAAGCGCAGATACTCCTCCAAGCGGATCTTCAAGTTCGTTTCCCGCTGCGGCTGATAGACTATGTGCAAGGCGCCCATCTCCGACTCGTCGTCCGCACCGCGTCGGATCGCCTCGGCACAATGCAACGCCAATTGTCCGTAGGCCGGCTCGCCATAACGCAACGTCGCGAATTGGGGACGCAGCCTCTCGGCCTCTTCCTCGTCGGCCGGATGGCATCGATGCCGGCGCGGCACGATTGAATCCCAGGGCACATAGGAAAAGCGAACACAGCCTTCCTGGCGCCGCTCGGCTCTTACCGGCGCAAGCCATGGGTCGCCGTCCGCAAGTTCCGAGTGAAATATCGAGTTCGAGGCCAGTCGGATAAGCCGCGCGTGGATCTTGCCGATCACGGTCACCTGCTCCATCGTAAGCGTCCCGCCTGGGGACTCCCCGTCCAGGCCGGCGAAGGCGGTGCCCGCAGGATGGTTGGCATCCACGAAGCTGTCTCGAATCTCGACGCTGGAACCGTGCGCCACCCGCAGCCCACCCAGAATGCAGTTCTCGATCTCGACCTCGACGTTGTCCGCTTCAATGATCAGACAAGGGACGCCGGGGTGTTCCGCATCGCCGGCCGCGGTCAGGCTCAGCCCTGGCACAAGCGTGCAGTGGCTTAGACGCAAGCGCCGCAGGTCCGTACCGGCCGGGACGCGTAAGCTGCCTTCCGAGATCAACAACCCATTCAACGTCGTCTGTGACCCTGGGCCTCCCTCAATCAGAAGGTCACCGCCGAGGACGATATGGGCCCGATGCTCGTTGGCCGAGCGCAGTTCAATATGCCCGTCCGGAGCGACCTGGATCGACGGCGTCTCCTCGTAGCGCCCGCTGTCGTCGATTTCCAGCGCGCCGCTCCCGCCCAGGGCCACGAGCGCCGATTGTATGGCCGCGGGCATGCTCACCGCCCCGTCCGGCAGGCCCGCTATGGAAAATGAGGCCCCGCGCTCGTACTCGCCTCCGCCAATCCTGGCGCTGAAGCCGTAGTGGAAGGTGACGAGGACATCGGCCGGAGGCGGCTGGTTGGTGGGGAATGCCAGGCGGCCGAGGACCGGATCGAGGCCGATCTTGTCCTGCGGGGCGTGCGCCCAGGCGCCGGCCCCGACGTCCGATAGATCGCAGACCACGATCTCCACCTGGGGTACCGGTGATCCCCCGACTTCGAGCAGGATGCTCTTGCCTTCCCCGTAATAGGTGCTCAATTCCGCGTCCAGCGTTCGCCGCCCGATCGGCATGGGCACGTTGATCGGCTCGGCCAAGTGGGTGATCTCCTCTTCCGTCTCCGGCAGCGTGAACAGCGGCATGTTGTTCTCCAGCGGGCTGAAAAAATAGCGTCGGTCGTCCAATGCGACGGCGGGGGACCCGCTCAGCGAAAAGGGGTGCAGGCGCCAAAGGAAGATTCCGACGTTCGGAATGTTGTAGCGGCCTCTCCCTGTGGCGATCCTGCGGACTTCCACGGTATGCGCCAAGCGGTCAAATGGGCCGCCGAGCCGCTCGAGGTCCCTCCAGCGGCGCATGTCAGGGCTGTACCAGTTGGCGGGCCTCAGGTGGTTCATATATTGCGTTGTGGCCAGCAGCTGGAAGAATTCGACCACGCGCGCATCCCAGCCCGTGACGTCGCGCGCCAGCTGCTCGAGCATCGATGCCGTGCCTTTGCGCCGCCGAAAAGCGATCGTATGCGCCACCTCGGCGCGCGGACTGCTGACCTCCGGCACGACGCCGTGAAGCGTACGATAGCCGATCAGGTCTCCGATGTACGGAACGACCCAGTCGGCGCAGGTCTCGATGAACTGGTCATCGTAGAGCTGATCCAGGTTCTCCTCCAGCGCGCCGACCTGTTCGGCGATCACTTCCATCAATTCCCGCAGCGGCTCACCCTGTTCGGCGTCGCGCAGGCGGTAAATCGCCGGAAGCAGCTCGTAGAGGCGGTCCGCGTCGAAGCTCATGGGCTCAGCTCGAGGTCAACCAGCGAAGCGGGGTCAATCGTCAGTAGTTCGGCCGCCTGAAATGTGCCCGCTGAGTCCAGGCCTGGCGGCTCGGCCAGCAGTCGCTCCTGGCGCGCCGCCGGTTCATCGCTGCGATACAGCTCATCCAGGTCTACCGCCACCACGCCCGGGACCTCATGGATGACCGATACGACCTCGCTCAATGCCGTCGGCTGACCAAAGTCGCGGGCCTCGAAGGAGAACGCCCGCACTAGGACTTCTTTCACGCCGTCAAGCACCTTTTCTGGCAGGTGATCAAGGTGATGAAACACGCTGCCGCTCAGGCGAAACGTCGCCTGACGGTAGGGGAGCAATCGGAATGCGACGTATGGATCTCCGGAGTCCCGCAGTGCCTTACTCAGATTCTTGAAGAGATTTCCGTCGGTCTGGATCACGGCGCCCCTGGGGCCGGCTACGGTCACCACGACGACCTGCTCATCGCCTTGCCAGACCCAGGCGGCGTGCGCCTTGGCGATTCCGGCGTAGGCGCGGGCGAAATCCTCGAAATCCTGCAGCGAGACGACACGGTCCAGGGTGAGGACCGTGAGCGGTGCGTTGCGGCGCGCGTCAGCCAGCACCTCGGCTGCGCCCGCCCCATCCGCCGGCAGCGGGTTGAGCGCCTCCTTCAGCCCCAAAGGCCTTGACATGAGCTGATCGAGCTGCTCCGCCCCCACCATTCCCTGCAGCCCGATCCCTTTGCGGTAGATTGCGCGCACGTTATTCTGCCCCGTCGGGAGCCGGGCGCCGTGGACCCCGTCGCCGAATTGGACGCTTGTGGCGCCACCTTCATCCAGCTTCAGCTTGTAAATGCGCTCGTTGGGCCCGCGCCCATACAGCGAATGCACTTCCTTCCAGGAGATATCGTTGACCCGGATCTTAAGGGCCGGCTCACGGCCTTTGGCGTTCGAGGCGCTGACATGCGTCAACGGGGCCTGGCGCAGTGGGAACTGCTGGTGCGCCTTGGTCGCATCGCCGCTGCCGAGCACCTCCTCGGCGACCGTTTCGCCATGCGTCGCCAAGGCGACATTGGCATTGAGGCGGACGGTCTCCCGATCAAATACATGCTCGAGCGAGCCGGCCAGCGTCAGGGTCGTGCGATCGCGACCATGCGAGACTGCTCCTTCCTCGGCTTTGATCGCGGCGATGTCCGTCACATCCTGATCATCCTCCTGCGCTGGACGCAGCCGGACTAAGTTCGAAGCCGCGTTGAGCGTGCCGACGAACCCGTCTCGGTCCATCAGCTCCCAGCGAATGGCGATCGGGAGGTCATCAGCCAAGGCGGCGATCAATTCATCAGGCTCGAGGATCTGCGCCTCACCGCCCACGATCCGGACCGGCGGCGCCGCGACGCGCAGCTCGTCCCCGGGAGCGAGCGGCACGGTCTTCGTCCCGGTCTTGGCGTGCAGGGTCAAGCCAGCGGCGGTCCGGCGGATCTGCAGCCGCTGGCGCTTTCCGCTCACGGCCAGCCTCTGGCCCGGCTGCAGGCCGTCCACAAGCGCATCGAGGGCGAGCACATCGCCGTACACCGGCTCCTTGACCGGCAGATCTGCCATCGGCAGCTCACCGCTCTCGGCGTAGACGGTCGTGTGCCGCAGCTTGAAATCCGATAGGTCCGTCGTATGGTCCGGTTCGATCCGGCTGACCTTGGCGCTGAGCGCATAGTCTTCGCGCGTGACGGACTTGACCTGATCTGCTCGATAAAGTCGGCGCGCGGTGGCCCCTTCAAGCACAATCCAGCTCCCGGTGACGATCCGTTTGTAGACCGCGTCCAAGTCGATGTTGTTGCCTTTGATCTTAAAATTCTTCCATTTGGTCCACTTTGGGCTGCCGCTGCCAAACCCTATCCATTCCATCCCCCAACTGCTTGACCCATCTTCAAGTAACGACTGGATGTCGGTGTTCTTTGACGGGTTGAGCATCAGCGGGTTGGGCGCGTTATGTCCGAACAGCGCAGCGCGACGGCGGAGGGCGTAGACGCGCACGTCGGTTACGGGCAGGTCGCCGTTCGACAGCGGTTCGTCCCAGGCGACGATCGTGAAGCTCTGGTCCGGGTCGATTGGATCGCTGTGCTGCTCGACATCGGTCAGGATCCGGAATCGCCAGCGGAGGCTGTCCGTATCCTGGACGCGGTCGTCGCCGACGATCAGTATGGCGTCGCCGGCTTCCAGCCGCGTGTTGACCCCGTCCAGATAGAGTCGGATCTGGCCGGCGGCAACCGGCTGTTGGCGGGTCAACTGCGCCTTGATCGCATTCCATGCCGGCCGGGCCTCGATGTCCTCGACCGTCTCGAAGGTCTGCGGCTTTTCGTCCGGGCCCGGCGTGCTCTGGACCCGGATGCCCGATGCCAGGGAGATCTTTTCCGGAGCGCCTTCTGCTTCCTCCATGATGAACGCCAGATAGGCGCTCGCCGCCACGCCGGGGCTGAGATGGTAGCCGATCAGCCGGGCCAATTCGCGGATCGAAAGACGTTCGGTGGCGGTGCGCAGGAAGGCCTCGTTGGCCAGGCGTTCCTGATAGAAGGTGAGCACATCGGCGACGGCCGCCCATGCGTCGAGCAGGGCGATGGTGAAGTCGTCGTCCTTGCGTGTGCGCAGTTCCAGCAGCGCCGGCGAACCCGACGACGATAGCCGGGCGAGCATCGAGCGTTTGAAGGTGTGGTGCGTGCCGACGCGATAGGCGATCACCGACAGGCCCGGCCTGTTCCCCAGCTCGACCGGGGTGCTGGCCGTCACACCGCGGCAGCAGCCGCAGTTCTCGGGATGGACGTGCCCGGCGCTCATTTGCCGCCCTCGACGGTCAATTCAAAGATGCCTCGCTCGCGAAAGTTCGGATCGTTGTCCAGGCGGGCGATTTCCAGCCGCCCCATCTCGAGTTTGCCCGCGGCAAGCGAGGTGGCGTCGGGTTCGTACAGGCGCTGAAACTTTGTGATCTCCACCGACTCGACTCCGGGAACGGACTGCGCCGCGGCATAGAGCGGGCTGAGGTACACCGTCTGGCCGAAGGTGAAGTTGTCCGGATGGAAGAGTCCGCGGCGGCCATCCGGCAGGACGCGGCGGCTGAAGAGGCGCAGTAGTTCCTCGTGCACGTCGCCGCGGAAATAGCCGGGCAGAACGCAGACGTGCATCTCGACTTCGAGGGGCACGAACCGCGGACCGTCGACCTCCAGGTCGTAGCCGGCCATGCGGTAGCGCTCCAGCCGCTCCCGCAGGCCGCTCTCAAACGGTTCGTCCACACGCAGCCCCCCGACACGGTCGGCGGTCACGAACACCGTGTGCCAGCTTCCGGTCCAGCGAAAGGTGGCCGCGGCTCTCTGCACCTCGGCATCGGCCCCTGCCTTCTGCGCGTAATCGGCCGGAGTCACCGCCCGCTCCTGTCTGCGGAATGCCTGCGGCGCGTTCTGGCGCACTTGCTCGATCGTCTCCGGCTCGAGCCCGCCGAGCGCCGGCAGCGGGTTGCGCACACCGATGATCTCGGGATGCGCGCTGACTATGTGAACTAGGGCTTCGGCGCCGATATTCCCCGCAGCGCCGTTGCCGATCCGGTAGGTCGCATGGAATGCGGTCCCCGGTTCCGGGCGCGCCGCGTGGCGATCGTCGCCGAAGCGCAGCGCTGGCACCCGGTCGGATTCGATTTCCACGACGAACTCCCTCTGTGCGGGGCCGCTGCTGAGCAGATCGCGCTGCGGCTGCCAGGTCTCCGTTTCCGCCTCCAGCTCGCCCTCCAGCGTGACATCCGGACGTGCGTCCTGCATGTCCCACGCCATAGCAAGGCCTGCGGGAGCCTCGGGGTCGAACGTGACCAGCTCTCTGATTCCATTCCCTTTGGTGCGCCACACGTGACCTTGCTGGCTCAGCGGCGTCTGACTCAGTTTGGGGCGAAAGCGCGGGAAGATCGGGCGCTTGTGGGTTTCCTCGCACGGATCACAGACTGGCTCGGGGGCCAGATAGTTTCGCGGTGCGGGCACTTCACCCAGGAATTCGTCCTCGACCGTTCGGCCGTGATCGACCAGGACGATGTTGCCGCGGGCTACGCTCACCTCCTCGAGATATTCGCCGCCATGCTCGGGGTCCGTGCGCGCCGATATGCACAGCCGGAAAGGAAGCGCGTCCTGCGGGGACCACGCAATTCCCGTGACCGCCTGCCCGCTGAGTGGATCCGTGTTCGGATCGGCGGCTGTGCCGGCATCGACCTCCGTCAAGCGAACGGCATGGCGGTTCTCAGGATCGGCATCCGCCGGGCGGCCCGTATGCGGGCCAAGCACCTCCTCGAAGATCAGAACGTCCCCTTCCTTCAGGTTGAGGTACTGACCCGAGAGGGTCGCCCGAGTGGCGCCGATCGGCAGGCAGCACTCCCGATGCCCCCACGTGTAGAACGCCATGCGCTGATGCGCCGCGAAGAGGTCCTGGACGTCGTGCATCGTCTCGAAGACGGCCTTCGCCTCCCGCACCAAGGCAGGATCATCCGGGAGCCGCACGCCCTGCTCGGCGATGCGGGTGGCGAGTGCGGTGCCCTGGTCGAGTGCCGGCGAGCCCGCGCCGCCCAACACATCGGCGTTCACCTCGACCTGGACCCATGCGCGCGCATTGCAGCCATCGTGCATGCGATAGTCGACCAGCAACGCGTGCCGGCGCACAGAGACACGCCGGCGGGCGCGGCCGAGGTAAGCCTCTGTGGCGACTGCGTCCTGCTGATAGCTGAGGTAATCGCCGACATAGGCCAACAGTTCGACCAGGATGGTTCCAAGATCGGCGGCGTTGCGCTCCGTCCAAGCCGGCAGCGTCGCCGCCATGCGGTCGAGCATCAGCCGGCGGAAGCTTCGATAGTCCTTGGCCAGGTAATCGATCGGCGGGCCGGCGGGCACATCCGGGGGGCAGAAGCAGTCCTCAAGGCAGTCGAACGGGCTGGGGCACTCGACCTTGAACGAAAACGCCACCGAATCGAGCATCGGGTCGATTCCGGTCGGGGTCTCCGGCGCCTGAGGGCTCTGCACCAGGCGCAGCGTATAGGGGGAGAAGTCGCCCCGGCGATCGACCTCGACCGTGAGCACATGCGCTTCGTCCCCGACGCCCGCGGAGACTGCGATGACCTGCACACCGAGGATGCGCTCCCCGCCCTCGATGAGAATGTTGTCCGCATTCAGGCCCGGGCCATCGAGGTCATTGACGAAATGAACCTTGAGGATGCGCTGCCGTTCTGCCTCGGTGGGCGCTTCTTGATCAATCACCTCCAGGAAATCGATCCCGTTCAGAGACGGATGTCCTTTCAGGTCGTTACGCCGGCGCTCGTCGCAGCAGGTGTAGATCATGCCGCGGAGCCTCCAGGACCGAATTCAGCGACCCGGCGCTGGCCCGTGCGCTGAATGACATATTCGACCGTGACCCGCAGCGTCGCCTCCTGTCCTTCTACCTGCACCGATTCCACCCGGATGACGTCGCCCAGCCACTGCTGCAGCCCGGCCTGAACCAGGAACTGAACCGTCCCTGCCAGCTCCTGGCTGTTCGGCTCAAATGTAAGCTGCAGCAGACCGCTGCCGAAGTCCGGTCGATTGACCCGCTCGCCGGGTGTGGTGAACAGCACCTGATGGATCAGATCTCGCACGTGTTCCTCGAAATCCGTTTCGGCGGTCAGGCCGCGGACGTCGAAATGGTAGGGAAAGTCGAGCTGCATGGCGAACGTCAGGCACCAACGACCCGCGGCTGGACGACGGCCGGGATGAGCGGCGTGCCGGTGGGCGCGCACACCGCCTGGCTGTCCATGAGCAGCACCGGCGCCCCATTGGAAAGAACCCTGGCCGCGCCGGTCACGTACTGGGCGGTGACGCAGGGGCCGTTGCCCGCCGGCGGGGACGGCATCGTGCAGCCTGCGACGGCGTAGGGGCTGGTGATCGCCACGATGGGCTGGCCGCTGACGAGCACGCGCGGGTTGGACGCTATTGGTGTCGCCTGCCCGGCATGCGCACAGGTAACCACGGCGCCGAGGTGTAGCAATGGACCCGGCATGTTATCTCCTTTCTTGATTCCTCACGTGATGGTCAACGCACCCTTGTTGATGTCCACCGTCGGGCCGACCATAGAAATGGAGGCCACGCCGTTGGTGATGATCACCCCGGCCTGGTTGAGCACGACTTTGGGACTGGCCGGGTTTGCAATCGGACCCACGCTGAGCGTGACGCCCATGCCCGGCGCGCCGAACACGGTCAGCGAATTCTGGCCAGCGCTCTGCAGCACGATGTTGGGCGTCGGCGGCGGCGCGGCGAGCGCGTGTGTGGGAATCTCGGCGGCCGACCCCCACCAACCCCCAACCCAGATCGGATAGTCGGAGTCCCCCTGCTCGAACTCGATCCACACCCCCGAGCCCATAGACGGGATGGCGAACACGCCGGACTGCAGCCCGCTGATGGGAACGCAAGGCATGGCCCAGCTCGTCAGCGCGACGTTGGAGACATCGGGCACGATCACCTGGATGCGGCCCTTCTGCATCGGGTCGACGTTGTTGACCACGGTGCCTCGATACTTGCCGTAGTAGCCGTTGCGACGATTGCTCATGCTGGTACCCTCGGGACGGTAGAGAGGAGCCCATTGCGGACCAAGGTGAAGTCTTGCTTGTACTCCCCTCGGCGGATCCTGTGCGTGACGCTTGCCACATAATACAAGCCATCGAATGCTTCCCCGGCCCCGCGCACGCCGACGAGCCCACGCGGCTTGAGAACTCGGCCGTAGCGCACGACGTCCAGCGAACCCGTGCCGCGCAGGGCATCCGAAGTCCTCGCGGCTTTGGCCAGCCCGATGAGGGCGGCGCGCACGGGCGAATACTTGCTGGTGCCCTCGATGGCCTCGATTCCCTTCGGAATCGGAGGGATGGCCCCGAGCGGCGGATTGAGGGGCGTGATGTCGGGAATCGGGATGGGGATCGGCGCTTTCGAATTTGGCTCGTGGATGAAGACCACTGGCAGCTTGCGCTCTTCGCTGTCGAAATTGAAGCTCAGCGATTCGACATTGGTATGCGCGTCCATGTCCACGTTCAGTGCAGGCTGCGGGGCGCCGACTTTCAGCTCGGGCCCCCAGTACGCCACGCTCACGCCGGGCTGGGGACCTGGGTCGATGTGGAAGACGTAGCCGACTTCCTCGGCCAGCGCCCGGATGTAGCCCAGGTCGGTCCCTTGATGGCGCGGGATGCGCTCGATCGGGAGCGGCACGTCGAGAAGCACGCTGGGGATGACTTTCGGCACCACCCCAAGGGCAGCGTACTTCGCCAGCGCCAGCAGCACGCGGGCCGAGGGGGGCATGGCCGGGTAGGGCAATCCGTCCAGCGGAATCCAATCCATCACCTTGGTCAGGTCCTCGCCCGTCACGGTGAGCAGGGCCTGCCCTGGCGCGTCGCCTGGGGCGACCTCGTGGTTGGTCATCACGCCGTCGATGAGCACATGCGGCGTGCCGCGCACGGTGGCGACGATCACCACGCGCACGATCGGGATCGGTGAGCTGCCGCCCGAAAGCAGGAACATCGTGTGCAGCGGCGAGCGCGTGCTCACTTTGAACGAGATCTGGAAAACGCTCGGGCCGTCCGTGGAGGTGGTGACCTGCACGCTCTGCAGCGCCTCGATGGCCTCTCTCGGCACCGGAAGGGGCACCCCCGGGCCGATCATCAGGGAGAGTTGAACGCCGTTAGCCACCCTGCCCTCCCGGCACCCCTTCCGGCAGCGTGATGCGCAGCCGGCGGCCGACCTCTTCGATCAAGGCCTCGGGGCGCATGGCGCCATTGGCGTCGCAGATGCGCCAGAACCCTTCCGGATCATCGAGGTACTGGGCGGCCAGGTTGTCCAGGCGATCCCCCTCCTGGACGGCGTGCTCCTGGAGCAGGTCGAAGCGCTCCGGCGGCGGCACGAAACGGCGGCGCAGGTAGATCATCTGCTCGCCGTCCAGGGGGGTATGGACGGCGGTGCCCAGGCCGTGATAACGGCTTGTGGGTGGAAACAGATCCTGCGCCAGTTCCTGCGGGGAGATCAACTGCTGAAGCTGTTCGGTCACGGGATGCCTCCCAATCCGAGCGTGCCTAGTTCGCTGCCTTTGACCTGGGATGCCAGCCGCTCTTTGGCCTGCAGGTAGCTCATGAACAGCCCGCCGCCCTTATGGCCGAATCCCAGATCGTCGACCGTGAGCACGCGCATACCCAGGGTCACCTTCGCTCGAATCGGATTGAGCGCCGGATCGAAGGCCTCCTCGGTGACGCTGAACTCGGTCAGGCGGACGGGCAGGATGCGGCTCTTGCTCCAGATGAAGAGCGAAAGCGGCGTCTCCATGGGGACGATCTCCAGGGCGCCCGACCCCGCCAGCGAGTTGTTCGACTGGAGCTGGCTGCTGGAGGGATAGATCAACGTTTCCAGGGCGGCCAGCTGCGGAAAGATGCCGAACTCGACGATCGACGCGTTGCCCTCCGGGAACTCGAGCTGGTCGGCGGCGTCGATCTCGGCCTCCAGGTTGATCGTCTCCACCGGCGGGCCGGAAAGCCGCAGCGGCTGCGAGCGCTCGCCCTCCTCGCCCACGCTCTTGATCTGCAGGCTGCGCGTCAGGCTGGTGGGGTTGTACTGCAGCACGATGACCCGCTGCACGGCGGCCGATTCAGGATCGATCAGCGCGACGCCGCCCTTAAGCAGCTTGGGGGAGCGCGGGAAGGTGGTCATGCTAGATTATTTCCCTTCACAAGCAATCGAGCGGTCACATAGGTCCCGACATCGACTTTGATCGTTTCAGCCAGCGGTCCTTTCAATCTCCACATTTCCGGCAGGTCTCTTCCCTCGCCAAAACTCTGCACATGCAACCTGCGGCGCAGCGCCCCCCGGGCTCTCACGGACGACGAGATCGCCGCGCCGAAATTGCGGGGATTCGGGCAACGATTTCATCGCGATCTCCGGTCACCTGTTCTCGCCAGGTTTAGCCTTGAGCGCGGCCTTGCAGGCCGCCTTCATCGCTTCGGCTTCCTTGCCCGACACACCGCTGCCGTCGATCGCAGCCTCGCAGGCTTTTTCGGTGCCCGCTTCGATGCCCTTGCGAATGCCTTTGCGCGCCTTGTCGCGGAGGCTCTCCGGTAGCTTCATGATGATCGGCTCAAGCACATTAGTGACACCCTCAATCAGCAAGTCGGTCAGGCTCTTCGGCTTGCGCCGATGTTTGCGGTCGAACTCCCGGATCCTTTCCTGCTCCCTCTCCGTGCGCTTCCACCAGTCCTCTTCCGGCAGTTTGTAGTCGGGCGGGAGGCTCAAGTCGATGGGTTTCTTCCTCTTTTCTGGTTTCGCGTCTGGCGAGGGGATTGATGTCGTCATCTGTTTCGAGGCCGACGGGCCTCCGATCTTCACTGTGATCATGACGCGGCGATTGAGGGGCTCTTTGACGTTATCAGCCGTCTCCACGGCTAAATTCTTTTCGCCGACGGATTCGGAAGTGATTCCAGCGATGCGGTCGACACCGACTTTCTTCGCTCTCAAGGCCGCTTCCAGCGCAGCCTTTGCCGCGTTGGCGCGCTTAAGCCCTAGGCTTAAGTTGTATTTCTCATCACCGGATGTATCGGTGTGGCCGCTAATCGTGATCGTCGCGCGCGCGCCGACGGGGCCGACCCCTGCGGCGATCTCGGCGGCCAGCGCATCGATGCGTTCACGATGTCTGCCGGTCAGCACCGTGCTGTTGTGGCCGAATTTGTCCAGCGCCTGCAACAAACTACCCGAGGCGGCGGTGGGCATGTCTTCGGCGGGTTTGCCCGCCGGATCGTCCGGTTTCATCTGCACCGATCTCAAAGCACCACCGAGCAGGGCGGGCGATACCGCTTCGCCCCGCATGACAACTGCGGCTGCCGCATCCGCGCCCTGCTCAGGCTGGCTGCCCGCACCGCCGTGCGCCTGCTGAACGACATGCGTCAACTCATGCGCTAGCAGTCGCCTTCCCGCAAATGACCTCGGGAAATACTGTCCACCGCCAAAGACGATTTCCTGTCCGATCGTATATGCGAGCGCGTTGACTGCCCGCGCGGACTCCGCCGCCTTCGAATCAGTATGCACTCGCACCCGGCTGAAGTCCTGGCCGAAGCGCGGCTCCATGAAAGCGCGCGTGGCTTGGTCGAGTGGCTGGCCTGGCGAGCGCAGGACTTCGTGCACAATCGGAGGCGCGTGATCCGGTGCCGCCTTTTTTACAGACGCACGCTGAACGCCAAGTCGCTTCTTGCGGCACGCGACGCACTCATCCGTGGTGACGGTATGGTTTCCGCAGGCGCACTTGCGCTGCAGTAAATGATTCCGTGTCGGCGTGGTCGGTGATCGAGCCGGCGTCGCCGCTTCAAACCTCGGAATGCTCGCTCGCTTACTCACAAGATGAAAGCCCCATCGATCATCCTGATGTGCTAGTAGGCACCGGGGCCCCAGATGGCCTCTAGAGCTCTTTCAAATGGGCTCAAGAACGCGCTTCCGATCTCGCCCAATTCCCGCGCGGCCGCCTTGCCTTCCTCCGCGGCGACGGAAGGCGGACAGGCCGATCCGACGCAAAAAGGTACGTGGCCCTTAAGCTTGCGGATATGGGTGAAAGTGGTGTCGTCGAACACCTTGACACATCCGCTGGTGACGGTAATTGAGTGGTCGCCGCCATGGATGTAGAAGCCGTTGCGAGTCACCTTCCCACCGGTTGGTTTAGGGACTCGTATCGCACCTTCAATCTTCATTCGTTTCGAGCCCCAGCATCCCCTCGGCGTAAAGCACTTGCGACTCGGATTTTCGGCTGTCGGGCAACTGACGGTGCAGTAGTGACTTGGTGGATCGGAGCACGGTGACGGATCGTCGCTGGTAATCTCCTGATAACCTGACCGGATCGCATTCGCGCCGCATACACCCCTCTCAAGGCGCGTGACTTTGGCTCGAGTTTTCTGTGGATGCATGACGTAGGTTCCTGTTGGGATCGGACCCACGTTCTTTTCGAATTCCTTAGAACCCGGGTGGCCTGAAATGGCTCTCGTGCTGAATATGAGCTTTCCACCTTCCAGCACGGTCAACCGACCGCTGGGGCCGCCACTGTATGCGACCACGTCTCCTTTGGCTCGCTGCAGGATGTTGGCAGAGGCCCTGCTTTGGATCGAGGCTCGCTCACCCGCCAAAATCGCTCGAGCAGCACCCTCCGCCTCTCGCTCACCGGGGTCAACCGCTGACTCAATTGTCTGCGCCTGGAGGCCATCTCGCCCACCTGATTGCTGTACAACATGGGTCAGCTCGTGTGCCAGCAGCCCCAATCCCGAGGCCGTCGTTGGCGCATATTTCCCCGTCCCAAAGACTACATTCCGCCCTACCGTATAGGCCAGCGCGTTCACCGCCTGCGCCGATTCCGCTGCCTTCGGATCGGTATGTACTCGCACCCTGCTGAAGTCGTGGCCGAAGCGGGATTCCATGAAGGCTCGAATTGGTGGTTCGAGTGGTTGCCCCCGCGAACGCAGCGCTTCGTGGACAATGAGCGGCGCTGAGGCGGGTTCAGCTTGATTTGCGGCTCGACGTTGCAGCTTCATCTGCTTTTGCTCGCACGCGGCGCACTCGCCCCCTGCGACCGTGTGCTTGCCGCAAGGGCACTTGCGCTGAAGCGGCCACCGTGAGTGCGAATCTTGCGCCTTTGATGCGCTGATTCGCTCTGGAGCTTCATGCATCGTCATGAGCCGACCTCCCGAACCAGAGCGCCGGCAATCCGACGCCCCAATTCCTTCGGGTCCCCATCCGCTGGGATCCAAATTCGGCCAGCGTCGATGGCTCGCGTACTCCCTCGAGGAAGCACCCGTGTTGGGGCAGCATCAGCGGTCAACAACCGCTCCATTTCTCGCTCGACCGCGGCGGCCAAGGCCGCGCCCTCAGCGGGCGAAATCGGCATTCCGTCCAGGATCAGGCGCTGGATCTGAAGGTGGATGCCCACCCCTGTCACTCCTCCGGCCATACGAATTCGCGCTCATCTACCGAGCGCTCGAGCTTGCGGTACTCGCTGCGGGCGGCTTGCAGGATGAGCGGCATGGTCACCTGGCCCCCATCACGCGCCGCCAGAAAGGCGGCGTTGAGCGCGATGTTGTGAATGTTCCCGCCGGTAAGCTGCAGGCGCGCCAGGCGCGACGTGTCCAGTTCGGCCACGGGGGTCGTTGCCGGGTAGATCCCCTCCCAGATCGCCGCCCGCTCCTCCGGACCGGGGAATGGGAAATGAACCACGAATCGCAGCCGGCGCAGAAAGGCCATATCCAGGGTGTTCTTCAGATTGGTGGCCAGGATCGCCAAGCCACGGTAGGCCTCCATGCGCTGCAGCAGGTAGCTGATCTCGATGTTGGCGTAGCGGTCATGGCTGTCGCGCACCTCGCTGCGCTTACCGAAAAGGGCGTCCGCCTCGTCGAAGAACAGGATCGCCCCGCCCGCCTCCGCGGCGTCGAAAAGCTGTCGCAGGTTCTTTTCCGTCTCGCCGATGTACTTGCTGACCACCGCCGAAAGATCGATACGGTAGAGGTCCAACCGCAGCTCATTGGCGATCACCTCGGCGGCCATGGTCTTGCCGGTGCCGCTCTCGCCGCTGAAGAGGGCGCTGATGCCGAGGCCGCGGTTCATTCGGTCGCGGAACCCCCAATCCTCGTACACCTGAGTGCGCCGCCGCACCTGATCGGTGATCTCTCGCAAGAGGCGCATTTGCTCCTGCGGCAGGACAATCTCATCCCAGCTCGCTTTGGGCGTCAGCCGCTGAGCGAGCATGTCAAGATTGGGCCGGGTGCGCAGTCGGCACGCGTCCCAGTAATCCTGCAGCTCTGGGCGATCGCCTTGTCCCACCACACCACCGATCCGTTCGATGCCGGTCTGGTTCAGATTGAACTGCGCCGCGAGCTGCGCCGGCACCGCCTGCGGAGCGAAGCGATTCCAGCTCGCTCGCTGCTCCGCTGTCGTCGGCCTCTCTACGTCCAACACGATCGAGCTTCGCCCAAGCTGAGCTCGGGTGTGCCGGGTGTCCAGAAAGAGCAGGCCATCCAGCCGAGCCAACAGGCGGCGGAGCGGACTCACGCCCGCGCCTGCCTCCGTTGAGGGCGACTCTCGCCCTTCCAGCGCGTCGAGGTAGAGCGCAACCGGCGTCAGGATGGTCTCACGCTGCCAAAGCCGGGCGAGCGTTTCCAGCTCGGCGATCTGGGCCGGCAGGAGGTCGACCGGCAAGCGGTAGAGGGCCAGCCCCAGATGGGAAGCCATTTCCCTGGCCACGGCCCGCTTGCTCCCGCCGTCCGGTCCGACCAGTTGAATGATCTCGAGTGGGCTCTTGTCCAGGCCGGATGCGATCTGGCTGAGGCCGCGCCGAGCGACCTGCGCCAACGACTCGGGCAGGGCCGACGGCGAGGCTTCCGTTTCGAGCGCGAACAGATAGGGAGTCAGCCGATCGTCGAGATGGTTGAGCCCTTTGATGTAGTTGACGACGCGCTCGTCCGCTCTCAGCGCGCTGGTGGTCAATGGCTGCGGCCCAGGCTGATTGATTTCGATCAGCTGCCAGTAGCGCAGCGGGCGATGGGGTGAGAGCGCCTCCCAGGCCGGTTCGTCGAAGCATGCCAGAGCCAGCGCGAAGGTCGGGAAAGTGCGGGCTGCGTCGGGCTGCGACGCGGCGCACAGCTCGGCGATCCGCGTGTCCAGCTCCAGCGCGGCGCACAGCAGCAGGACGTTCTCCTCGAACTGGGAAAGCCCGAACTGCTGGGCCAGAATCGGCAGGGCCGGCCCAGGCTCGATGGAGGCGGCTGAACGCATCGCCTCTTTCGCGATCCGCACCTCCTCTTGCTCGCGCGGCGCATCGGTGATCATGCGGCTCAGGCGCGCCCGCAGCCACTTGAGAGCGGCGGCCAGGTACTTCTCGTTGATCTCCTGCCAGTGAACGCCCTCGGTCATGTGACCTGCACCTCGACGCTGGAATCGTAAGCCGGGGTGGGCGGCACCCCTGTGTGGACGATGAGCAGGCTGTCCACGCCGTCCACTCGTAACCGAATGTAGTACGTGCCGGCCGGCACGTCTTTGGCCTTGAATGTAAGCTCAGTCGGGGCCGAGGCGACCCCTGGGATGGTGAACGGCTCCGCCTCAATCTCATGACTGCTGAGCAGCATGACGACTCGCTGCTCCGGGCGCAACTGGGGCCGGCATTCGAGGTCGAAATCGATGTCCCCGGCGGGCGCGCTCGCGGGCGAACGGTCCTCGATGCGCGGCGCCAGCGCGAAGGCCAGCTCGTTGCTCGTGTGAGATTCGGCCGCCGTCGTGACCTGGACCGAAACCTGATAGTAGCCGCAGGGCCAGTCGGCAGGCGCCTGCGGATCATCAGTGAAATCCGGGATCTTGACCGTCACCTGCTTGCCGTCCGGGGAATCGCTGCCGGCCAAGGTCAGGGGCGCGGTGACGAGCGGATGTCGAAAGTGAACATCGACCGCGTCCCCACGCAGGTGATGCCCGACCAGGGTCAGCGTGTCCCCGAGCTCGGCGGATGCCCTATTCGGGGGCAACTGCACCTCCAAGAGGGTCGGAAGGGGGGGAATCACGTCCGCCTGAACCAGGACGCCCTCGTCGTTCGGCCCGCGTTTCAGCACCGGCAGCGGTGTGCGCGTGGGGCGCTGGCTCTCGATGAGCACAACGGAGACTTCGACCGCGGTCGAGACTCGATACTGGCTCTGGAAGGTCGACCACAGCTTGGACATCTCCTCGATCGACAGCCGCTGAGGGGTAATGCGCACGCGTTCGACCTGGCGGTGCAGGTCGTTTTCCACCACTGCCGCTTCGATGTCCGCCCGGCTCAAGAGGGGCTGGTCATGAAAGATGCGCACCGCCTGACCGAGCAGGATATGGGCCCGCAGGTCGTCATCGTCCTCGCCGTAGGCGGTGATCAGGTAATGCAGGTTCAGCGCCTCCGGTGGCTGTCCGGACTCGAATGCTTTTACCTGACGCGGCAGGTCCATATTGCGCAGCGCCCCGTTGGGGGCCACCTGATAGAGGAAGAGATTGATCTGATTGACGTTGAAATTGGCCGGCCGGGCCTTGTCGGGCGGTTTGGCGGTGACTTCGAGATTCTGGAGGTTGAAGTCGGCGTTGAGCGCGCCGATGGATGAGGCGGACATATCCGCCAGGAACTGGCTGCTGAGCATCCTGCGCAGCGTCTCGGTGACGGCCGCGATGGCCAGCGAATTGCTCACCTGCCCGCCTCCCGCTTGCGGCGGCGCAGGTACTCCTCCAGGCTGAGCACCGGCTTTGCCCGGCGGCGGGGCTTGCGCTCGACCTCCGGCTTCGAGGCCTGCACGGCGCGGATCTCGACCTGGCCGATGGTGATGTGAATATCCTTATCCTCATTACCTGGCAATTCAAGGGTCGTATCTTGGATGCGGGCCTTTGCAGTCGCCGACGGCCGGGGCCGGTCGGCGACGGATCGTTCCTCGGATTCCGCTTTGCTCACCTCCGGCTTGGTGGCCACGGTTCGCCGCTCTGTTTCGACCGGCTTAAACTTCCCAAGATCGCTTAACTCGTCCGCCCGCGAGAAGGGCAGCCCGATCGCTCTTCGTGCTCGGCGCGCGCCGGCCGGCCCCTCCTCCGACTGGACCGCGCTCGCGGGTCCGTCGCGTTCCGACCGTGGACTGGCTTCTCGACCCTGGCCGAGCTCCAAGGTCTGGGTGGGCTCCTGCTTGGGGGCAAGCCCAACCTTCCCCTCTCGTTCGACCCTCTCCCCGTGCGGACCTGGCGCAGCGGGCTGCATCGACGAGAATGGGACGGTTTCGGGAGCTACTCCGTCGGTCGCGCCCATCCGCATTCCGGCGTTCGGCGGTGCGGCTCGAGCCTCCCATCCGGCCGGACCGGAGACGCCGGGTGCGGCCGGCTCAAACAGCGAAGCAAGACGCGGCTGCAACGGATCTGTAGGTTCGAGCACCCGCCCCACGAGACGGCTCAGGTAATCGCTCATACCGCGATCAGAGATAGATAGTATTGGCGTCGAACGGGGCTCATACCCAGGATCTCCCCCTCGCTCCAGCCGTACGCTGCCGCAAGCATGTGCACCTCGAGCATAATTCGTCGCGCCCAGGCATCGATCTCACTCCAGAAGAAGCTGACCACGTCGAAGGTTTGCTGCTCCTCGTTTTCACAACCCGGGCAAACATAGGCCAAGCGGACCTCCGCCTGTGGGTCCAAATCGGCCATTCGGCGGCTCAGGCGCGCGATGAAATCATCGGCCAGAGCCTCGATCGAACACGGTTCCCCTTGACGGCTCGCTCGCAGAAGGCAGCGCCGAAGAAGCAGACGGCGCGCGCCCTCGGGCTCCTGCTCCTCCAGGACGGCCAACAAATCCAGGCTGCTTGGCAAGCGGAAGGCGACCTCGAACTCGCCGGCCTCCATCGACACCGGCTGCCCAGGCTCGCCCTCGGGCCCGGCCAGAATCTCATCCGCCGAGAACGCCAGCTCCAACCTTTCACCGCACCCCGAACACTCGGCCAGCGCGTTCAGGTCCGGACCGAACGTGCTGGCCCGCAATCGGATCAGGCGGCTGTCACGCGCTCCGATCGGGAGCTCCGCCAGCGACTCGTAGGAGGCCTCAGGGTCGGCCGCTGCCAGAATCGCCAACGCCCGCTCCACCCGGTCGAGCGCCAATCCGCGCTCCCAGACATCGAGCAGCTCCACCGCGGTCAGCCCGCGCATGTCGATCAGCCGGCGGGCTCGCTGAAGCTCGGCTCGGTCGGTTCGGTCACCTCGTAGTCGCGCTCCCACCCCTCGTTCTCGAGCTTCAACGTCTGAATGGCCACCGCGCTTGCGCTTGCATCCAGCTCGGGGAGCGCCTGGTATTCCGAAACCCAGCAGCGGTAAACCTTGTAAGCGATCGCCAGTTGTCCGGCCTCGTTGTAGACCTCGATGATGATGTCCTTGCGGAAGTCCTTCAGAGAGACCTCCGACCCCAAGCCAGAGCCGAAGTTCCAGACCTTGTTCGCCCAGCGCTCGAATTCGGGATCGTGGGTGACGCCGCGCTCCAGCGTGACGGCTTCGTAGCTCGTCTGCCCGGGCGACTTGCGCACTGTGCTCGGATCGCCGCCCTCGCGATGCTCGACCGGTTCGGTCGTGCGCGAGAGCGCGCTGACCTTGCTCACCCCGGCGACATACCGGCCGTCCCATTTGACCCGGAACTTGAAGTTCTTATAAGGATCGAATCGCTCCGGATTGACCGTAAATTGCGCCATAATCCTCTCCTCAGGCCTCGATCTGTCCAGCCAACTGTTGGATCTTGATGATCACGAACTCAGCCGGTTTCAGCGGGGCAAAACCGACGAGGATGTTGACGATGCCCAGGTCGATGTCGTTCTGGGTGGTGGTCTCCTTGTCGCACTTGACCAGGTAGGCTTCGCGCGGCGTCGAGCCCTGGAAGGCCCCCTGCCGGAACAGGTTGTGCATGAACGCCCCGACGTTGAGCCGGATCTGCGCCCACAGGGGTTCGTCGTTCGGCTCGAAGACGACCCATTTCGTGCCCCGATACAGGCTTTCCTCGATGTAGAGCGCCAGTCGTCGCACGGGGATGTATTTCCACTCGCTCGCCATCGCATCCGCGCCGACCAGCGTGCGCGCCCCCCAAGCGACGTTGCCGTAAACGGGGAAATTGCGGAAGCAGTTCAGTCCCAATGGGTTGAGCACGCCGTTCTCGTCATCGGTCAGCTTGTAGACCGGGCCAGACACGCCGACCAACCGCGCCTCTGTCCCTGCCGGCGCCTTCCAAACGCCGCGCTCGGTGTCCGTGCGCGCGTAGAGGCCCGCCACCGCGCCCGAAGGGGCGAAGGTTCGTAGTTTGAATTCGTTCAGAGGGTCGGCCATGCGCAGTCTTGGGAAATAGGCGGCGCCGTTCTTATCGCCCGCCGCGAGGCGAGTTGATATCCACGCGGTGGCCGAGTCGAGATCATCCACATCGGGCGCCGGATCGACGATGAGCATCGCTCTGCGGTCGAGGCAGTATGTCATCGCCTTGCTGTAAATGTTGTTGATCTCAGTATCCGAGAAGTCCGGCTGATCGGAGGTGCCGGCCAGCGGCCGGGTGGCATCGGGGAGGCAGAGGATGTTGAACAGATCCACTTTGTCCAGCGCGTAGATGCCGCTCGAGTCGACCTCCTTACCGATGATCTGGGCCGCCGTCGGAAGGCCACTTCCCTCTGTGCCGACTTGAACGTCCACCTGGCCGCGGTCGGATCCGGTGGCGCCCAGCGCATAATGGCTGACGTTGACGCCCAAGAGCGACAGGTCGGAAGTGAGCGTGGCATTGTCCAATTCGAGGGCCTGGAGCACACTGGAATCATCGCCGGCGGAGTCGCCGGCCGCGGGAGTCACGGTGGCATCATACGTATTCGGATGTTCGAGCTGATCGAATTCAGCATAGAAACGCAGGCCCTTGCCGTTGTAGCTGGGAACGCACTGGATGCGCGCCCCGGTATGCGTTTGAGCCAGGGCCTCGCTGGCGGCGCTGGAGAAGGCTTTGCAAAGACTGATGATCGATTTGGGCAGTGGATCGCCCTTCTTGATCACCACAACCTTCAAGTCATTGATCGCGCTGAGCGAGGATGACGGGAAATCGATATTCAGCTTGATGTTGTAGTTCTTGTCGCTGATCCCGGAGGCAATGTTGAATGGCGGTGCGCTCGTATCGATGTCCCCGCCCACGGTTCCCGTTTGTACGGGTCGGTTCGGCGTCGCCCCCTGAACGTCCACCGACACCAGTCGGGATCCCGTATCAGGGTCATTGACGACCAGCTTGACGTAATTCCCTTCCTCCTTGTCGATGGAAACACCGCGGAACGTCTCCACCTCTCCCGACTTCGTATTCGAAATGGTGAGGTTAAACAGATCAGTGTCCGCCGGGTCGATGCCATCAAAGTCGATGTCGATGATGGTATGGTTCCCAATTGTGCCCGCGCTCAGCCCCACGAAGTTCAGCACCACGTTGCTCACGCCGCTGATGGCATCCTCGACATCGACCTTGGCCACGTCTGCGCCGTCCTTGGGAATGCGCACCACCCAGGCTTCCGATCCGCCGTTGTCATAGAAATGCTGTACGGCATAGCTGAGCACGCTATCGGCTGCCAGGCCGCCGAACTTGCGTTCGAAGTCGGCGAAGCTGAGCACGCGTTCCGCCTTGTTGTCGAGACCGCGCGCGGTGTAGCCGACGAAGGCGGTAATCGAAGTCGCCACCCCCGTGATCGTGCGAACACCGCTGGGCAATTCCTCGATATAGACACCGGGATACGTAGGCTGTACAGGCATCGTCCTATCCTCCAAGAACTGATTCTGATTGCAGAGGGACCTCATTCAGGCCCGGCTGAACACGCGCTTCTGCCCATAGCCAGGCAGGACCCGGGCGGAACTCAATCGCTCCACATGTCCCCTTTGATCAGGCAAGTCCGAACGAACTCTCCGACGCGGTCACCGGTCTGAAAGTGGATCTTGCGCCCCGTTCCCTCGTGCCGAATGGTTCCTCGTATCATCTCCGCTTCCCTGTCCACCCAGACCCGCACCAGATAGCTGCCATTCGCCAGCTCGACCCGGCGACCATCGGCCATCACGACCTTGCCGTTGAACTCGACATCGTCGTGATCGTCCTCGATGTGCAGGATGAACGAAACGTACTGGCCCGCGTTTTGGGGATCGACCGAGTCCAACGATCGTTCTCTTTCTGAAATGGGGCAGAAAATCACGGCCCCCGCCTGTCATCGACTATAGGCGGGGGGCTGTATTTCGTCTGTTTTTTGGCTGTACGCAGCTGATGATCGAGCTCAGACCGGCTTTTCGGAGCGAATTCGTTCCATCAGCTCGACCGTTTCTTTCATGGGATCCACGGCGAGCTCCTGGCGGAGCACGGCCGCGCAATTCTGGTAGGCGACAAGCGCCTGATTACGCTTTCCCTGGCGGCTCAATGCCCGCATGAGCGCGCGCACGGCATCTTCGCGCAGGCTGTCCAGCCGCAGAATCCATCGACACGCTTGGGTACAATCCACGAGGCGGCCCTTTTCCAGGTACCAGTTCGCCAGCCTGCCCAGGATACGCAGGAGCTGCTCCTCCAAGCGTGCTCGTTCCCGGATCGGCCACTCTTCACGCACCAGCTCGGGCAAGTACGGCCCACGATAGATGGAAACGGCCATTTCGAATTCTTCGGCAGCCAAATCTGGTTCGTCCATCGCCATCAATCGACGGCCTGCCTGATAGCGCGAGTCAAACAGCGCAACATCGGACTGAACGACAAGTGAATGGCGAATACGATAGCCATCATCTCCGAGGACAACTCCATCCTCGACGGCTCCGGCTTCGCGCAAGGATTTCCGCAATCGACTCACAGCTACGTGGAGCTTCCCTGTGGAGATCGAGGGGTCCTCATCCGGCCAGAGCAAGTGAAGAAGTTCGTCCTTGCTCCAGGCCGCACCCGGCGCGCTGACGAGCAGTTTGAAGAGGGTCCGACCCTTCCGGTTCGAACACAGAGCGACCGGGGAACCGTCTCCCAGCGTCACCTCGAAGCCGCCCAGGGCTCGGACGATCAGCCCCTCGCTCGGATCCGGTTCGCCAACGCGGTCAAAAAGGCCCTCACTGCCCATCGCCTGCAAGCCGACGAGCGACTCACCCAACCTGTCGACCAGGGAAACGACGACCGCCTCGCCCTGACGTCTTAGCCGGCCCATCTCGTGCTCCATATCGTGCTTGGTCTTGAGGAGCCTCTGATCCAATTGCTCCAAAGCCGACATGGTGTCGACCAGCGAACGGACTGCGGCGAGCGCCTTCCCCCAGCCAGGCTCGCCTGGGCCGTCGTGCCTCCTGCCAATCCGCTCAAGCGCGTATCGCGCACTGCGATATCGCCCGTGGGCTGCGAGTTCCACTGCCTCCTGAACCGCGTCAACCACGAGTCCGGCCATGTGTTGGCCCTTGTGCAGCTTATCCGCCTCAAGTTCGACCTTCTCTCGAGAACGTGGTGCGCGTCCATCGAGGGGTCGGTCGCGAGAGCAGTGATTCCTAGCAGAAGATTTCCTGTCGGCCATCTAAGCTCGGCTGCTGAGTCGGCGACACCTGGAGCGAAACAAAGGACGGCCTCTCCTGAGAAGACTGAGCCGTCGATCGGAGCTTCCTCTCAAGCCCCGAGAGTTGCCTGGAGGCTTTTCACTCCTATCCGGGACACGTCGGTGGACTGAGTGTTTCTCCTCGAAGTGTTTTGGGCTGCGTGACCATGGCGCGCTCCGGCCCCGCACAGAGCAGCCCTTATGAAGCAAGACCTCCGCCTGAGTCCCACCTTTCCACTTTCTTGGCCTGCACGCGTGGCAAGCTAAGGCCAGAAAAGTCGCCCCCTTCGAAGATACGCGCGCGGAATCGCGCCTCTAGATGGGGCATGTCTCCTGGCCGAGCAGGACCCGCCATCTCCAAATCGGATCCACAAACAGCCTACATGGCCCCTCTCAGCCGCTTCTCAACAGCGCCCAAGCGCGGCGTCCGATCGAGTGCAGGCACTTCCCGTTCAACGGACAGACAGACGGACCTTCAATCAGCTCCTTGGGAGACTAGACATGCGTGTCTGCGAGGGAGCGTCCCACGGCTGAAAGCGATCTTGCCTCTCCCCACAGGCACGCGTCTTGAACGACGCCGAAGGATAGCTGGCTCTGGTGAGGCTGGCTGAGCTTGGAAACGCTGGTGGCGAAACAAGAGAAGAGAAAAGCCCTCCCTAAAGGGAGGACAGCTTCACGTACCCACGATGGTTCTTGACCGGGGCAGTGCTTTCATAGATGTTAGGCCGCATCATCTGAAGGCATCGATCGTCTCAATGCGAAGATGCGCCAGCAGTTCGTCTCTCCGTGCGACCTTTCGGTAGATCTCCGCCTGAAATCTCTCCGTGAACACAGCATCAACATAGGGGGCAAATCCTCCGATCAGGATGTCAAATACATTTTGGTGCTCAGGTTCTCTGTCTTCAGCATAGAAACGATAGAAGACATTGTAGAACGCCATCTTGACTGATGGGAACGCATCAATCTCGGGTACATTTCCGTGTTTGACAAACTCTTCAACCCATTCGGGTGCTTGTGCGAGCAAATACTGAGGGCCACCAAGCTTGACAAATCGCGCTCCATCATCTGCATTGAAACGATCGCCCTTTGGTGAAAAGTTCTTCCGAAGGGAAAGCATCGAGGCGAGTGCATTCTTGGTCCATGGGCCATTCCAGCGACGCTCGGCTTCCTTGGTTTCAGCCCGGGAGAAGAACTCTGCCATGAAAGAACCTAGGCTGGAATCGGGGTTTGGATTAAATGGAGAAAAGGCAAACGCTACGGGCTGGATCTGTACTGGATCTGGGTATGCGTCCAGCTCATCCTGGAGGAGGTTGTAGGGATCGCGCAGCAGGAAGAACGGAAAAACAGAGAACAGCTCAAGGAAAATGGCATACAGGTCCGGCCTTCTGCGAATTTCAAGAATGCTCCATATGGAAAAAGAGGGGATGACATTTTCATCTATTGCGAGGTGAGTCATCCTTAGGCGCTCATCCCTAGAATTCTTCAGGATTGCACTAATGATTCCAGTGTCGAACAAACCGAGACTATACATCTTTTCGTTCAGTTCAATTGGCATGCTGGATCCTGAACAAGGGATGCGGCCTAACAAGATAGTAGCAGGAGCTCAGTCTTTACGTCCAAACCGAAGCCACGGCGTCTTCCGAACAGGAGTCCTGTTTTTCCTCCCTGCCAGCATACTACGGAAGTGAATTTTGTCTAACACGCTCACGACTACACTACCCTAATTATTGTCTGTGGGATAATCGAGACGAATCCCTTTCTGTCACTGGAGCCGATCCAAGACTCAATCACCCAAATCGAAATTCTTAAGTGCGGCTCACAGTAAATCCACTTGCCCTTGCACCCCGTCAAATTTCGAGTACATTCTTCTAAACTTACCAAAGATGCATCTTATATCTATTGCCTGGCCAAAAAAGACGGCTAAGGGTCTTGGATGACCGGGCAATCAACCAATCGATGACCCTTTGACGCAATCCGCCAAAAGGCGGCTAAGGGTCTCGGAAGCGGCCGTGGGGGTCTGCAAAACCCTCATTCGCGGGTTCGAA
>CAZFCJ010000033.1:0-33311 GCA_964517315.1 uncultured Anaerolineaceae bacterium | reverse complement strand
GTGGGCCCGGCAGGATTCGAACCTGCGACCTACCGGTTATGAGCCGGCTGCTCTGACCCCTGAGCTACGGGCCCGTGGGTTCATTTTACTTGATGGGCAACGCGGCAAGTGCGAGAAAGATTCAACGCCCCCGTAATGCGCAGCTTGGGAAACCTCAGCACCCAGCTCCGAGCACTGAGCACCTAGCTCAGTGCTTCATGGGTCCGGGATTACTCTTCCCATCTGGTCCGTAAAGGCGAATGGGCGGCTGGTTTCGCCTGAAGCAGAGGGGCTAGCTGCTCGGTGCTCGCTGCTGAATCGCTCGACGGCCAGCCGGTACCGGCTGGCCGTCGCAGAGCGGGCGGCGGGATTCGAACCCGCGATATCAGCTTGGAAGGCTGATGCCTTACCCCTTGGCCACGCCCGCGTGCTTCTGCATTCTAACGGGCGTGCTCAACAGGGTCAAGATTCGAGCCTCACATCGCCGATGGACCGCTCAGAAAAACGGTACGCCCAGATCGTCGGTATCGCTCGAGCGGCCTTCGGCCAACAAGATCGTGCCGCCATCCCGCTCGTGCAGCCCGACTTTGCCCCGTACCTCAAAGTCCGTGGCCAAGCGGACGTTGCCGCCGAAGCCGACGTGCCTGCCTGCTTTGAGGCGCTCAATCAGGTCCTCGCGGGTGTAGAGGCGAATGTCGCTCCAGACCTGCCCGATCGGCTCGTACCCCTGGGCCATGCGCAGTTCGCCCGTCTCCGGTTCGTAACGCGCCGCGGTGATCAGAACGTCGACCTCTGTTTTACGCGGCGGTAGGGTCGCACGTTGGCCTCGCACCGTACCTTCTCCGACTTTTGGGGTTAACTCTTAACAGAATGACCAGTCGGGGTGGGCGGATTTGAACCGCCGACCCCCGCGTCCCAAACGCGGTGCGCTACCGGACTGCGCCACACCCCGGCCTGGGTCAGTATACTTGCCGCCCGAATCAAGGTCAAGGAGTCACGCTTTATGAGCACCGTCGCCATCGAAAGGCACGAAAACAGCATCGCCACGGTGGCCCTCAACCGGCCCCAAGCCCTCAACGCGCTCACCTGGGAGGCGATGCAACGTTTCTCCGAAAGCGTCACCGCGCTGGAGAACATGCAGGGGCTGCGGGCGGTCGTCGTATATGGGACGGGAGGAGCTTTCTGCTCCGGCGGAGATCTTCACGAACTTCACCAATATCCGGAGCATGAAGACGGAGCGCGCCTGGCCGCCGTCATGGGGGAAGCGCTTGACCGCTGGGCTCGTCTGCCTTGCCCCACCATCGCAGCCATCGAGGGACCTGCCCTGGGAGGCGGCGCCGAGTTGGCCCTGGCCTGCGACCTGCGCGTGATGGCTCAGGACTCGACATTCGGCATGATGCACCTCAAGTTGGCCATCACGCCGGCCTGGGGAGGTGGCCAGCGGCTCTTGAGACTGGTCGGATACGCACGGGCCCTGGAATGGCTGGTCTCCGCGAAAGTCCTCAGCGCGCAGGACGCCCTGGAGCACGGCGTCGCCAATGCGGTCACCCGTGTCGGGCGTGCGCTGTCAGAAGCGCTCCGGCTGGCGGAGCGTATTGTTCGCTACGATCCGGACGCCGTTCAAGCCGCAAAACGTTTGCTGCGCGCCGGCCTCCACTTCTCGGTCGGCGAGGCCTTGCAGATGGAGCGGGACGAGTTCGCGCCCCTGTGGGCCGGTCAGGCGCACCATGAGGCCTCCGAACGGTTCGTGTCCAGAAAGAACGAGCGCAGTCAGGAAACATGAGCCGGCAAGATTTCGCCCGGCTCTTTGAGGCGCAGTATGACAGCTACGGAGCGGACATCCCGCTCTGGCATGGCCTTGCGAAGTCCTATGGAGAACCGATCCTCGAGCTCGGCTGCGGCCCGGGCCGCGTTCTGCTGAGCCTGGGCCGAGCGGGCTTTCACATCGCCGGGGTCGACGACGATGCAGCCATGCTGGCCCGGGCCCGTGAGAAGATCCGCCCCGACCTCCAGCAGCGTGTGAGCCTGCTCCGCGCCGACCTCCGCCGCCTGCCGCTGAGCGCGGGCTTCCGTCTGGCGCTCGCCCCCTGCCACACCATGGCCTACTTCGACGACCCCGCGGCCTCCGAATGCCTCCGCTCGGTCCACGGGGCACTCCAGGCCGGCGGCGGCCTGGCCCTCGACCTGCCCTCTCCCGAACTGGAGGGGATTGAAGCGGCGGCCGGCGTGATGGACACATTCCACGAACCCCAAAGCGACATCGAAGTGCAAGTCTCCGCCCAGCAACGCGTCGAGCGGTCGGCCCGCCGCGTTCATGTGACCTGGTTTTACGATGAGATGCGGCCAGACGGACGGGTCCGACGGACCGAGCGAGCGCAGACCTATCACCTGAGATCCCAGGAGCAGGTGGAGGCGTTGCTCGATCGGGCCGGATTCGAACTCCTGGACGTGCGGGGCAATTACGCCGGCGCGCCCTTTTCACCCCACTCCGAGTCCATGCTGGTTGTAGCGGAAAAGCGACCGTAGCCGAGTCTCAAACCGCCGTCATTTGCTTCATACCAAAGGTGGTCCCTGTAACCCCCTCACCCAAAACCCTCTCCGGGTAACTTCTACGGGTTCACGTTGGCACCCATACCGTGGAAAGACATTCGCCCTCGCCGACCGGTATGTGCCCACCAGGTCCCCGTACACCCGGCAACTACCATTCGAATCTGTGAACAAATGAGGAGAGGGAGCTCGTTTATCGAACCAATGAAGGCCTGTCAGAACCCCTTTGACCAGGTAGACATCCCGTCTGTGGCCGCTCTGAGATCCCGGTCATTAAAGACGTTGTCGGGCCAGCCCCCTTGAAATGCCGGCCGTCGGAGAGCGGGTAGCTGGAACGCCGCCCTCTGCATGACGCGCTTGCTGTCGCCCTCTAGTTCAACTGGCGCAGAACCATCATGACCTTGCCCTGGACCTCAAGCGTGGAGGGGTCCTCAATCATGATCGCTTCCATGGTCGGATTGGCCGGCTGAAGACGAACCCGGTTTCCTTCCTTATAAATGTGCTTTAGCGTGGTCTCCTCGCGGTCCTTGATCCACACCGCCACCATGTCGCCGTTGCGCCATTCCGGCTCGTGCTTCATGACCACGATGTCGCCGTCGCCGATCATGGCGTCGACCATGGAATCGCCCTTGACCTCCAGCGCAAACAGACTGTCCTCGGAGGGAAGCAGATCACGGGTGATTTCGATGGCTTCGTCGGCGCCGTACATCGGCGAACCTGCGCTGGGAAGCGGCACCGGTTCGCTGGCGAAGATGCGCCCTACCATCGGGATGCGGATCACGTCCGCCAGCTCCGAGGTCGCCCGCACGAGCTTGTCCGTCATCCTGATGCCGCGCGAGACGTTCTGGTCCCGATCCAGGTAACCCTCCTCCACCAAGCGGTTCAGGTTGTAGTTCACCACCGAGGTCGAAGAGATCCCGACCGCTTCGCCGATCTCGCGGATCGAGGGCGGATAACCGTTATCGTCAGTGAAAGCGACGATGAAGTCGAGCATGCGGCGCTGCCGGTCCGAAAGCTTGCCTCTGGTCATGATTGCCTCCTCGTGCCCACCGGCCTTTTCCGCCCCGGACCCGTTCCGAGGGGGCGCGATGAAGCACACTTGTTCGGATCTTAGCGGAACATGCGTTCTATGTCAAGCGCCCCGGGGGGGATATTTGCCGCGGAGAGCGCAGGGAAAGTAAACGCTGCACTCTCCGCAAGAGCTGCGGTGAACGGCCGCACGCGGCCCACGCGGGCAGGGCGGCGTTTTTCCCCATGACGGATCGAATGTAGAATGGAAGTTCCACGAGCGGGAAGGAGGTCACCGTGCAGGAGCTCAAACTGCGCATCCTTACCGACGGCAAAAACCTCGGGGGCGGGATCCTCAAGGTCGATGGCTTCATCAACCATCAGGTTGACCCCTCATTGATGGATGCCTGCGGCCGCGAACTGGCGCGCCGTTTTTCCGGGGTGCAGGCCACCAAAGTGCTCACCGCCGAGATTTCGGGCATCGCGCCCGCACTGACGACGGCCGCCCATCTGGGGTTGCCGGTGGTATACGCGCGCAAGAGCAAGCCGATCACGATGCCGGATCAGATCTTCCTCACATTGGCGCCCTCCCACACCAAAGGGCGGCAAGTCGAGCTGATTGTCTCACCCGAGTATCTTGGCAGCGAGGAGCGGGTGCTCATCATCGACGACTTCCTCGCCAGCGGGCAGACGATTATGGGCTTGGCCCGCCTTGCCAAGGCGGCCGGCGCCGAGATCGTCGGGATTGGCACCTTGATCGAGAAGCACTTCGAGGGCGGGCGCGATCTGCTGGGCCAGCTCAACGTCCCGGTGGAAGCGTTGGCTGTGGTGACCGACATGTCCGATGGCAAGATCGTCTTCCAAGAATGATGGGCCGCTCGTGATCGCCGTCCTCGATTTTGGATCCCAGTACGCACAGCTCATCGCCCGCCGGCTGCGGGAGGCCAACGTATACTGCGAGCTGTTTCCCCACGACGCGCCCGCCGAGGATGTGATCGCCCGCCAGCCGCGCGGCTTTGTCCTATCCGGCGGACCCGCCTCAGTGTACGAACCCGGAGCGCCCCAAGTCCCAGGCTATGTCCTGTCGTCCAAGCGGCCAATCATGGGCATTTGCTACGGAATGCAAGCGCTTGCGCACGCGTTGGGCGGGCGCGTTTCGCCCGCCGTCGATCGGGAGTACGGACGGGCCAAAGTCCAGATCGCCGACGGCGACGACCTCTTACCGGCGGATTTGGACCAGGTTTGGATGTCCCACGGTGATCGCATCGAGGAACTCCCGTCGGGGTTCACCGTCCTGGCGCGGTCCGACAACTCGCCGATCGCGGCCATGGGCGATCCGGCGCGCGGGCTTTACGGACTCCAATTCCACCCCGAAGTCAGGCACACCCTCGGAGGCGGAGAGCTGCTGCGGCGGTTCGCGGTCGAGGTGTGCGGCGTCGCGCCTTCGTGGACACCAGCTTCCATCGTCAGCACCGCGCTCGACCGCATCCGCGATCAGGTCAGGGACCAACCGGTCCTGGCCGCGGTGAGCGGGGGCGTCGACTCGGCCGTCGCCGCCGCCCTTGTGCACCGCGCAGTCGGCGAGCAGCTCACCTGTGTGTTCGTCAACACGGGCCTGCTCCGGGCCGGCGAGCCGGAGACCGTGGTGGAGACATGGCGCAAGACTCTGGGAGCTGACCTGCGGGCGGTCGACGCTACCGAAGATTTCTTCGCCTGCTTGCAGGGCGTCACTGACCCGGAGGCAAAGCGCCTCGCCGTCGGAGAGACGTTTATCCGCGTGTTCGAGCGCGAGGCGGCCAACGCCGGCGACCCCCGCTATCTGGTTCAGGGTACGATCTATCCGGACGTGGTCGAGTCGCGGGCGCCGGAGCGACAGAAGGCCGACCGCATCAAGTCCCATCACAACGTCGGGGGATTACCCCAGGAGCTTGAATTCGAGCTCGTCGAACCCCTGCGCTTCCTTTTTAAAGACGAGGTCCGCCGGGTAGGATTGGAGCTCGGTCTCCCGGAATCGTTGGTCTGGCGCCAGCCGTTCCCGGGTCCGGGGTTGGCGGTGCGCTGTTTGGGCGAGGTCACGCTCGAGCGGGTGGGGCGGCTGCGGGCCGTGGATCGGATCTATACCGATGAGCTCACCAGGGCCGGTTTGCTGGGCCCTCCATCGGACGGCGCCGCCCAGCCCGAGGTCGCACAGGCGTTTGCGGTTCTCCTGCCTGTGCAGTCCGTCGGCGTCATGGGGGACCAGCGGACCTACGCCGAGACGGTGGTTCTGCGGGCGGTCCAAACCGAGGACTTTATGACGGCCGACTGGGCGCGCCTGTCCGACGACCTGCTGGCCCGAACGAGCTCCCGGATTGTCAACGAGGTTCCGGGCGTCAACCGCGTCGTCTACGACATCACCAGCAAACCGCCGGCCACGATCGAATGGGAGTGAGGCTTCCCGTGCAGTCAGAAATTTCTGCAAGACGCTGTGTGCGAACAGGAGCGACACATGGACTACGGTGAGGTTTTGGAGCGAGCCTGGCAGATTACCTGGCGTTTCAAGGGTCTTTGGGTCCTCGGTGTGCTGGCCTCCTGCCGCGGCGGGGGCGGGGGAGGCAGCGGCAGCGGCGGGAACTTCTCGGGCTCCTTTGGCCCCAACGGTGGCGGTCCGGATTTCCCAGAGATCGAGCGGTTCATCGAAACGGCGGACCCTGCGATCATCGTCGGCGCGGTCGCGGCGGTGTTGGCGATTCTGCTTCTGCTCGCCCTGGTGTTCTTTCTGATGGGCGTTTTCGGGCAGGCCGGCCTCCTTTACGGCGCCGACCGAGCAGATCGGGGCGAACACGTTTCGCTCGCGCAGGCTGCTTCCGGCGGGCTGGATTTCTTCTGGCGACTGTTGGCGCTGGAACTGATGGTGTTCGCGGTCGCTTTGGTCGTTGGCCTTTCAGTGATCGTCGCCATCGTTCTGTTCGGGATCCTTACGCTCGGGGTGGGGGTGCTCCTGCTCCTCCCCTTGCTGTGTCTATTCATCCCGCTGTCGATTCTCTTCGGGCTGGTGCTGCAGATTTACCTGCAGTTCGTGCGCACTTCGATCGTCGTGGATTCCCTGTCGATCACCGAGGCGCTGCGGCGCGCATGGAACGTGGTGAAAGAGCATCCGGTGCCCGCCGGTGTCATGGGTCTCATCCTCGTGCTCGGCGCAGGAATCGTCGGATTGATCCTCGGCTTGCCGCTGTTCTTCGTGCTGTTGCCCATCATCGGAGGCGTGGCGATGGGCACCGATGCCTCCCTGGGCCTGGGAATTGGCTTCGCCGCGCTTTGCTGCCTGACCTACTTCCCGTTCTACCTGCTGCTGAACGGCATCCTGCAGACGTACGTGCAGTCGGGGTGGACGCTGACTTATCGTCGCATCACCGACCGCAGCGGCGAGCCGCTGGCTGGCGCGGAGGTTTCAGACTGACACGCCCCGACCGCGTGAGGAGATGGGAACGCACGATGACCGGCTACAGATGAACTAAGGACTCATTGTCCCCGTATCCCGCGCTGACCCAACGGATGGCCCCGATAAATAAGGAAGACCGCCCTTTGGCGGGCGCCTGCGTCAGAACTTGGTGCATGGGTCCGGCAGAACTTAGACGAGCCGCGCGCGAACAGCACCAAGCTTCAGGTCACTTGTTCAAATTCGGTTAGGATACCTGACCAAGCCACTGCCAGAGCAACCAGATTTCCGTGCCCAGCACCACAAGGAAACCCGCCAACAGAACGGAGCGGATGACACGCTCACCCGGTGGGAGATCCGCGGCGGGCATCTCTCCTGGCCAGTCCGAATCGCGATAAAGGTCCCTCATTTTGATTCCACTACCCCTCGATGGCCGACTGATCTGGACCCAATCTGCAATTTCATCTTAGCTGCGATCGCCCATTTACGGTGACACTTGTAAGCCGAATGTAATGCAACGGCTACGTGCTACAATGGCCGCATGTTTTCGACGGCATGCCGGAGGCCGCAGCTGCTGATCGGCCTAGCGCTGGTCGCTTCATTGGTCACGGCAGGTGTCGGTCTAGCCCAACAAGAGGCGAGCGTTCGCGTCTCACCCCCCGTGCTGGACGGCTTTCCAGAAGTGAGTTTCCTCATGAGCGTTTCTGGTGGGGATGGACGCCCAGTCGACGACCTGAATGCTTCCCAGCTTCAGATCATCGAAGACGGCCAAGATCGTTCGGTCGAGCGCCTGGACGAAATCGAAGTTGGCACTCAACAGCTTTTCGTCATCAACACGAACGAAAGCCTGGGCATCCGGGACAGCCGCGGCCGAACGCGCTTTCATTTCGCGCGCCTGGCGTTGCTCGAATGGTGGTCCGGCCCCCAGAGCGCCCCTTTCGGCAGCGACGAACTGTCGCTCGTGGTCGGCGACACCCCCCTGATCGAGCGCAGCCAGTCCGCCGCAACGTTGGCGGCCGCGCTGGATGGTTACGATCCGCAATTCACCTCCACTCAAAGCACGCTCTCGTTGTTGCTGGACTCGTTACGATTCCTGGACACCGCCGCTGCCAGGGGGACCAAACCCTCGTTTGTCATCTACGTCACCGCCCTTCCTCAGGACACCGAGGCGCTGGCTCTGACCAACTTGATAGACCGCGCCCGCCAGCTCGGTGCGACGGTTTTCCCTGTTCTGATCGATGTAGAGGGTGCGATCGACTCCGAAGAAGCGGAGCCGCTCCACCGCGTCGCCGAAGCCACCGGTGGAGAGGTCTACGTACTGGATCCGATCGAACCTGCGCTCCCCGATTTGGCCGCACGACTGGCCGGCCAACGCCTGCAGTACCGCGTGACTTACCGGTCCGGTGTCAACACCTCCGGCAATCACGAGCTATTGGTGCGTGTACAAAGCGGTTCCGTCAGCGCGGAAGCCGAACCGCGCACCTTCGAAATTCAGGTTCAATCACCGGAAGTGACCTTCGTCCAGCCGCCGCGGAGCCTCACCCGGCAGTCCGATGACCCGGCCATCGGGGTCGATCGTCTCCCCCCCACCGAACAGAATGTAGAAATTTTGATCACGTTCCCGGACGGCAACCCGCGCCAGTTGGTATCCAGCCGGCTCCTCGCCGACGGCGAGGTCGTCGCCGAGCGCACGTCGGCCCCCTTCGAGGCCTTTGTTTGGGATTTGTCGACCCTGCGCGAATCGCAGACCGTCGAACTGCAAGCGGTGGTGACCGACAGCCTTGGACTCGAGGGGGAGACCGTGGTCCATGCCGTACAGGTCGGCGTCGTGCCGGCGCCGGGAGGTTTGGCGGCGCTCAGGCCCGCGCTCGGATCGATGCTGCTGATCATCGGCGTGCTGGTGGCAGGCGTGCTCGGGTCGCTCGCGCTGCTCACATACAGCCGTCGCGAGGCGCAAGGGGAGGCGAACTCCCCGGCCCGAGCCCCAAGGGCGCCTCAGCGGGCTCAGCTCCAGCCAGAACCCGACGTGTCTGCGGCCGAGGCCCTGCTGATCCCCATCGGTAGGAGCGGGCAGAACCGGCAGCCGATCCCCCTCGTCGGCGCCGACATCACCCTCGGGCGCGACGCGGCGCTGGCCGCGCATCCTTTCACAGACCCGTCGGTTTCCTCGCTCCACGCGCGAGTGATCCGTCAGGCCGGGGGCGATTACGTGATCCGGGACCAGGGCTCGGTCGCCGGCACTTGGGTCAACTACGAGGAGGTGCCGGAAGGTGGCCAGAAGCTGGTCCACGGCGACGTGGTCCACCTCGGGCGCGTCGAGCTGCGGTTCCGCTTGCCCGAGCCACCGGAGGGAGCTACAGTCCGTATTGAGCCCATCCACACGAAGGGGGAACGGGATTCAGGGAGGGACCGCCGTTGAAGCCCATCGACAAACCCCATTTGGCCGTCGGCGCGCTGAGCCATCCGGGTGAACGCCGCAATCACAACGAAGACCGCTATTCGGTCACGGCTTACCAGCGCGACCGTGATGGGATGCCGTCGCTGCTGGCGGTGGTGGCCGACGGCATTGGGGGCCATCAGGCCGGCGAGGTCGCGGCGGAGATGACTGTCGAGCACATCGTCGAGGCCGTCACTCGAAGCGACGGCGACCATCCGCTCCAGACCCTGCGAGAGGCGGTGACGGAAGCAGCGATCGCCGTCCACGAGGCCTCAACCGTCGATCCCCAGCGGGAGGGTATGGGCTCCACGGTCTCCATCGCTTGGATTTTGGGCGACCGCCTGTTCGTCACTTACGTGGGCGACAGCCGCATTTACCTGATGCGGGGCGACCAGCTGATTCAGATCACCAACGATCACACCTGGGTGCAGGAAGCGGTGGATCACCAAATCATCTCGCCCGAGGAGGCACACGGTCACCCACATGCCCACGTGCTGCGTCGCCACATTGGCGGTGAAGAGCCGCCCGAACCCGACCAGCGTCTGCGTGTTTTCGGCGGCTCCGATGAGAGCGGTTCGCGGACGAATCAGGGGCTCAAGCTGCGCGAAGGTGACCGACTGCTGCTCTGCAGTGACGGGTTGACTGATCTGGTGGAAGACGAGGAGCTCGCCGCCGCGCTGGGGGAGGCCCCTCCCGAAGGGGCGGCAGAGCGTCTGGTCGCACTCGCCCGAGAGCGCGGAGGACACGACAACATCACCGTCGTGGCATTGGAAGTCCCCCAGGGAGCGCTGCGGAGCCTTCCAGCGAAAAAGAGTCTGCGCAACGCGCTGCTGGCGCTGGCCCTGGTGGCCATTTTCGCGGGGGCGGTCGGGCTCGGCGCAGTGTGGTGGTTTGGGTTGGGGCCGTTCGATCCGCCGGGGGGCGGAGCCCGTCCCTCCACGGCCACGCCGACGTCGGCCGGTGGTTCGCCCACATCCGAGGCGGTGACCGCGACGACGGCGTCCCCGACGGCCGCGGCGACGCCGGCCGCCACGACAGGCCCGACCTCCACACCGATCCCCCTGGCCACCGTCATCCCAGAAGGCGGCTAGATTCGGAACGCCCACAGGCATAAAGGCGCAGAACTTGCATCCTTAATTGCGAGCCGGTCTCGCATTCAGTACAATGGCGCTCATGCCCCCAACACTCGAAGCTGAAGTTGGATTGATCCACATTGCAGGCGCGGCCCTGCGCGCGACTCCACCGCCGGGCACCTCGGCGCGCACGGCGCCGCGCCGCTCAGGCCGCGGCCGCGCCGACGACATCCTCTTTCTCGACCTGTCCCTACGGGGCCCATCCGAACGATCTGCCGGTCTGCTGCAGCACCTGAGCCAGCTCGGAGCTGAGGCCTTTTTCAAGACTCCCGGATCGGTCACCTCCGCGCTGCGCGAAGCTGCTGCGGTCGTAAACGATCACCTGATCGACGCCAGCCGCAAGAGCGAGGGGGCCGGTCTCAAGGCCAACTGGTTCGCCGGCGTCCTGCGCGGCACTGACTTCTACCTGGCCCACGCCGGCGGTGGGGAGGCGGTTCATCTGCGCGAGGGGAGCGTGCGCCGCTTCAGGTCCCAGGAGTCCGACAGGCACCCGTTAGGACAGAGCACCTCCCCGCGCCTCCGCTATCATCATCTCGAGGTTCGCGCCGGAGACATGCTGTTCCTTACTTCGGCTCCCGCGCCGACCTTTTCCGAGCCCGTGCTGAAGTCCATCTCAGGGCATGAGCCTGCGCAGGCCATCGAACAGCTGGGGCATGCCCGCAAGGAGGATCTGTCGGGCTTGCTGCTGCGCCTGGTCCCCGAAGGTCAGGCGACAGCGCCTCTCCCTGAGGCTGCCGCAGCCGCCGCGCCGGCTCGCGAGGCGCGAAAGCCCGCTGGCCAACCGAAGCTGGCACAAGCCGCAAGCGTCCTGGCTCCAGTTGGCCGCTGGATCGGCCGCGGCTGGAGGCCAGTGTGGGGTCGATTGCGCGCCGGGCTGCTGCGCCTGGCGGCCGAAGTGACGCGGCTCTTGGTGCGGTTGGCCCCCGGTTTGATCGAGCCACCTCGGCCGGGCGAGTTCTCACCGGCGCTGCTCGCCGGCACCGCCGTGGTCATTCCACTGCTCGTGCTGACCGTCGTCAGCGTCCTCTATCTTCGCCGCGGCCGAAGCCAGCAGTTCCAGGCGTACCTGCGCGAGGCCCAGCGGGCGGTCGCGACCGCCCAGGCCGCGCCGGATGGAGCGGCCGCACAGGAATCCTGGAGCACGGCAAATTATTACCTGGAGCGGGCGCTGGAGTACGGCGAGGGCCCTCAGCGCCAGGCGATGGCGACCCAAGTCCGGTCGGCCCTGGACGAATTTAACCTGGTGTCCCGCCTCGCCTTCACGCCAGCGGTGAGCGGTGGGTTCGGCGGGAATGCCAGGATCGAATCCCTGGCCGCCACCTCCAGCGACTTATACGTCCTCGACTTGTCGGTGCCCAAGATATGGCATACGTGGGCCACGGGCCGAGCCTATGAGATCGACAGCAATTTCGACTGCCTCAATGGACCGGACAGCGTCCAAGGGATGAGCACACCCGTGGACATCGCCATTCAAGCCGAGCCCGGCGCGCTCGGCGCAGAGGGCGTGGTGGCGGTCGACGCGGACGGCTCCTTGCTGTACTGCGCGCCCGACCGGCGCTCCCTCTCCGCCCAGCTCGCGTCCCCCGGCACGGGCTTCGGCCGCATCCAGGCCATCGACACTTTTCAGGACACGCTCTACGTCCTCGACGCGCGCGCCAACGCCGTCTGGCTCTATGACGCTACGGGCGGATTGTTCAGCGGAGAGGCACAGCTCTACTTCGTGGAGGACGTGCCCAATTTGGCCGGGGCCATCGACATCGGCAAATCCCAGGACGAGCTCTTCATCCTCTACCAGGACGGAGGACTCGACCGCTGCACCCGGGACACGGCCGAGGGGACTTCCATCCGAGTGGTCTGTGAACGGGATCTGACTCTGCAGGGATCCCCGCCCGGCGGAGGGCGGGCCCCGCAGCCCGGGGAGATCACCGAGATCATTTACTCCCCGCCCCCCGAGCCGTCGCTGTTTTTCCTGTACGAAGAAGGTTCGACGGTTTATCAGTACAGCATGCGTATGATCTATCAACGCCAAATCCAATCCACCGACCCCTTTCCCGAGACCGCGTCGGCCCTCACACTCGGGCCGCCGAACGACTTGTTCGTCGCCGCGGGTCAACATGTGTACTATGCCCCCCTGCGCTAATGGGCCGCTTTGACAAGCCTTACCCCACCGTCTAGAATGAGCGCGCCCATCGATGGAGGTTAAATCGTGAGCCGCTGGCCCGGCAAGTATGTCATCGGATTGACGGGCAACATCGCAACTGGCAAGAGCGTTGTCCGCAAGATGCTGGAGCACCTAGGGACGTACGGTATCGACGCCGACGCTTTGGCTCACCGCGCCATCGCCAAAGGCGGCCCCGGACACAAGCTCGTCATAAAGCATTTTGGCGATTGGATTGTCGACGAAGAGGGGCACATCGATCGCGGCCGTCTGGCCAAGGTCGTATTCTCCGATTCCAAAGCGCTCAAGAAACTCGAGAACATCGTGCACCCGCTTGTCTCCCACGCGGTCGACATTCTCGTGCGCCGGGCCAGCCAATCCGTCGTCGTCATCGAAGCGATCAAGCTGCTCGAAACCGATCTGGCAGCCGGTTGTGACACGATATGGGTCGTCCACGCGCCGAAGAAGCTTCAGATCCAGCGTTTAATGCACAAGCGGCATCTGTCCGAGGCCGCTGCGCGCCAACGCGCCGACGCGCAGGCACCTCAGGAACGAAAACTGCGCGCCGCCAAAGTCGTCATCCAAAATGACAATTCCTTCGAGAGCACATGGGAACAGGTTCAGGCCGCCTGGGCCGATCTCCCCAAGCCCAGGGAGCCGCTGCTCGAGGAGCCAGAACCCACCCGCGCCGGCAAGCTGATCGTTCGACGCGGGAGACCGCAGGACGCCGATGCCATCGCCCGTTTTATCAGCCGGGTCACCAAGGGCAAACGGCGCATGAGCCGCTCCGACGTGATGGCAGCCTTCGGCGAGAAAGCCTACTTCCTCATCGAACGCGAGAACGAGTTGAAGGGTGTCGCCGGCTGGCAGGTGGAGAACCTCGTCACGCGGATCGACGAGCTTTACTTCGAGTCCGACCTCAGTCTCGACGAGGCCATTCCCGCCCTGATGGAGGCGGTCGAGCACGCTTCCGTCGAGCTGCAGAGTGAGGCCGCCCTGCTCTTCCTGCCGCCGTACTTAGCCCAACACGGTCGGGCCTGGCGCACCGCGGGCTACCGCCCTCAGACGGTCCAGGCGCTGGGGGTCCGCGCCTGGCAGGAAGCGGCGATCGAGTCCATGCCGCGCGGCGCTTCGTTGTGGTTCAAGCAGCTGCGCGAGGACCGCGTGCTGCGGCCGCTGTAGAACAGCCACTAGCTGCTAGCACCTAGCCGCTAGCCTCAATCGATGCTCACAGCCCTCCTCGATAGAGTGCAACGTCCCGCGATCTGCCAAGTCCTAAACTTCCCCAAGGAGCACCTTCCCAAGAGAGCTAGGTGCTAGATGCTAGATGCTAGGTGCTAGATGCTAGATCCTAGATGCTAGTCGCCCAGTCCTGCTATTCATCCTCACCCTCGCGCAACCGCACGTATGAGTCGTACCGTTCAGGGTGAATCGCGCCCGCTTCGAGCGCCTCCAGGACCGCACAGCCCGGCTCATGCAGGTGCGTGCAATCGCTGAACTGGCACTCAGGCACCCGCGCCCGAATCTCGGGAAAGTATGCGTCCAGCTCCTCCGGCTCGATATCCCAAAGGGCGAAAGCTTTGAGTCCCGGCGTGTCCGCGACGTAGCCGCCGCCCTCCAAAGGCACCAACTTCAGTGAAACCGTCGTATGCTTGCCCTTGCGGGATTGGCGGCGAATATCACCCGTGCGCAGCGCCAGATCGGGCTGGATCGCGTTAAGCAAGCTGGTCTTGCCCACGCCGGAGGGTCCGGCGAACACCGAAATGCGATCCTGGAGTTGGCCCCTCAGTTCGTCGACACCCTGTCGTGTCCTCGCGGAGGTGAAGTGCACGGGATATCCGATCCCCTCATACATTGAGAAGATGTCTTCGCACGATCCATCGGGGCTCAAATCGTACTTATTGGCGCAGATGCGGGCTGGAACCGATTCGCGCTCGGCGGCGACCAGCAGCCGATCCAGCATGCGCGGGTTGGGTTCGGGATCGGCGCAGGCGAAAACGAACACCGCCTGATCCGGGTTGGCGATGATAATTTGCTCTTTCTCGCCAAACGGCGCCCGGCGTGACAGCACGCGCTGCCGCTCCGCGACCTTTTCGATTACGCCTGTGCCGTCGCCCAGATCGCGCACCTCGACCCGATCGCCCAGGGCGGCGATATCGGTGTCTTGGCGCTCCTCTTTGAGGCGACCCCGAAGCTGGGCCGTGAGGCTCCCGGCCTCCGTCTCCACTTCGAAGAACCCCGATTGGGCGCGTACGATCCGACCGTGGCGCAGCTCGCCGTCCGCCATGCCGCTACGGCGCGGGGGTCCCCTCGCCGCCCTCTTCACCCTCCGGCGTGGGGGTTTCGGTCTTGACGACGCCGATCTGCGATTCCCACGGATAGAGTGAAATCGGCCGGCCAAAGAAATAGGCTTCCAAAATCCTGCGCGCGACCGGCGCGGCCCATTCGGAGCCTTCGCCCTGATTTTCGAGGACCACGACCAGCGCGATATCGGGCCGGTCCTGCCGTTCTTCAAAAGTGTAAGCTCCGAACCACGAGTGAGGATCTCCCACCCCATCCGTCGAGGCCGTCCCGGTCTTCCCCGCCATGTTGATATTGAACCCCAGGAAGCGGCGCCGCGCGGTTCCCTTATCCGCGCGCACCACGTCGACCAGTGCCCGATGCATCGCCTCCAAATGGTCCTCGCTCACCGGAAGGCTGCCTTGTTCCTCCGGTTCGAACGATTCCAGCACCTCGCCCAGCGGGTTCTCCAGCCGATCGACGAGCCGAGGGCGGTAGAGCGTGCCCCCGTTTCCGACAGCGGCGATGTAGCGGGCCACTTGAAGCGGGGTGACTTGCAACTCGTCCTGGCCGATCGCCAGCTGCACCGAATTGATCGCCTGCCACTCGCCCTGCGAGTTCTCCGGTCCGGGCACCGATCCCGCCGCCTCATCGATCTCGATACCGGTGCGCCCGGCCAGGCCAAAGGCCCGGGCCATTTCGGAGAGCGCGCCCGGCTCGCCAGCCTGAAACAGGTCCAGCCCGATGTGATAGAAGTACGGATTGCACGAGCGCGTCAGCCCCTGCGAAAGCGTGATCTCACCCTGAGCGGGCAGCTCCCGCTCATAGGTCCAGTCATACAGGGTAAGGCCCGGGATCTCGGTCCAGGTGTGACCACAGTTGTAAATCGTGCTCGGTTCGTAACGGCCTGATTCCAACGCAGTGGCCATCGAGATGACCTTGAACAACGATCCGAGCGGGTAGACGCCGGAGGCCGCCCGATTGACGAACGGTTGATTGAACTGAGAAAGGTTCTGTAGGCCGGTCGAACTGTTCGGATTACGCCAGTCAAACAGGTTGGGGTCGAAGTCCGGCGAGGAGGCCATCGCCAGCACGCGTCCCGAGTCGCGCTCGAGCACGACGGCCGCGCCGCTGAACCCGCTGATGGCGTTCTGCACATGGCGCTGCAGGTCGCGATCCAGGGTCGTATACACCGCGTACGGCGGCTCGAACGGGCGCTCAGCCAGCTTCTGGAACGGCGTGCCCTCCGGATCGGTCACGTACAAGGTCCCGCCCGGTCGGCCCCGCAGCCTGTCCTCATAGACCGCTTCCAGCCCGATTTGACCGACGAACGCGTCCTGTGGATAGCCGCGCCTGCGGAAATTCTCCACTTGTTCCTCTTGAATCTGCCCCACATAACCCACCGCATGGGGTGCCAGACCGCGATCGACGTAGTAACGACCGCTGTAGGTGGACCATTGCACCCCACCCGTCCCCGCCAGAGTCCCCTGGACGGATTGGAACTCCTCCAACGTCACCTCACCCAGATTGACCCGCCAGTCGGTGTTGCGGATGTCCTCGTACTTAGCCTGGATGTCCTCGGGTCGCCGATCGAGCACCCTTCCCAGCGCGCTGAGCATCGCCGATTCGGCGTCCTCATCTCCGATCTGGTTGGGCACCAGCCACAAGGCCACAATCTGAGGCTCGGTCATCTGCACGGCGAACGCCAGTCCATTGCGATCGTAGATGTTGCCCCGTACCGGAGTCTGAAGGTTCAGCTGCAGGCCGTTGCCGCCTTCCAATTCAGGCAGGATCGTAGCCGCGGACCAGGCGATCTGCCAACCGCCATCATCACGGCTCAGATTCATGAACGTCTCTCGCACCAGGTCGCCCACCGCCGCGCTGTGCAGTGTGACCCTGTAACGCACTTGAGCGGTCTTCGTGTTGAGCAGTGAGGAGACGATCTCATAATCCATGCCCGTAATCGCCGCCCGGGTGCTGACTTGCTCGTAGCGGGCCATGAACTCCTCGAGGCTCACGCCGTCCCGGGCCAGCGGGCTCAGCATGCCGTACATCGTCTCATAGTCCTCCGCCTGCCAGGCGTCAAGGAAAGCCCTCGCGGCGGCCTCCGGATCCGGCGCCCGCTCGCTGCGCACGGTGGGTTCGGGAAGGGTGGCCGGCGCCTCAGTCTCATCTGGGCGGCCGCCCATGGTGCACCCGGAGACAAGCAGCCCGATCAGCACCGCTAGGATCCAGGTCCGTCTCATCCCACCCCTTTCAGGTCGTTGAGTGAGTGAGGGTGGAATGAAAAGCAGGCCTCCACAAGGCCAGGTTCCGCCCGCCAACCGAGCTCGTCAAGCATCCCTGCCAAGGTGCATAGGGGTAACCCCATAACATTGGTGAAACAGTCCTCAAATTCGTCCATGTTCACCGGTTGGAAGTCCCGGTCCTGAATGCCGTAGCCGCCGGCCTTGTCCAGGGGGCTGCCCCCCTCAACATAGGCCTCGACTTCCAGACGAGTGTAGCTGCGCATCCGTATCCGGCTGCGAGCAAGCCGGACCAGCTCGTCCCCCGAGCGCCGCTCGACCAGGGCAAGCGCGGTCAGGACCTCATGTTCACGGCCCTTGAGTCGCATCAGCATGGCCGCCGCGTGATCCGCATCCTCCGGCTTGCCCAGAATGTCCCCACGGTCAACTACGGCCGTGTCCGCGCCGAGCACCAATACCCCATGACCCGTCTCCGTCAGGGCGGCGCGCGCCTTCCGTCGGGCCAGCCGCCGTACCATCACCTCCGCCGCTTCGCCCTCCAGCGGGCGCTCATCGACCGACACGGGCCTCACCTTGGGTTCCAGCCCTGCGTTCAGAAGCAGCTGACGGCGACGGGGTGAACCCGAGGCGAGAACCAGATCTCCAGTCTCAAGTCGTCGTCTCATACGGCAAGTCAAACATCGTCCCCGAGCCTTTATCCTGGCTCGAGGACGGGGGATTGGGGTCGCTCGACGTGGCGCGGATTGTATCACAGCGCTCACCCCGGTCGAGGCCGGGGGGTCGCACCGCGCCAGGTGGTAGAATCGCCGACGAGTCCGATGGATCTATTCGATCACGCCCTCGAGGAGCGACTGGAGCAAGAAGCCCCGCTCGCGGCGCGCATGCGGCCCCGCAGCCTGGCCGAATTTGTGGGCCAGGAGCACATCGTCGGCGAAGGCCGCCTGCTGCGGCGGGCCATCGAAAGCGACCGGCTGTTCTCCTCGATCATCCTTTGGGGTCCTCCAGGCTCCGGCAAGACCACCCTGGCCAGTATTATCGCCAACACGACGGAGTCCCACTTCGAAACCATCTCCGCCGTCCTGGCCGGGAAAGCCGAGCTCAGAAAAGTGATCGAGGAGGCCCGCGAGCGTCGCAAGCTGTACCATCGCCGGACCCTGCTCTTCATCGACGAGGTCCACCGCTGGAACAAGGCTCAGCAGGACGCCCTGCTGCCGCACGTCGAGGAGGGTTTGATCACCCTCATCGGGGCCACGACGGAAAACCCGTACTTCGAAGTGATCGGGGCGTTGGTGTCTCGCTCACGTGTGTTTCAACTCCGGCCGCTGGAGGACGACCAGGTCGCGCAGATCCTGCGGACGGCAGTGGAGGATTCGGAACGGGGCTACGGAGATCGGGACATCGACCTTCATCAGGACGCGCTCGAGCACCTTGTGCGCGTCGCCGGCGGCGACGCACGCAACGCGCTTAACGCCCTCGAGCTGGCCGTCGAATCCACTCCCGCCGACGGCCAGGGGCCCACGCGGGTTACTTTGAAGGTGGCCCAGGACTCGATTCAGCGCCGCGCGGTGCTGTACGACAAGGACGGGGACGCCCACTACGACACCATCTCGGCCTTCATCAAGTCGGTGCGCGGTTCCGACCCGGACGCGGCCTTATACTGGCTGGCCAAGATGCTCTACGCGGGCGAAGATCCCCGCTTCATCCTGCGTCGGCTGCTGATCCTCGCCTCCGAGGACATCGGCATGGCCGACCCGCTCGGCCTGGTGGTGGTCGCCTCCGCCGTCCAATCCTTCGAGTTCGTCGGACTGCCGGAAGGCGTCTACCCGATCGTCCACGCCACGCTGTACCTGGCCACCGCCCCCAAGTCCAACACCGCCGGCGCCTATTTCAAGGCCTACCAGCGAGTGGAGGAGGAGGGCAAGGTGGACGTCCCCGACCACCTCAAAGACGCCAACCGGGACGCGGAGGCGCTCGGCCACGGAGAGGGCTACGAATACCCGCACGCGCACCCCGAGCACCATGTGGGCCAGCAGTATCTGCCGCGGGATCTGCTCGGCACCTATTTCTACACCCCCTCCGATCAGGGCTACGAAGTCCAGGTCAGCGAGCGCTTGGAACGATGGCGTGCGGCCCAGCGCGAAGCCCTGGACATCGAGGCGGGCCAGCCTCTGCCCGACCTGCCGCAGCAGACGATCGAGGGCATCAAACGGCTCCATCGACAGCGTCCGACGCCCAACAAGTGACCCCGTCGAGCGCGCTTTGACGATCATCTACCTCATCCGGCACGGCGAGAACGAGTTTGTGGAGGCCAAAAAGCTTGCCGGATGGCTGCCGGAGGTCCACCTCAACGATGTCGGACGTGCCCAGGCCGAGGCGCTGGCGGAGGCCTTTTCCGAGGTGGAGCTGGAGGCCGTTTACAGCAGCCCTTTGGAACGCACAGTCGAGACCGCTCAACCGATCGCGGAAGCGAAGGGTTTGCAGGTCACACGACGGGCCGGCCTCGGCGAGGTCCGCTACGGCCGATGGCAGGGACGCGAGTTGGACGAGTTAAAGGAAGAGGACGCGTGGGCGACGATCCAGCACGCACCCTCCCTGGCCCGCTTCCCCGACGGGGAGTCGTTTCCCGAAGCCCAAGCCCGGATCGTCTCCGAGCTGGAGGCGCTGCGAAGCCAGCACAGCGAGGAAGAGGCCGCCTTCGCCTGCGTCTCGCACTCCGACATGATCAAACTGGCGGTTGCCCATTACGCGGGCCTGGCGCTGGATCTCTTTCAACGCCTGGTCGTGGCGCCGGCCTCGATCAGCGTCTTGGCCGTCGGCGAAAATACAGTGCGCCTGGTGCGCTTGAACGACACGCGGGCCGCTCGGGCGGTCGATTCAGAATGATATACTTTGCAGCGGACACAAGCATCCCCACGCGACCGTCGCCCAGACCTCCTCGCATGATTGGCTTCCGACAACGATGAATTTCGATTTGCGACCGGTAGACCACATCACAACCGACGCCATCGGGCCTCCCGGGAAGCGGGTTTTCTATCTTCAGGCTCGCAAAGACGAGGAGATCGTTACCCTGATCGTGGAAAAGGCCCAGGTGCAGTCGCTGGCCGTTGGCGTGGAAGACTTCCTGTCGGATCTACGCGAGCGGCGACCCGACCTCGGCGAAGCGGACGATTCCTACAGCGAGTCCGAGATGAAGCTGCAGAAGCCGATCGACCCGGTCTTCCGCGTCGGCCAACTCGGGATCGGCTACGACGAAACCGGTGACATGCTGGTGGTCGTGGCCCGTGAAATTCAGCCCCAGGGAAGTGATATTGAAGACCCTCGGGTGGCCCGCTTTTGGTGCTCGCGCTCGCAGATCCGGCGCATGTGTGCCTGGGGCCTAGAGGTCGCCGATCGCGGCCGGCCGATCTGCGGCAACTGCGGCGAGCCCATCGATCCGGAGGGCCACTTCTGCCCGAAGCGCAACGGTCATAAGGACTGAGCGCCCCATCCCCCCGGGAAGCGAATCGATCCCGATGACCGAAGGCTCACTCGACGCCATACTGGAGCATCTCACTCGGGGGAAGATGGAGATCACCGGACAGTTCGCCTATGGGTCCAACTACACGTTCCTGGCCACCGTCGCATGGCAGGATGAGCACATCAAGGCCGTGTATAAACCCAAACAGGGTGAACGACCACTGTGGGACTTCCCCCGGGGTACACTCGCGGCCCGCGAGGTGGCGGCCTTCGAGGTCGATCAGGCTCTGGGTTGGAATCATGTTCCGCCCACCGTCCTGCGAGAGGAGGGACCCTCGGGCGGGGGATCTTTGCAGATGTTTGTCGACCTGATCGACGCCCGCCATTACTTCGAGCTGACGCCCGAGGAGAGCGCGCGGTTGCGCCCCGTCGCGCTCTTCGACGCTCTGATCAACAACGCCGACCGGAAGGCCGGACACGTGCTGCTGACCCCCGAGGGAAAAATATGGTTGATCGACCACGGCATCTGCTTCCACCACGAAACCAAGCTGCGCACCGTGATCTGGGACTTCGCGGGGGATCCGATCCCGCCCGATCTGCTGAACGCCCTGCGACAGCTCGAAGGAGCTCTGAGGGAGGGGACGAGCGCCCTCCGGGGTCGGCTCGAATCCCTGCTGAGCGTTCGAGAGATGCGGGCACTCGAGCGCCGGGCCGCCCAGCTGATGGAGCGCGGGTCTTTTCCCGAACCCCACGGCCGCCGGGCTCACCCCTGGCCCCTGGTTTGACCCTCCAGCGGTTACGAGCACATTTGTGAGCCAAACCCGGCCCTTCTTGGCTGGGTAGAACGTATAACCGGAGTTCATCCCTATCTAACGGACCGGAGTAAGTTATGGAGATCAAGCTCGCATTGATCGGTTTCGGCAACGTCGGTCAGGCATTGGCCCGACTTCTGCTCCGCAAGCGGCAGGAGGTGGCTGAGGGCTATGATCTGACCTACCGGGCTGTCGCCATCGCCACAGCACGCCACGGCTCCGCGCTGGACCCCGATGGCCTGGATCTCGAGGCCGCCCTCGCCCTGGCCGAATCCGGCGGGGGGCTGGCCGATCTCTCGCGCGGCCGCCCCCCCGGCACGACCATCGAGATGATTCGAACCTGTGGGGCCGACTTGCTCTTTGAAAACACGCCCGTGAATTACGGTTCCGGTCAACCAGCCCTCGATCACCTGCGGTCAGCCCTCGAGGCGGGGATGCACGCCATCACCGCCAACAAAGGCCCGGTCGTTCACGGTTATCAGGACCTGAGGCGCATGGCGAGTGAGCGCGGCCTTCGCTTCCTATTTGAAGCCACGGTTATGGACGGCGCGCCCGTGTTCAGCGTATGGCGCGAGACGCTCCCCGCAGCGCGCCTGCGCGCCTTTCGGGGCGTTCTGAATTCGACCACGAATTTGATTTTGACCCGCATGGAGGCCGGCAGCAGTTTCGACGAGGCCGTCGCCCACGCTCAGGAACTGGGTATCGCGGAAACGGACCCCAGCGGGGACGTTGACGGCTGGGACGCTGCGATCAAGGTGGCTGCCCTGGTCACCGTGCTCATGCAGGCGCCTCTCACCCCCCAACATGTCGACCGAACGGGGATCCGCGACCTCACGGCGGTCGAGGTTCAGGAGGCGGCCGCCGCGGGCCAGCGCTGGAAGCTGATCTGCTCGGCTGAACGAAAGGGCGAAGAGGTGAAGGCGCAGGTGCGGCCGGAACGAATCCCCGCCGACGATCCCCTGTACCACGTGAAAGAGACCTCCTCCGCGCTGACGCTGTACACTGACGTCCTTGGTCACCTGACCCTCACCGAGGCCGACCCCGGTCCTGACACCACAGCGTACGGCCTGTTCGCCGATTTCTTGACCGCCATCCGCGGAGGCCGATGACCATGCGCCCCCCCGGGTGGGCGTTGTCGTAGCCTCTGCGTCCGATTTGGGTCCACCATACCCCCGACGCGAAACAGGAAACGCTGAGGCCCGAGGAGGGTCAAAGTGAGACTCCCTTAAAGAATTCGACTTGGACTTGACCTCACGTGAGTTCCGGTGTACCGTGTTGAGCTAACCGATCCGCACGGGGTGCGACATGCAGAATCCATTTCACAACATGCTGCGAAGTGGCGCCGGCGTCGCTGCCGGTGTGACCTCCATGGAGCGCGCCTGCTGATCGGCAGATAGGGACAGGTAACCCGCCGCGGGCGTTCTCCGACGCCCGCGGTTTTCTTTGTTCAAGAAGAGGCCGCGAAGTGCGGCCTCTCGCCGCTTAACCCGTTCCTGCTCCGGCTTAGGAAGTCCCCCAACGCGAAGGCGTCAGCCTGACTGGAAGAGCGAAGTTGGAACGGCAAAGGACGATTGCCATGGGTTACAAGGGCACTGAACCATATGAAGGTTTGGCGACGTTGCACTGGGCCGCCGTCAGCCAGGAAGGTTCCGGTCAACGCGAGGACCCTGCACGCCTGCGTGGGGCGGTCGAGCGTTACGGCCAGCCCGCCCTCGAAGTGGGCTGCGGCACAGGACGCCTGCTGCTTGAACTCCGTCAACAGGGCTACGCCGTCGACGGCTGCGACCTGTCGCTCGAGATGCTCTATCTTTGCGCCGAGGCGGCTCGGCAGCGGGGACTCGGCGTCGACCTGTACTGGCAGGCTATGCAGGACCTGCATCGGCCGCGCCGTTACAGGTCGATCCTGGTCCCCTGCGGATCGTTCATGCACCTGGTGGCCCGAGCGGAAGCACTCGAGGCGCTGCGCCGCTTCCACGCGCATCTGCTGCCCGAAGGGGCCCTTTTATTGGAGCTCTACCTGGGACATGGATTTCCACTTCCCCGGGTGCTTCCCGCGGAGTGGAAGCTGGTCCGAAAGCTGCGACCGGAGTCTGAAGGGAGCAGCCTGCTGGTCGAGAAACGCGCTTACGCGGCCGACCCGTTGGAGCAGATCTTCACCGACCAGCGCCGCTATACGCTCCTGCGCCAGGAACGCGTGGTGCGCGAGGAAGTGCGGCCAGCGCGTTACCGTTGGTACGGCAAAGTTGAAGTGAGTGTTATGCTGGCCTGGGCGGGATTCCAGGAGATCGATGTTCGTCTCCACCGACCTAGCCCCAGCGACAGCCACGAGCTGGATCAAGGACCGCGCATGATGGTCACCGCCCGTCGGGAGGTCGTCACCGAAGCCAAAATAGAGGAATCTTTGCCATGATGAAGGCATCGCAGTCCAGACTGGCGGCCCCGTCGAGCTGGCCAGAGCATCGCGATCTGAGCTTCCACGCGCTTGCCGATCGGCCCGACTATGAGGCCCTTGCCGAGACCGTCAACGCCAGCTTCGCCGCCGACGGCATCGAAAACACGACCTCAGGTCACGAGCTTGAGAGTTTCTATGCGCACTTCGAAGGGGTTGATCCGGCGCGTGATGTGGTCACCGGCTGGGCCGGCGACAGGATGATGGCCGAGGCGTTCGTACTGACGCTCCACGAGCAAGGCGGGCCACGCGTGTTCTTCCACCATATATACCTCCGTCCGGAATGGCGCGATCCCGAGCTGCTGGCGGCACTGACCGCATGGACCGAATCCCGGGCCGCGCAGATCCAGGCCGAGCTCCTTCCCCGGCCCGCCAAGCTACGGAGCATAGTGCGCGACGGTGAAAAAGAAATTGCCGAACTGCTTGCATCACGAGCCTACGAGATCGAACGCTACTTCTACAGCATGGTGCGGCCTCACCTGCGGGATATTCCCGAAGCCCCGTGCCCGCCCGGCCTCGAGGTCCGGTCCGTTGAGACCGCTCACCTTCGCGCCGTTTGGCAGGCCAAAGTCCAGGCGTTCCGCGATCATTGGGGGGCGCGCGAGGCATCCGAGGCGGACTACAAGCGCTGGCTGGCCGATCCACTTCAGGATCCGTCCATGTGGAAGGTGGCCTGGGACGGTGACGAAGTGGCGGGGATGGTGCTCAACTTCATCGACGCGTCCGAAAACCATGCCCAGGGGCGCAAGCGCGGCTACACGGAGGACATCTCGGTGCGCCGCGCCTCGCGCCGCCAGGGTCTGGCGAGTCATCTGCTGGCGGAGAGCCTGCACGAACTCCGGCGGCGCGGCATGCACGAGGCTGCGCTCACCGTGGACGTCGAAAATCCCAACGGCGCGCTGGGTTTCTACCAGCGCTTCGGCTACAGGGTCGCACGGCGCGATCGCAGCTTCAGCAAGCCGCTTTGAGGGGCTCGCCGGCGAGCGCGCCCTCCGATTCCTCAAGCCGACCCCCTTCTCGGCGCCGAGCCGGAACGGCACTGCGGGGGTGCAGTCGGCTCGCGACGGCGTTCATGAAGCGGGAAGCACATCGGGGCAAGTTCTTCGAGGAAGGAGCCGCTTGACGATCACGGCGGTTATCTGGGACATGGGGGGCGTCATTCTGCGCACGGAGGACCGGACCGGGCGGGCGCGCTGGGAGCAGCGCCTGGATCTGGCGCCGGGCGAGCTCGATCGGTTGGTCTTCGGGAGTGAACCCAGCCAACGGGCCACGCTCGGAAGGATCCCGGCCCAAGAGGTCTGGAACGCGGTGGCCAGACGCTTCGGGCTGACCCGCGGAGAGCGGGCGGACCTCGAGCGCGATTTTTGGTCGGGCGATCGGGTCGATCAGGATCTGCTCGAATTCATACGCGGCCTCCGCCCTGAGCGTAAGACGGCGCTGTTGAGCAATGCTTGGCCCGATGTTCGCCGGCACATCGAAACGTCGTGGGGCTTCTCCGACGCGTTCGACGAGATCGTCATCTCGGCCGAAGTGGCCCTCGCCAAGCCGGATCCGCGGATCTATCGCCTCACGGCCTCCCGGCTGGAGGTCGATCCCGGCGAATGCGTGTTCATCGATGACTTCCCGGAAAACGTTGAGGGGGCGCGGGCGGTCAGTATGCCAGCGATCCAATTCGAGCACCCGGAGCAAATCAAGGCAGAACTCCAGCGGCTGCTCGAGCCTGCACCTGACGACTAGCAGCAAGGGCAGCTACACCTCGCTCTGGTGGGCTTCCTCCAGCCGGTAAATCGCATCGCGGGCGCCGATCACGATCAGCGTCTCGCCCGACCGAAGTTCATGGTCCCCGCTGGGCGTCATGTCCAGCTTACCCTCGGGAGAGACAATGCCCAGGATGGTAAGGCCCCACTTCTTACGCAGATCGCTGCCGGCGATCGTCTGCCCCGCCAAGGGCGACCCTTCCTCGACGGTCATCTGCCCAATATCGACGTCCAAATCGTCACCAAAATGAAACAGCTGGCTCAGAAAATCGTCCACGCTGGGCCGGAGCAGCGAGAGCGCGAGCCGGTGACCGCCGATGACATACGGGCTCACCACTCGATCGGCGCCGGCCCGCCGCAGTTTACTGATGGAGCTTTCGTTGGAGGCCCTGGCCGCGATCAGCAGATGTTCGCTCAAACCCCGGGCGGTCAGGACACTGAGCACGTTGTCCGCGTCGCTGTTCAGCGTGGCGACCAGGCCCCTGGCGCGCCGCACGCCGGCCTGCTCGAGCACGTCCTCATCAGTGGCGTCACCGATCAGATAAAGATAGCCCGCCTCACGCAGGACCTCGGCCTTTTCCGGCTGCTGGTCCACCACGACAAACGCCTCACCGCGGGCTTCGAGATCCCGGGCGATTTGCTGTCCGATGCGGCCGTATCCGCAGAGAATGTAGTGCTCTTCGAGCCCCTTAATGCGTGCTTCCATGCGCTGCCTCCGAACGGTTTTCCACAGCGATTCCCCCAGGACGACTTCCGCCGCGTTGCGAGCCGCCCAGGCTACAGTGATGACGCCGGTCATGATCAACACAATTGTGAACACACGGCCCACTGTCGACAATTCGGTGACCTCCCGGAAGCCGACCGTCGTCAGTGTGATCACCGTCATGTAAAGAGCGTCCAGCGCCGATATGCCCTCCAAGAGCATATACCCGAGCACACCCACGGTCGCCACCAGCAAGATCATTCCAAGCGAAATCTGGAACCTGCGCAGCGGGTTGGCCATCCAATCGTCTAGATGCCTGGTGGGATCAAACATCGCCACTCTTTCACTGAGAGGTACCCTCCGAATCTGGATTAGCCTAACGGCATTCCGCATGGCGGTCAATGAGCGAATGACCTGTGTGCGGTTCCATCGAGGCGCGAATGAGGCCGCGCCCGCGGCCGCAGGAATGACTTTCCGCCTTCGCCGCGCCGAAGGACAGCGGACGCCACCGCAGAGTCCATCCTCTGGACAGCGCGCGCGAACCGCACTCGGACAACACAAAGTGCACGGTGTGGCTGGGAGGTCGATGGACTCGGAATCTACATGGATCCAAGGGCGGCGAACGACGCTCAGAGGCTTGCGGAAGACCGGGACGTGAAGAAAGAAGGAAGCCCCTAGGACCGTAAGACGGCCGGCGAGGGGTAGTTGCCGGTTGCCCGGGCCGTTGCCATCATGGGGAAGGGCGCAGCTCCAGCTTCGGCGCTTACGAACCACTCACGATAGGGATCGTGAGGGCCAGCCGGAGTGTCCCATGACCGGCCAGGGCGTGCAGCCTTACAGTGGCCTGAGGCTCCATTCGTACCCACCATACCGGTGCAACTATGAGGAGTCAATGAACGCTATTCTTAAAAATGGTACTAGCGGCTCCGTCGCGCCGCTGCGCGCCCTGCCGCGCGGTGAGCTATAATCGCCGCCGTCGGTGAGCACCGCCCGGTCTCGCCGTACAGGAAACGCTCCCATGCGGTGGGCGATCACGTTAGACCGGCCCTGCCGAGCGCCGCCCACCCCCCACCGATGCCGGGGTGTTTCCGGCGCCGCCAAGCCATGTCGCGTCGAAGGGAACATCACGGCCTGCGCCCGGGAGAGGACCACATGAGTCGCCGCACCAAGTTGATCTTGAATCCGTACGCGGATCGGGGCCATGCCTGGGATGTCGCTCAGAGCTTCCGGGCGACGGTTGACCGCGCCGGCGGAGGGGTCTGGGCCGCCACCGAATACCCGGGGCATGCCACCGAACTCGCCAGCGAAGCCGTCGAAGACGGCTTCGAGGTCGTGGCTGCCATCGGCGGCGACGGCACCGTGCACGAGGTCGTGAACGGGCTGATGAAGTTCCCACCCGAACGCAGGCCGCTGCTCGGCGCGGTCCCGGTGGGTTCGGGAAACGACTTCTGCGCCAATGTCGGCATTCCATCCCAACCCGCGGTCGCGATCCGGCGTGTGTTTGAAGGCGAGCCGCGAGCCGTCGACCTGGCCACCATCAGCGACAACAACGGCCATATGGAATACTGGGACAACACCATCAGCATCGGGTTCGGCGCCGCGGTGGCCATATACGCGTATCACATCACCGCGCTGCGCGGCTTCCCCATGTACCTGTGGGCGGTGATGAAGACGATCTTTCTGAAACACGATGCACCGCGCATGGTGATCGAAACCGATCGCGAGAAGATCGAGCAGCGGATCCTTCTTCTCAGCTTGAACAACGGGCCGCGCGAGGGCGGCGGCTTCCTCACCTCGCCGGCCGCACAACCCGACGATGGGGAGTTAAATTACGCGCTGATCGGCGACGTTTCGCGCCCGATGATGTTCCGCTTGATCCCCGAAGTCATGCGCGGCACCCACGGCCGCTTCAAGCCCGTCGTTTTGGGCGCCTTCCGCGAGCTCCGGCTGCGGTCCGAGGAGCCCATCCCCATTCACACCGACGGCGAGATCTACGCCGATTTCAGCTCCAACGTCACCGAACTCGACATCAGCGTGCTTCCCCGAGAGATTCAAGTCCTCACCTGAAGGAACCAGGAGGGCTTTACACCGTTGCGCTCACTGCGGCAGTCGCTACAGGATCACGACCACGGCCAGCTCCGCATTATTGCCCATCTTTGGGATATCGATCCACCCCAAGGCGACGCGGCAGCGCTGGTTGAGGTCTTGTCCGAATCCCTTTCCAAGCCGGATCATCTGCACGACATGCTGGGCGACCTGCCCCCCGAAGCGCGGGCCGCGCTCCAGCATCTGGCCGAGGAGGGCGGCCGCCTGCCGTGGATCGATTTCGTACAGCGCCACGGTGAGATGCGGGAGATGGGACCGGGACGGCGGGATCGGGACCAACCCTGGCGCGATCCCATCTCGCCGGTGGAGACGCTCTGGTATCGGGGGCTGATCGCGCGCGCATTCGGCGACTCTCCCGTCGGACCGAAGGAATTCGCCTTCATCCCCCAGGAGCTGCTCGATAACCTGCCGTCCGGCCCCCCGGCCGGGCCGTCCGAACTCGGCCGTCCGGGAAGCCGCCCCCACCAGATCCTTCGGCTTGAAAATCGGCTGGTCGACGACGCCACAACCCTGCTCGCCGCCCTGCGCCGACGGCCTGAACCCGGCTCCGACCTCCCGTCGGATCGCCAGCGCAGCCTGCACCCCTTTTTCGCCATCCCATCCGCGCTTCCCGCCCTCACTGCGCTGCTACAGGAGCTCGGCCCGCTGCGCGCGGAGCCGCTCGAGCCTAAACCGGACCAGGTCGGCGAATTCCTGGAATCCTCCCACGGGGAGGCCCTGTACGCACTCGCCCAAAGCTGGCGCAACTCCAGCGGCTGGAATGACTTCAATCTTCTGGGACATCTGGAGCCGGGACCAGGGGGTTGGCCCAACGACCCGCACGCCAGCCGCGGCGCAGCCCTCGATTTCTTGAAGCGCGTTCCCCGCAATCGCTGGTGGGATCTGGAGGCCTTCTTGGCTGATGTGCGCGAGCGTTATCCAAGCTTCCAACGCCCAGGCGGAGATTTCGATTCATGGTACTTGCGCGATCGCCGAACCGGAACGTTCCTGCGCGGCGTGTCGAGCTGGGACGCCGTCGACGGTGCATTGCTGAGGGCCATGATTACCGGCCCCTTGCACTGGCTGGGCGCCGTTGACCTGGGCCTGATCGAGGGCGGCGAACACCCATCCGTATTTCGCCTGACCGAACCGTTCGGCTTCCTGGTCGACGCCGAGGTGAGCCCCCAGGGCGAACAGCCAACCCCACCGGGTCGACTGCTGCCCGATGGCACGGTGGAACTGCCCCGGCTGGCGTCGCGCAAGATCCGCTACCAGGTGGCCCGCCTGTGCAGCTGGCAGGGTTACCGTGAGGATGTCTACACGTACCGACTGCGGCCCTCGGCGGTGCTCGCCGGCGCCGAACAGGGGCTCGAGCTCGCCCACGTCCGCCGCCTGCTCGAGGAGGTCTCCCCCGAGCCCACACCTCCCGGGCTCCTGCGGGCCCTCGATCGTCTGACCGAAAACCACATCGAGGCTCGGGCCGAGAGATTGATTGTGCTGCGCGTGGGGGATCCTGAGCTGCTCGACCGCATCGCCTCCGAGCCGAGGACCGGGCGCTGGATCGAGGAACGCCTCGGCCCCACGGCAGCGGCAGTCCCCTCCGAACACCTGGACGACCTGCTCGAAACCGCAGCGGCCCTCGGTCTATTAGTCGAGCCGCCGCCGCCCCGGCCGGGCCATGAACCGTGAACCGGCCGGCCGCGCTCGAGCAGTTTCGTGATCAATTTGGGGCGCCGCCGCGCTGGATCGGCCGCGCCCCTGGCAGGGTCAACCTTCTGGGAGAGCACGTCGACTATAACGGCGGTCTGGCCCTACCCTGCGCCATCGATCGCTTCGCCCTCGTGGCCGCCAGGCCGCGCCCCGACCGCACGGTCAAGGTCCTGGCGGCCGACCTTGGCGAGGAGTGCGCCTTCTCGCTCCACAATCTCTCCTCCTCCACCGCGCTTGACGGCGGTCCACTTCCGAGCTGGGGGCGCTATCCGGCCGCGGTGGCGTGGGCGCTGGACCAGGCCGGCCTGGACCTGAGCGGGATCGACGCCCTGCTGACCTCCGACGTTCCGGTCGGAGCCGGGCTGGCCTCCTCAGCCGCCGTCGAGGTGGCGTTCGCCCAGGTATGGCTGGCCCTCGCCAACGCCGAGCCCTCCCCTCTTCAGGTGGCGCAGCTTTGCCAGCGCGCCGAAAATGATTATGTCGGCGTCCGCTCAGGTCTGATGGACCAGTGGACCAGCGTGTGCGGACGGGAGGGTCACGCCCTGCTGATGGACTTCGCTTCTCTGGAGCTCGAACCCCGTCCCGTGCCCGACGGCGTGGCGATCGTCGTCGCGCACAGTGCGGTCGAGCGCACCCTGGACCAGTCTTCATACAACGCCCGGGTGGACGCCTGCCAGCGGTCACTGCGCGAGCTGCGCTCAGCACTGCCTCAGCTGGGAGATTTGGGCGAATTGGCGCCGGAGGAGTTCGAAAGCCGCCGTCATCTGCTCACGACCGACGACCAGGACAGAGTGGCCCATGTGGTGTACGAGGTGGAGCGGGTCAGGCGGGCGGCGCGGGCTCTAGAGGAGGGGGACAACCGCCGATTCGGCGCGCTGATGCTCGAAGGGCACGCCAGCCTGCGCGATCTGTATGCGGTAAGCGGGCCCGAGCTTGATCTGCTGGTGGAGCTGGCGGCCGAACAGCCCGGCTGCTACGGCGCCCGCCTCACGGGCGCCGGCTTCGGCGGGTGCACGGTGAATTGGGTCGATCGGGAGAGCGCTCCCGTTTTCGCGGAGGCCCTGGCGAGAGACTACAAAGCGCGCTCCGGTCGGTCCGGCGAATTCTGGCTCTGCCGGCCGGCGGGCGGCGCGCGGGCCGAACGGCTCGACGGGGTCCAGTAGACCATCAAGCACCATCCAATGGGCTTCCATTCTGAGAATCCCAGGACTCCTAAACGGAGTCCGGGCTCCCACGCCCGGCCGGCGCTCCTTGCTCTGTAAAGTTAGGAAGCCGTAGCCGCTCGCTTTTCGACAGGCTCAGAGTGGCTCGCTTCTTTTGCCGACCTAGCTACTTCAGGCTCGTAACCTGCATCGAGTCCTTCGCAGGTCCCCAGCGTTAATCGCCCTCACCAGAACGCGCCGCACGTCCTGAGCCTGCCGAAGGACCCAAGTGGAAGACCGCCTCGCCCAAACATCGCAGTCCACGGTCACTCAGCACTTCGCAGGCTCAAGTTGGCTTGTTTTATTGTGGGGGAGCCTTGGTATGGAGAGACTTCGTCATCTTACATACCCCGTAAGCCGGACGCGGGGATTTGAGGAGCCCTTCACGACCGTGTTGTGGGACTAATAACCTCCGGCGCTCAGCGCTTCGTCCAGCGCCTGCTGGAGTTCCTCGATCGTCACCGGTTTGAAAATATACCCCGTCGCCCCCATCTCCATCGCCTCGTCCACCTGGATATCGGTTGTCTCCGAGGACAGCATGATGACCGGCAGCTCACGCAACTCGTCGCGCATACGAACGAACTCCAGCATGTCCATGCCGGTGACCTCGGGCATGTTGATATCGAGCAAAATCGCGTCCGGGCGGGCTCCCGCTAGCAGTTCCTTGGACGCGGCGCGGGCGGTGCGGAAAGTGCGGACCTCACAATCCAGCAGCTTCAGCATCAACGTCACGGCGTGGCCCATTTCATCGTCATCATCGACGATCCAAATCTCGCGCATCCACACTCCGCCTACAGCGCGGCCTTGACGCGCTCAGCCAGCTCGCTTGTGATCCCCGGAATGGCGGTCAGTTCCTCGACGTCGGCGTTGCGCAGCCCTTCGATGTCTCCAAATGTTCTCAGCAGCGCTTTGCGGCGCGCCGGCCCGATCCCGTGAACCGAGTCGAGCTTGGAGCTCAGGGTGCTGCGGCGGCGCTGTGTGCGGTGCTGGCCGACGGCGAAGCGATGCGCCTCATCACGCAACCGCTGCACCAGGAACAGCCCTTGCGATCGGCGCGGCAGCACAATCGGACCGGGTCGGCCGGGCATGAAAAGCTCCTCGTGACCTTTGGCCAGCGCCGCCAGCGGCACCTCGGCTGCGAGGCCAAACTCTTCAAGCACCTGGACCGCCCGGTTCAACTGACCTTTGCCTCCATCCACGATCAACAGATTTGGCAGCAGACCGAACGCTTGATCCAGCTTCTTTCCGGGCTTCTGCTGCTCTTCATTGGCAATCCTCCACCGCCGCAAGCGCCGGTACAGCACCTCCTCCATGCTGGCGAAGTCGTCCTGACCTTTGACGGACTTGATCGTGAACTTCCGGTACAGACGCTTGTTCGGCACCCCCTGCTCGAAGACCACCATCGAACCCGCCGCCGCCGTCCCCTGCAAATTGGAGATGTCGTAGCATTCGATCCGGTTGGGCGGCCCGTCCAATCCGAGCGCCTGCTCCAATTCCGCCAGCGCCTCGACATGCTTGGAGCGGTCCAGCTCCCACTGAGACCGCAGCATGGCCAGCGTGTCGGCCGCGTTCTCCGCCGCCATCTCGACCAATTCCCGATTGCGGCCCCGCCGGGGGACCACCAGCTGAACCTTGCGCCGGCCCTCCCGCCTCTGGGTGAGCCAAGATTCGATAATGCGGGCTTCCTCGATCTGGGTCGGCAGCATGACCTTGGGTGGCACGAAAGGCGTCTTCTCGTAGAACTGCTTAATGAAAGACTCGACGATTTCCTGGTCCTCCGCCTGGGTGGTCCCCTCCAGCACGAAGTATTCGCGTCCGATCAGCTTGCCCGCCCGGATAAAGAAGACCTGCACACAGGCGTCGCTCTCATCGCGAGCGAACGCGATCACGTCGGAGTCGATCTTCTGTTGGGAGACCACCTTCTGGCCCTC
>CAZFCJ010000032.1:24235-33599 GCA_964517315.1 uncultured Anaerolineaceae bacterium | reverse complement strand
GAATCCAATACCGAGCGTATCATAGCTTTGGGGTCGTGCAAGGGCAAGACCGGGCCCGCTGAAAGCAATTTGTAAGGTGCCCGCTGGGGCGTTTCGGTGATAATAGGTCCACGGTGAAATGCCCATGACGATAAACGTACTGCTGGTCGACGACGATCCCGATGTAGCCATTACCTTGCGCACCCTTCTTCGTGGACAGGGTTTTGAAATCCTCCCCGTGTTCAGCGGCGAAGAAGGCATCGCGGCCTGTCGCAAGTCCGAGCCGGATGTGGTGATTCTGGACCTGCTGATGCCGGATTTGAACGGCTGGGAGGTCTGCGAGGAAATTCGTTCGTATTCCGATCTCCCCATTCTGATCCTCTCGGCACTGGGGTCACCGGGCAGCGTGGCCAAGGCGCTGGACGCGGGCGCGGACGATTACCTCATCAAACCGGTGCACGCCAGCCTGCTGGCCTCGCGTCTGCGGACGCTTGTCCGACGGCGGAGCATGGTGGGCGCCGGCCAGGCCGCCTGACGACCAGCCCCAACGCACAGAATATTCCCGGCAACAATTATCGCCGCCGGCCGTGATCACGGGCGGCGGCTTTTCGCGCGGCTCGGGCCTGACCGTGAGCCGCGACCGGCTCGCCAGTTTGGGGTTCCATTTGCGGCCGGTCACAGTGGTGATCTGGAGGCTCCGCCGTCGAACATCAACGCATGGCCGTGGATGAATGAGGCGGCCGGCGACGCTAACCAGGCGACGGCCCGGCCAAACTCCTCCACCGTCCCCATTCGGCCGAGCGGGACTCCCTGCACGGCGTGGCCGACCGCCTCTTCGAAGGACGAACCCCTTCGCTTGGCCCGATCCCGAATCAAGCGCTCGACCCTATCCGTCCATGTGAGAGCCGGGGCGATCGAATTGACCCGAACCCCGAGCGGGCCTAATTCGTCCGCCATCGATTTGAGCATTCCGATCACCGCCATTCGGAGCGAGTTGGAGAGAATGAGGCCCTCGATCGGCTTCTTGACCGAATATGACTGGATGGCGACAAGACTGCCCTCGCCTCGCTCAATCATGTCGGGCACGACGGCGTAGCACAGGCGCGCAGCGCTCAGCAACGTGAGCTCGGCCGCTGCCTGCCAGTCTTCAGGGGTGAGATCCATGAAGCCGCCTGGAGGAGGACCACCGGCGTTCATGACCAGAATATCGATCGTCCCCAGGCGTTGGCGCGCCCGTTCGACGAGGCGCTCGATGTCGTCCGGGGCGGTCAAGTCGGCTCGAACCGGGACGACCTCCCGGCCGGTTGAAGTCTGGATCTGGTGCGCGGTGATCTCGGTCTGGGAGCTGCGGGCGCAGATCACGAGGCGTGCGCCCTCACGCGCCAAAGCCTCCGCCGCGGACCGCCCCAGCCCCTTTGAGGCCGCGGTCACGAGCGCGTTCTTGCCCGTCAATCCCAAATCCATCGCGTCTCACTCCCAGCCGGTCATGGCTTTGCCCCGATTCCGCCGACCTGGAAAGGCGGGCGATGCGGTTGGGGCCAAGTGTAGATGGCCCGGCCCGGATGTTCAAGCCGATAGGCCGCTTGACAAGCCCCCTGGCGTGGGCTATCCTAGCCAGCACCATGGTGCAAATGCCTCCCGTTAGCCCGCGCCCGCGTCGTATCCGCCAGACCTCGGTCTGGTGTTCGGGCTATATTGGGTAGCGTTTAGCGCCTTTTTCAGAGCCCTATACCGCCAGACCGATTATGGGTCCGGCGGTATTTTTGTTTTCAGAGGTGGTTGGATGATCCGGACCGGTGTTTTCGGGAGCACGGGCTATACGGGTTACGAACTGATCCGCCTGCTGGCGGGGCATCCGGAGGTTGAGTTGGCGTTCGCCGCCTCGAAGTCAGCGGCCGGCAGCTCGCTTTCGGAGCACTTTCCACGCGCGCCGCAGATCGAGCTGATCTCACCCGGGGATGCGCCGTTGGGCGAGATCGACGTCGTGTTCCTGTGCATGCCCCACGGAAAGTCCGCCCCGTGGGCGGTCCGAGCCCTGGAGGCCGGCGCGAGCGTCGTGGATCTCAGTGCCGACTTCCGCTTGAAGGATCCCGAAGTGTATCAGGCCTGGTATGGGCAGGCCCACCCGGCGCCTGAGCTTCTGGAAGAAGCGGTCTATGGTCTGACCGAGACGGCACGGCCCCAATTGGCCGGAGCGCGCCTGGTCGCCAATCCCGGATGCTATCCCGTCAGCGTTCTGCTCGCGCTGCGGCCGTTGGCCGACCAGTTGCCGGCGTCCGTGATCGTGGACGCCAAATCGGGCGTATCCGGAGCCGGCCGACGCCCTAAGCTGAGCACCCACTTTGTGGAGGTGGCTGACAATCTGGCGCCCTACAACATCGGGCGTTCCCACCGCCACGTGCCGGAGATGGAGGAGCAACTGAGCGCGTGGACCGCAAGCGAGCTGGAATTGATCTTTTGTCCCCATCTTCTGCCGGTGCCGCGCGGCCTGTTATCGACCGTCTACATGAACGGGGATGGAGCCCTTGACCCGCAGGCGATCCACGCACGCTACCAGGGCCTCTACGAGGATGAGCCCTTCGTGCGCCTTCTGCCGCCCGGCCAACCCGCCACGCTCCGGCATGCCGTGAACTCCAATCTGGCGGTGCTCGGCGTGACGGTCGTCGGCCGGACTGTGATCCTCACCTCGGCGATTGACAATTTGCTCAAGGGGGCCTCGGGCCAGGCGGTGCAGAATATGAACGCCATGTTCGGACTGGCCGAGACGTGCGGTTTGATGGGCATGGGAAAGGAAGAGGGGCCGTGCGCGTGATCAAGTTCGGCGGCCAGGCCCTGGCGGACCCTGAGAACGTCGCTCGCATTGCGGACGCGCTGCGCTCACAGGGCGGACCGCTGGTGGTGGTCCATGGGGGAGGCCGAGCGGTGGATGATCTCCAGCGGAAGCTGGACGTGCCGATCCAGAAAGTTGATGGCCTGCGCCGCACCGGCGACGAGGCGCTCGAAGCGGCGTTGATGGTCCTGTGCGGGCTGACCAACAAACAGTTCGTGGCCGGCCTTCAAGCGCAGGGGATCCGCGCCGTCGGGCTGTGCGGGATTGACGGAGGGACGTTCCGCGTGCGGCCCATGGTTCACCCTGAGCTCGAATTGGGTTTCGTGGGCGAGATCGAGCGGGTTGATCCCAAGCTGCTGGAAACCCTGCTGGCAGGTGGCTTCGTGCCGGTGCTGGCTCCGCTATCCCTGGGCCCAGCGGGCCAGATTTACAACGTGAACGCGGACCAGGCGGCCGCCGAGCTGGCGGCCGCGATCGGAGCCGACGCGCTGGATCTGGTCTCGGATGTCCCTGGCGTCGAAGTGGATGGCGCGTACCTGGCGGAGGTGACGGATTCGGCGGTTGAGGGCCTGCAGCGGCAGGGCGCCATTCATGGTGGGATGGTGCCCAAGGTGCGATCGGGGCTGCTGGCCGCCCGCCGCGGTGTCCAACGAGTGAGGATCGTGGATGTGAAGGGGCTGGACACGGCGGTGGGGACCCGGTTGATCGCGGATGGGGCTCAGCGGATGAATGAGGAGAAGGCGCGATGAGCGAGACGGATCTCTTTTCGGCGGCGAAGCGATATCTCGTCCCCACTTATGAGCGGCCGGAGATTGAGTTCCGGCGCGGCCAGGGGGTGGAGCTCTTCGACGCGAAAGGCAACCGCTATTTGGATTTTGCTTCGGGCATCGCTGTCAACGCGCTGGGCCATGCGGACGCCGAGTGGGTGGCGGTTCTTGCCGAACAGGCCGGCCGCATGACCCACGTCAGCAACCTCTTCATCAGTTCACCTCACGTTCGCCTTGCTGAGCGACTGGTCGAAAACAGCTTCGCAGATCAGGTGTTCTTCAGCAATTCGGGCGCGGAAGCCAACGAAGCCGCGCTGAAGTTCGCGCGCCGTTGGTCCCGGGCTGAGCCCGGCGAGGGGCGGGATCAGGTGGTCGCTTTCGAAGGTGGCTTCCACGGACGGACGGTGGGCGCGCTGTCGATGACGTCGAAAGAGGGATATCGGACCCCGTTCGAGCCGCTCATGCCGGGAGTAACTTTTGTCCCATTCAACCATATCGGGGCGGCTCAGGCGGCGATCGACGAGCGCACCTGTGCGGTGTTCGTCGAGCCGGTCCAGGGTGAGTCGGGTGTGGTTCCGGCAGGGGACGAGTTCCTTCAAGCGCTGCGGGACCGCTGTGATGACGTCGGTGCCCTGTTGATCTTCGATGAGGTGCAGTGCGGCCTGGGGAGAACCGGAACGCTATGGGCCCACGAGTCTGCGGCGGTGGAGCCCGACATGATGACTTTGGCGAAACCGCTGGCGGGTGGGCTGCCGATCGGCGCTACACTCGTGCACAAAAAGATCGGTGACGTGATCGAAGTGGGGGACCACGGCAGCACTTTCGCCGGGGGTCCCTTGGTTTGCGCCGCCGCCAATGTGGTCTTCGACCGCATCGGCGCTCCAGGTCTGCTGCGGAACGTCAGGGACAACGGGCGCTATTTGGTCGAGCAGCTGAAGGAAGCCGGATGGCCCCATATGCAGGAGGTGCGCGGGCGGGGCTTGCTGGTCGGGATCCAGTTCGATCGACCGGTGAAGTCGCTGCTGCGGGCGGCGCTGGCGGCCGGCCTGGTGGTGATCAACGCCGGCGATCATGTGGTGCGCATATGCCCACCTTTGGTCATCGAACGCGAAGAGCTGGATGAGGGGCTGGCGGCCTTGGAAGGCTGTGTTCTCGCCTGGGCGCAGGGAAACGTCTTGTGAGCCGAGAGACCCGAGAGCCCACTCCGCAGCAAGCCCCCGCGATAGCGGCGCTGGTGCAGCACTACGGCCGACGGGGGGAGCTGCTGCCGACGGCCGAGACGGAGGTTCGGGCCAGCCTGGACCAATGGCTCGTCAGTGAAGAAAATGAAACCCCCATGGTCCGACTTCTCCAACGGCCCGTCCATCTGCCTGAGCTTTCGGAAGTAGACATAGGAGGCAACGATGGCGAGAGGTGAAATCAAGCGGGTCGTGCTGGCATATTCCGGCGGGCTGGACACGTCGGTGATCCTCCCTTGGCTAAAGGAGAACTACGGCTGCGAAGTGATCTGCTTCTGCGCCGACGTCGGCCAGGGCGACGAGCTGTCCGGAATCGAAGAAAAGGCCCTCGACAGTGGTGCGGCGAAGGTTGTGGTCCGGGATCTACGGGACGAGTTCGCCGAGGACTTCCTGTTTCCTATGCTCCGTTCCGGAGCTGTGTATGAACAGCAGTATCTCTTGGGGACCGCCATCGCACGCCCGCTGATCGCCAAATGGCAGGTCAGGGTGGCTCACGATGAGGGCGCAGACGGTGTGGCCCACGGCTGCACCGGGAAGGGGAACGACCAGGTACGTTTCGAACTCGCCTATAAAGCGCTGGACCCCACCCTGACCGTGATCGCACCCTGGCGGGAGTGGGATATTCGCTCGCGGGAAGACGCGCTGACTTACGCCGAGAAGCACGGCATTCCCGTGGCCGCCAGCCAGGGGTCGCTTTACAGCCGGGATCGTAACCTTTGGCATCTGTCGCACGAAGGAGGACCGCTCGAGGACCCGGCCCGCCCGCCGGAGAAGGGAATGTTCTTGTGGACCACGGAGGCCGAAGACGCCCCCGCCAGCCCCGGAGAGGTCAAGATCCAATTCGAGGACGGGGTGCCGGTTGCCGTAGATGATGAGCGGCTCCCTCCCGCGGCGCTGATTGAACGACTCAATTCGATCGCCGCCCGGCATGGGGTGGGCCGGGCGGATATGGTCGAGAACCGCCTGGTCGGTGTGAAATCACGCGGCGTGTATGAGACTCCCGGCGGAACGCTGCTTTACATGGCTCATCGCGAGCTGGAGTCGATATGCCTGGATCGGGACACGCTGCATTACAAAGAGCAGGCGGCGCTGCGCTACGCGGAGTTGGTGTACTTCGGTAAGTGGTACACACCGCTGCGCCAGGCGCTGCAGGCGTTCGTCGATTCCACGCAGCAGGGGGTCTCGGGATGGGTCCGCCTGCGCCTCTACAAGGGGAGCGTCACGGTGCTGGGGCGGTCCAGCCCGAACAGTTTGTACCGGGAGGAGCTGGCGACGTTCGGCAAGGACGAAATCTACGATCAGGCCGAGGCGCGCGGGTTTATCAACCTCTACGGGCTGCAGATGAAGGTGCGTGCGATGTTGGAAGCCGACATTGCGGCCGAGGACCTTCCTGACGTTGAGCCCCCCAAGCGCGATTGATGAGCGCCATGCGAGCTGAACAGGAGCCAACTCCAATGGGGCACTGGATCGAGGGGGGAAGCGTGACCTCGCCGGCCGGATTCAGGGCAGGGACGGCAGCATGCGGCGTGAAGTCGAAGGGCAAAGACGATCTCCTGGTGTTGGTTTCCGACCGGCCCTGTGCCGGCGCCGGCGTGTTCACGCGCAATCGAGTGGCCGCGGCGCCCGTCGTCATCGACAGGGAGTCTTTGGCCTCCCATTCCACGAGGATCAGGGCGGTGGTGGCGAACTCGGGCATTGCCAACGCCTGCACAGGCGAGGCAGGACTGAAGGACGCCCGCGAGACGCAGGCCGCGGCGGCGGTTGATCTGGACGTTGAGCCCCCGCAGGTGCTCGTGCTCTCGACCGGAGTCATCGGTGCCCCGCTGCCCATGGACAAGATCCGGCCGGGCGTGAGGCGCGCCATCGAGCGGCTGTCGGAGGCCGAGGGACCGGCCGCAGCGCGAGCCATCATGACGACGGACTCCCGGCCAAAGCACCGGGCACTGAGCTTGGATCTGGGGCAGGGACGAATCACGCTGGGTGGGATCGCCAAGGGCGCGGGTATGATCCATCCGGACATGGCCACCATGCTAGCGGTTGTGACCACCGATGCGGGCCTATCGGCGCAGGCCGCCCAGCGGATCCTGCAGCGGGTCGCGGACCGCACCTTCAACTGCATCACGGTCGACGGGGACACCTCCACCAACGATACGGTCCTGCTGCTGGCAAACGGCGCCGCCGGCGTGGAGGTGTCGGAGGCGGAGCTGGAGACGTTTGAAGCGGCCCTGACCGATTTCTGTCGGTGGTTGGCCCAATCGATCGTCCGCGACGGGGAAGGCGCGTCGAAGTTCGTCACGCTCACGGTCATGGGAGCGAAGAACGAACAGCAGGCGCGCCGGGTGGGCCGTACCGTGGCCACCTCGCCGCTGGTGAAGACGGCGCTCCACGGCGGCGATCCGAATTGGGGTCGGATCCTGGCCGCGGCGGGCCGATCAGGAGCAGCGATCCTCCCTGAGCGACTGGCGCTGTGGATCAGTGACGGCGAACGCGAGCTGATCCAACTGGTCGAGGGAGGCGCGCCGGTGGATTACCAGGAAGCGGCCGCGGCGGAGGCTTTCTCACAGTCAGAATTCGAACTGCGGCTGGACCTGGGGCTGGGCAGCGCCGAGACCACGGTCTGGACGTGCGATCTGAGCCATCAATATGTCGCGATCAACAGTCATTATCGGACTTGACGGCGCCATGCTCTTCTGCGCTGAGAGGTTGGCTTCGGGACAGGAGAGGCGGGTATGAAGCTGTGGGGCAGCCGCACCGACGTGGCGCTCAACCCCCGCGTGCGGCGGTTGAACTCGAGCCTCGCGTTTGACGTTCGCTTGTACCGTGAGGACATTCGAGCGAGTCAGGCGTGGGCCAGGGCGCTGGCCGAGGTCGGTGTCCTCCAACATCAGGAACTCGAGTCCCTTGTGAGCGGCCTGGATCGCGTGCGGGAGGAGTTCGATAGCGGTGAGTTCGTGCCGGCCGACGACGATGAGGATATTCACACCGCAGTGGAGCGGCGGCTGACCGAAATGGTCGGACCGGTGGGGGGGAAGCTTCACACCGGCCGTAGCCGCAACGACCAGGTGGCGACGGATTTTCGCCTGTGGACGATGGGCGCCTGTCGACAGCTGATGGCTGAACTCCTAGACTTGATCGAGGCGCTGACGAAGAGCGGCGCGTCGGGACTCGGTTCCCCGATGCCCGGCTACACTCATTTGCAGCCCGCCCAGCCCGTCACCTGGGGCCACTGGGCGATGGGGCACGCTTGGGCACTGCTGCGCGACCTCGCGCGACTGCGCTCGGTCCGACAAAGCGCTGCGGTGCTTCCCTTGGGATCGGGGGCGCTTGCCGGCTCGGGGCTTTCGATCGGCCGGGAAGCGCTGGCGGCGGAGCTGGGCTTCGAGGCCCCGAGCCCGAACAGTCTGGACGCCGTCTCCGATCGCGATTTCGCCGCCGAATTCCTGTTCGCCGGGGCATTGCTGGGCGTCCACCTCAGCCGGATGGCCCAACAGTTGATCCTTTTTGCCAGCAACGAGTTCGGTTTTGTCGAGCTCGATCGTGCTTTCACGACCGGCTCGAGCTTGATGCCTCAGAAGATCAACCCCGACCCGCTGGAGCTCGCCCGGGCAAAGTCCGGTCGGCTGACCGGCAACCTGGTCGCGCTGTTGACGGCGCTCAAAGGTCTGCCCTCTGCTTACGACAAGGATCTTCAGGAGGACAAAGAGCCGGCATTCGACACGTTCGACACACTTCACGCACTGCTGCCGGTGCTCACCGGCCTCGTCGAAGGGCTTGCGATCCAGCCAGACCGCATGGCGTCCGAACTCGAGCCGGCTCTCTTCGCCACCGATCTGGTCGATTACCTGGTCGAGAAGGGTGTCCCATTCCGTGAGGCCCACGACCTGGTGGGACGAGCGGTGCGGAAGGCTGAAGAGCTCGCGGTTCCACTCGACGAGCTTCCCACAGCCAAGCTGGGATCGATCGACGAGCGCTTTGCAAGCGACGTGTCTGAGGTGTTCGACGTCTGGCGGAGTCTGCAGCGCCGGGACGTCTTTGGCGGTACGGCACCCGGACGCCTGGAAGAACAGCTCAACCTGCTGCGCGCCCGAACGGAAGTTTGGGGGGAGCGCCTGAGAGCCGATTCCGAGGCCTAAACCCTTAAGCCTTCAGACTTGGGCCTGTCGGCTGAGGCCCTTCGCGGGCTCATCAGCACGGTCGCTTGAGGCGCGTGCGGGGTCACGCGAAATCGCCCGGTAGGGGCACGGCATGCCGTGCCCCTTCTATGGAGGAGGGTTTGAACTCATCCGTTGCTGGCTCGCTGTTGACGGGCAGATAAATTCCGCCCGGTCGGTGAGTCAGACGCTGACGAGAGCGCGGCCCTGCCCCCTCTTTCGGAGCACCGGCTCCCATGCCGGTGCGTCGGTGGAGGTACTGAGGCCCTTCGCGGGCTCATCAGCACGGTCGCTTGAGGCGCGTGCGGGGTCACGCGAAATCGCCCGGTAGGGGCACGGCATGCCGTGCCCCTTCTATGGAGGAGGGTTTGAACTCATCCGTTGCTGGCTCGCTGTTGA
>CAZFCJ010000032.1:0-24135 GCA_964517315.1 uncultured Anaerolineaceae bacterium | reverse complement strand
CGGACATGATCCGACGACGGTCGAAATGTAGCTACGTGCTAGCGGCCAGCGGCTCATCGCCGCATTTGCTCCGTGCCTGCCTTCTATGGCCGACCTACAGCGGTTGAATATAGTGGTCGATCAACGCCAGGTCGGGGAAGCGTTTTTCCACCCAGGCGGGAATGCGCGAAAGCAGCCGCTGGACGTGCCGCGAATCGTTGCTCACCACCACGCACGCCACCAGAGCCGAGGTATGGCTGTCATGAAAGTCGACCTCGGCGGCCGATACGTTGTACTGCTTTTGGACCCCGGCCAGCAGCGGTTTGAGACGCCCCCGTTTCTGCTTCAAGGAATTGCAGCCAGGCAGATGGAACTCAAGTGTGAGGGCAGCTACATGCATAACATAGGTTCAAGAACGGAAGACAAATCGTGAACTGTACCCAAGGCAAGTATAATCCGGGCATGCGCAAGGAAGTATTGGGGTTGCTGGTTCTGATCGTGCTGCTGGCCATCGTCGGCTCAATTTGGGCCGCGGTGCTGGCGGTGCAGCGGACCACCCAGCCGATTGCCAATATGAGCGGGGACCTGGCCACACAGGTGTCGCAGGTCCTGCAGCCGACTCCGACGATCCGGCCCGATCCGGTCACGATCGTCCGCGAGGTCCGCTCGTTGGCTCGACTGGAGACGATCCAATACAGCGTTGAAAAGGTGATCACCGCCGAGTCCGGTCAGGGGCCATTCGCATTCCTGTTCGGGGATCGGCTGCTTCTCGTCGCGCATGGGACGGTGATCGCGGGCGTGGATCTCTCCAAGCTTGAGCCCGACGACGTGTGGTTGGATGAAGAAGGGCGGGTGTTCATGGATCTACCTCAACCTGAGATCTTCGTCGCCACATTGGATAACGAAACCACCTATGTCTACGACCGGGACACCGGGCTTCTCACCCAAGGGGGCGTCGACCTGGAGTCCGCGGCGCGTCAAGCGGCTGAAGAGGAGATCCGCAACGCGGCCCTGGAGGACGGCATCCTACAGCAAGCCCAGGTGAACGCGGAGAATTTCCTCTTTCGCTTCATGCGGTCACTGGATTTTCGCGATATCGTGTTTGTGGGTGAGGATGCCGTGCCGCTTCCGACGGCCGAACCCGGCTTCTAAACGCGCTTCGTCCAGTCCGCCTCGGCCCGCCGATCACGGCTCAACTCGGCGGCCCGCTGGGCCTCATCGGCGGTCGGATGGCCTTCTTCAAACGAAAGTCCCAGCGCCTCTGTGAACCCAGCAACGACGGCGGCTGCCGCCTCCTGCCAGGTGACGTGGCGCCCGAGAAGGTCGCCGGCGGTCGCCGCACGGGCCCTCACGCGGGCGAGGGCGTCCCGCCGCTCGGCCTCGGAGGCGAATCGCAGCGCGAAGCAGATGCGGCCGATGTCGCCGTGCAGCGGCAGTGTTCCGTGCTGCAGCACCCCGCCGCGGCGCCGGACCTGCGCGCTGCCTACCATCTTCTTCCCCTGCACAGTGATCTCGTAGGAACTCGGGATCTCAAAGCATACCGGGTTGTTTCCATCTTCCTCGTCTGGTGCGAGCTCGGGACTGATATGGACCTCGAGCCCGAGGTGGTTGAGCCCCTGCTCAAGGCCGGCGCTTAGACGCCTGTAGCTCGCGAGCACTCCGCCTGCGAGGAGGGGATGCCCCTCGGGTGCGATCACTGCGTAGGTGAGCTCGTCGGTGTGCAGAATGGCTCGGCCGCCCGTCGGTCGCCGCACGAGGTCCCAGCCTCGCCGCTCCAGCTCAAACAGGTCGGCGTCTTCAATCGATTGCCCGTACCCGAGCGACAGCGCCGGCGGCTGCCAGGCGTACAGACGCAGGGTGGGCGGGGAACTGCCCAGGCGCACCGATTCGAGGATGGCCTCGTCCAGGGCCATGTTCTCCGCTCCGGACGCAGGACCGGAGCGAATCAAGCGCCAGGCGGATTCATCGTGTTTCATCACCTTCGATTATAGCTGGGCGGCGCTGAGGTGTTGAGAGAGCTGCCTGGCCGGTGAACATGGTAAACTGCGGCCGCGCTCGGCGCTCCACACTCCTCGACTCGTGACGATGAAGATTTCGAGCATGACGAACGTGAGAACAAGAGGGCCGATCTTGATGACGGCCATGATGCTGACCCTATGCATGATCGCCGCCGGATGCACACCGGCGGCGCCGACGACTCCCGCGCCGGGCAGCCCTACGCCGAGCCCGACCGTCCATCTCAGTCCGACCCCGACGTCTGCCCCCAGCTCGCCGACCCCCGCGTTCCCTGGGACGGTCACGATCTGGCTGGACTGGGGACTGGCCGAAATGAGAGGGCTGGAACGCCTGATCGCGGGCTACCGTGAGCTCCACCCGGGTTCTCAATTTCAGGTCGTCTATTATCGTTCAGAGGACCTCCGGGAGGAATTTGAGGCCGCGGTTACGAGGGGATCGCCACCCAGCCTGCTGATCGGCCCTTCGGACTGGGGCGACCCGTTGTTTGAGTCGGGCGCGCTGCGCAACGTCGCCGGATCGGTCCTCGCCGAGCAGCGCGAGTCGCTCCATCCGCTGGCGTGGGCCCAGGTCGATCGGGGTGAGGTGGTCTTGGGCCTGCCGGTGGAGCTGCAAGGGACCTTGCTGTACCGCAACCGCACGTTTATTGAATCTCAACCGGGGACGGTCGCGGAGTTCGTCGAGGCGGGTCAGATGGCGAGCCGTGCCGGGGCGATCGGCGAAGCGTTGGACTTGGCGTTCCCACAGTCTGCGCCGATGCTGCGCACGTGCAGAGGGGATTTCACGCTGGAACCGGGCTCCGACCCGATTCCACGACCGGCGGGTCTCTGCTGGCTTCGGCTGCTGGACCGAGTGGGGCAGGCCGCTCCGGTGGTGTTCGGTTCTCAGGAGGACTTGCAGAGCTTTACCATTGGAAGGTCCGCTTGGCTGCTCGAGTCAAGCGAACTGCTGCCGGAGCTGCGGGATGCGGTCGGGCCGGGGAACTTGGCCGTCAACGACTGGCCGCTTTACGAGCCGACCGGAGAACGGCTAACCGGCTACGTATGGACGGAGAACCTCTATTTCCCGCGGCAGGTGGCAGACGAGGACTTTGAAGCGGCGTTCGCGTTTGCCGTTTATCTTCTGGCCCCCGAAAGCCAACGCAGCCTGGCGGGGGCGCAAGGCGCCCAGCACATCCCGGTGCTGCGGGAGGTCGAGCTTGACAATCCGCTTCTGGCGAGCGCCCGCGCCGTCCTTGAAAGCGGAGTGGCCCGGCCGGACCTGCGAGTGTTCGACGGAATCGCGAATGAGCTCAACACGGCCGTGCGGCTGGTCGTCGGACAGGGCGGGGAAGCCGAACTGGCCCTTGAACTGGCATTACAGGAAATTCGGCAGGCCACCGCCCCAACCGCGACGCCCACCCCTACGACCACCCCGACGGCCACTTCTACGCCCACCGAGACACCTTTCCCGACCCCACCACCGGGGTAGTCGCCCAGGTATCCCACACCGAGGTGAGTATGAGCGTTCCAACATGGGTCCGTGATGCGGTCTTCTATCAGGTCTTTCCGGATCGCTTTGCCAATGGAAACCCCGAAAACGATCCGCCTAACGTTCAGGCATGGGGCTCCAAACCGACCCTGTGGGGCTTCCAAGGCGGAGACCTCCAAGGCATCGTCGACCGGCTGGATTACCTCACCGATCTCGGCGTGAACGCGCTTTACCTGAACCCGATCTTCCTTTCGACCTCCAACCACCGCTACAACACCATCGATTATTACCGGATCGATCCCAAGCTTGGGGGGCGTGAGGATTTCCATCGACTTCTGAAGGCCGCCCACGATCGTGGTTTTCGAGTGATCTTGGACGGTGTGTTCAACCACTGTGGGCGCGGCTTTTTCGCTTTTGTCGACGTGCTGGAGAATGGGGAACACTCGCCGTACAAGGATTGGTTCCATATCAACGAATTCCCGCTTCAGGCGTTTACGCCGGGGGAAGCGGAAAACTTCGCGGGCTGGTGGCAGTACAAGAGTCTGCCGAAATTCAACACGGACAACCCGCGGGTCAGGGAGTACCTGTTTGACGTTGCGGCCCACTGGATCGATCAAGGCGCGGACGGCTGGCGGCTCGACGTCCCGAACGAGATCGACGATGATTTCTTCTGGGCCGAATTCCGCCGCCGAGTGAAGGATGTGAACCCCGACGCCTACTTGGTCGGCGAGATCTGGAAAGCGGAGGACCGCTGGGTCGGGGATGAACACTTCGACGGGTTGATGAATTATCCGCTGCGCACGGCGCTGATCGACCTGCTGGAAGGCGGCGACCCCGACGGGTTCTACGAGAGCGTCAGCTCGCTGTTGGATCTCTACCCGGAGGCTCACACCCAGGCTCATTATGTGCCCTTGGGATCTCACGATACGCCTCGGATCATGACGCTGCTGGGAGGGGAGGTGCGCAAGGTCAAGTTCGCCCAGAGTTTTATCTTCTGCTACCCGGGAGCGCCGGCGATCTATTACGGCGACGAAATCGGCCTGGAAGGGGGTAAGGATCCTGACAGCCGCCGGGCGTTCCCATGGGATCCTGGACGCTGGAACACCGACCTGCGCGACCACGTCCGCCACCTCGCATGGCGCCGCCGGGAGAACCCCATCCTCAAGTGGGGCTCCTTTGCGCCCTACGCGCAACCGCCACACTCAAAAGTTATGGCGTTTCGCCGGCGGCATGAAGAGCTCACGGGCCTGCTGCTGCTCAACGCTTCAGGCAAGGCCTGGGCCGGCTCCATCCAGCTGAACGAAGAGATCGGGTGGGGCAGCGAAGGCTCCGCCCGGGACGTATTGGGCGGGCCCGGCGCTGCATTTCGCGATGGCCAGCTGAACTTCTCGCTGGACGGCTATCGCGTCGCATTCTTGATCCCCGGCTGAGATCCCCCGCCGCAGGCCGCACTTCCATGTCCGTGAGGCCCCTGGTCGTAGGATGTATAATCGCGTTCGTCCCCATGATTCCGACGTGGAAAGGCGGGGGTTCGGCCGGTGCACCTGGTCCTGACGCATGAACACGCCGACTTCGACGGCATCGCCGCTTCGTTGGCAGCCCATCTGCTGGATCGAGAGGCGGTCCCGCTTCTACCTCGCCGCGTTAACCGTAACGTTAGGGCCTTCCTCACACTCTACGGTGAGGATCTCCCTTTCCGAGAGTTCGACGACCTGGATCGAGGACCGGTCAAGCGGCTGACGCTGGTGGACACCCAGAGTGCAGTGTCGGTCAAGGGGATGACGGAGGAAACGAAGGTCCACGTCGTGGATCACCACGCGCCCTCCGCCGATATGGACCCCGACTGGACGCACCACGTTGAGGATGTCGGGGCGACCACCACGCTGTTGGCCCAGGAGCTGCGCGAATCCGGTGTTGAGCTGAACCTGATTCAGGCGACCCTCTTGTTGCTCGGAATCTACGAGGACACCGGCTCGCTGACCTACAGCGGTACGACCTCGCAAGACCTGATGGCGGCCGCCTGGCTGCTCGAGTCAGGAGCCAGCCTGTCGATCGCGGCCGATTTTCTCAACCATCCGTTGTCGAGCGAGCAGCGCCGGCTGTACGAACGGTTGCTCGAACAGGCCGAGATCCACGAGTTTCAGGGTCTCACGGTCGTTCTGGCCTGCGCCCAGGCGGGCGAGATGGTGGGCGAGATCTCCACGCTTGCCCACCGGCTGCGTGATGTGTTCGATCCGGCCGGTCTATTCCTGCTCGTGGAAATGGACGGTTATGTACAGATGGTCGCCCGCTCGACCTCGGATTCGGTGGACGTGTCCAAGATCGCCGAGCGCTTCGGCGGTGGCGGGCACAGCCGCGCCGCGGCCGCGCTGGTCCGCGATCGAGAGCTGGACGAGGTGCGGGGCGAGCTCCTTCAGTTGTTGCCTGAGGCGATTGAGCCTCCCATGACCGTGGGGCAGCTCATGTCTCGCGGTCCCCAGCTGCTTTCTCCAGAGACGACGATCGCCGAGGCGGCTGCGAGGATGCAGCGCACCGGCCACGAGGGCTATCCCATTGTGGATGGAGACGGCGTAGTGGGGCTGCTAACTCGACGCGCGGTCGATCGGGCCATGACGCACGGTCTGGGTAAGCGGCCGGTCTCCAGCGTTATGGACGCCGGTGAGTTCAGCGTGGAACCGCAGGATTCCGTTCAACATCTGCAGCAAATGATGATTCAGAACGATTGGGGTCAGGTCCCGGTTCGGGATCCGGACTCGGGAGAGATTATCGGGATCGTGACCCGTACCGACCTGCTGCGAACCTTGGGCGAAGGTCGGGCTCGGCCGGGCGAGGTCAATCTGGCCGAAGAGCTGGAAGCCGCCCTACCGCCGCTGCGGCTGCGGCTTCTCAAACGGATGGCCGGGATCGCCGAGCGGCGCGGCGTCGCGCTCTACATCGTGGGCGGGTTCGTGCGCGATCTTCTTTTGGGGACTCCGAGTGTGGACTACGATTTGGTCACCGAGGGGGACGCGATCAAGCTGGCGAACGCCCTGGCCGAACGCTTTGGCGGAACGGTGAGCAGCCACCGGCGCTTCGGTACGGCCAAATGGCAGCTGGATTTGGCCTCGCCGGCGCTCAGCGACGCGCTCGATCCGGGCGACCCGCCGGCCGATAAATTGCCAAAGACCGTGGACTTCGTGTCGGCGCGCAGCGAATTCTACACTCACCCTACGGCGCTCCCGACCGTCGAGCGGGGCAGCATCAAACTGGATCTTCACCGCCGCGACTTCACCATTAACACATTGGCGCTGAGACTGGATGGACCCTATTATGGTCAACTCCTCGACCATTGGGGTGGGGGCGAGGATCTGGACCAGGGAGTGATACGGGTTCTCCACTCACTGAGCTTTGTCGATGACCCGACGCGGATGCTGCGCGCCCTGCGTCTGGAGCAGCGGCTTCGTTTTGAAATCGAAAGCCGTACGATGGAACTGCTCCGGGACGCCCGGGGTCTTCTGGACCGGGTGAGCGGCGACCGCATTCGCAGTGAGCTGGCGCTGATCTTCCGGGAGCGGGAGTTGTTCGGTATCATGGCGCGGCTCGAGGAGTTGGGATTGCTGCAAGCCATCCATCCGGGACTCTCGTGGGACGAGTGGATCGAGGAGCGGTGGCGCGCCGTGCGCGAGTTCGAGTTCCCGGAACGCTGGAATCTCGAAGAGACGCCCGACCAGGAAGTCCTCTATTACTCGATATGGACCTACCGATTGGGCCGGGAGCGGGCCGAGGCGGTCTGCGAGCGGCTGCGCATACCGGGCGGCGATATGGAGGTCATTCTGGGTGCGGTCGAGCTCGGGCCCAAGCTGGCGGAGGCCGCGGACAGGGCGGACCCGAGTGAGCTGGTCCAGATTATGGAGCCTCTGCCGCGGGCGGCTCTGGTGGCCGTATGGTTCGCGTGCAAAGATGACGAGGCAACTCGCGGTGCGGTGGATCGCTACCTGGCTCAGTGGCGGCGCGTGAAACCTTATACGGATGGCAACACCCTGCTCGAGATGGGCTTGGAACCGGGACCGCATTTTGCCCGCATACTCGGTCGGTTGCGTTCGGCCTGGCTCGACGGGGAGGTTGAAACAGAAGAGGAAGAAAAGGCCCTGCTCCGAGAACTGGTGATGGATGGAGAAGCACGTGGTTGAGGGAGTGCAAGCCCTGATCCGGGAGGCGACCGAGGCGGACCTGCGGGCGCTGGAGTGGGAGGGCCGCTATCAGCACTACCGCCGTCTTTACCGCAGGGCGATGGCCGAGGCCAAGCGCGGCCGGAGGGTGCTGCTCGTGGCCGAAGCCGACGGTCGCATCGTCGGTCAAATCTTCGTTCAGCTATCAAGCGGCCGGGGGGAGTACGCGGACGGAGAACGTTCAGGGTACCTGTACGCGTTCCGGGTGCGGCCCGATTATCGCAATCAGGGCATCGGGACGCGGCTTATGGACGAAGCCGAAGATGTGCTGCGCGAGCGGGGCTTCTCGCGGGCGGTCATTGCCGTCGCCAAGGAAAACGATGCCGCCCTCCGGTTGTATGAGAACCGGGGCTACTCGGTGTTTGCTGAAGACCCCGGCAAGTGGTCCTACATCGATCATGAAGGGGAGCTGCGTCGCGTTTCCGAACCTGCTTACGTGCTCGAGAAGGCGCTGTAGCCCCCTCACCTCGTCCCCATTTCGCATTTGCGTCGTGTTCCCCTGGCTGTGGTAGAGTTCGCCTCGAATGGGCTCAACTCATATCCGAACTGGCATGAATCTTGAACCGAATTACCGGGGTGTCTGGGTGCATGGGTGAAGTAGGAGAGCGGGAGCCAAACCATAGGACAGGGAGTCTTTTCTGGGGCCTGACCCTCATCATGATCGGCGGCACAGCACTGCTCGTCCAGCTCGGCTATCTCCCGGCCGACTTGGATGACCTTTGGCCCGTCGTGGTGATCGGACTCGGCCTGTGGATGCTCGTGCAAGCCGCCGTCACGGCATCTGGCCGAGGGTTCACCGCTGGACTGGTGGCGCTGACGGCCGGAGTCTATCTGATAGTAGACAGAATGCGGGGCCTTCCGGAGGGGAGCTTCTTCCCGGCGCTGCTGGTGGCGCTCGGGGTTGGGATTCTGCTCCGCCCCCGTTCGCCTGTGGGCGCCGATTGAGCGGATGAGGGATCGAGGCCGGCACGGCCGGGGATTCGTCGCGTGGATGGTGGTGGCGGCCGTATGGCTCGGGTCGGCGCTGGCGTGCGCCCGGAGCGACTCTCCCCCCTCTGTCTCCCGCCTGATCCAGCCCTGGCGGGGCGAGGTCCCGGCTCCGACCTCCACATCCACCCCAACCGTCACCCCACATCCGTTGATGACTCTGTTTCCTTCACCCGTCCCCTCGGGGCAGACCCGGGCGACGCCCACTCCCGATCCGATCAGGGAGGTGCCCACCTTTCGCACCTCCACCGAGACCCACGTGGTGAGGCCGGGCGAGTCCCTCTCGGGGATCGCCTTCCGTTATGGAGTCGGTATCCAGCGGCTGATGACCGTGAACGGCTTGTACAATCCGAACTTCCTGGCGGTGGGCCAGGTGCTTCTAATTCCGCCGGTGGAACCGCGGCCGCCCGGTCCGGGCGAGAAGCTCCTGCCTGACTCGGAGCTGGTCTATGGACCGTCGACCGTATTCTTCGACACAGAGGACCAGGTTGAGGCCTGGGGCGGTGAGCTGCGTGACTACCGCGAGGAGGTTGAAGGCGTGGAGCGTGACGGCGGCGAAATCGTGGAGCTGGTCGCCCAGCGCTATTCGGTCAATCCGAGACTGCTGCTGGCGCTGCTCGAGTATCAGGGGGGATGGCTGACCAAGTCCCCCGGCAGCTTGGCCTCCACGACGTACCCGCTGGGCTACGTCCATCCGAATTGGGCCGGGCTGTTCGGCCAGCTTACTTGGGCCGCCGATCAGCTCAATCAGGGTTTTTATCTCTGGCGGGCGGGGTGGAACGGCCCCTACAGTTTCCCGGATGGAACGGTCGCCGCGCCCGCGCCAGGCGTGAACGCTGGCACCGTGGCGGTCCAACACCTTTTTTCGCGCCTGCTGCCGTACGACCGCTGGACCCATGTGGTCGGTCCAAGCGGCTACATGAACGTCTACCGGGCCCTTTTCGGAGATCCGTTCGAATGGGCGATCGAGCCGCTCGTTCCGGCGGGGATTGAACAGCCGGCCCTGCAGCTACCGTTCGAGCCGGGCGCTGTGTGGTCGTTCACCAGCGGCCCGCACAGCGCGTGGGGCGAAGGCTCGGCTTGGGCGGCGCTCGACTTTGCGCCACCCGGCTACGCGCTCGGCTGTGTGCTCTCCGACGCGTGGGTCGTGGCCGCGGGGAGCGGGTCCATTGTACGCTCGGACGAGGGGCTCGTCGTCCAGGATCTTGATGGCGACGGTTATGAGCAGGTGGGCTGGGGCCTGATATACCTGCACGTCGAATCCCGCGAGCGTGTGAATGAGGGGACCGTGCTGCGGCCGGGGGATCGCATCGGCCATCCTTCCTGTGAGGGTGGTGTCTCGACGGGAACTCACCTTCATCTGGCGCGCAAGTACAATGGCGTCTGGCTTGAGGCGGACGGGCAGCCGCCGTTCAAAATGGATGGCTGGGTCTCGCACGGCAGGGAAATTCCCTACGACGGCTACCTCAGTCGGGACGGTGTGACGCTCGAGGCTTGCTCCTGCCGGTCAGAGATCAACCAGATCGGGCGTTGAGATGCGGGCCCTGAGCTTCCCGCGGGTTCGATGGCCTTGTTTGGCCGCCGGCGCGCTGCTGCTCGCCGGGCTGGCATGCGCGCGCGGAGATGTCGCGGTGACCCAGGTCGAGCGGCCCACGACCGCGCCGACCGAATTGACCGAAGAGCCCACCGCAGTTCCCGTTACCCCGACCGATGAGCCCACATCGATACCCACAGCCACGGCCACCCCCTCCAAACCCGAGGCACCCGTCTCACCCACGCCTCCGCCGACCCCGACCAGCGTCGGGACCGAGGAGCCTGAGACCATCGTGTATGAAGTGCAGCCGGGCGACACGGTGCCGGCGCTGGTGGTCCGCTTCGGCGTGGTGCGCGATGAAATTGCCGCCGCCCAAGGAAGTCTCCCAGGGTCGGATCGTCTCTTGGATCCCGGGAGCCTGCTTCTGATCCCGCGGCGGCTCGGCGCGACGGGTCCGGCGGAGAGACTGATCCCGGACAGCGAATTTGTGTACTCTCCCCATGCCGTCGAATTCGACGCGGCGGGTTTTGCCGAGGGAATGGGCGGCTACTTGAACGAGTACCAGGAGACCGTGTACGGTCGCTGGCGCAGCGGCCCCGAAGTGGTCGAGCTTGCGGCACGGGACAACTCGGTGAACCCGCGCATGCTCCTGGCCATGCTAGAGTACGAGTCCGGTTGGGTCACCGACCCCGCCCGGCCGTTTGGGGACGAGCTTCGTTATCCTCTGGGCTACAAGGACCCCGAAGCGCAAGGTCTGTTCCGGCAGCTTACCTGGTTGGCGAACAAAATGGGCGAGGGGTACTATGGCTGGCGCGCCGGCACACTCACCGATCTGGTGTATTCGGACGGAACGCGGATGAGGCTGGCCCCCGGACTTAACGCGGGGACGGTGAGCCTCCAGTACTATTTCGCGCAGACCCGTATGCCCCGCGATTGGGCGGAGACCGTCAGCCCCGCGGGTTTCATCGCCACCTATGAGCGCTTGTTCGGCGATCCCTTTCAGTACGAGCATCCGTTGCTGGAGGCCGGGGTCACCCAGCCGGCAATGATCCTGCCCTTCCTGCCGGGGCGGACTTGGGCTTATACCGGCGGCCCCCACGGCGCGTGGGAGCGTGAGGCCGCTTGGGCAGCGCTCGACTTCGCGCCCCCTTCCATCGTAGGCGGCTGCGCTGAATCCTCGGAATGGGTCGTGGCTGCGGCACCGGGATTGGTCGTCCGCAGCGGGAACGGGATCGTCGTGCTCGACCTCGATGGAGACGGCAGGGAGCAGACGGGTTGGTCGCTGCTGTACCTGCACATCGGCAGCGATAACCGGGTCGAAGAAGGCAGTTTCGTCGAGGAAGGGGATCTCCTGGGTCATCCTTCGTGTGAGGGGGGTATTTCGACCGGGACGCATGTGCACATCGCCCGAAAGTACAATGGGGAGTGGATTCTGGCCGACGGACCGATTCCGTTTGACTTGAGCGGATGGGTAGCGCGCGCCGGGTCCAGGCCGTATTTGGGCGCGCTTGTGAATGGAGGTTCCACGATTTTGGCCTGTACATGTGCCTCGAGTGAGACCTACATCTCGCGATGAATCCGATTCCGTCGCGCGGAAGAACCCTTGCGCTGTTTGGCTGCGCGCTGGCGCTGGCAGCGTGTGGGTCGGCTCCTGCCCCGGTGGGGACCCCCACCGTCACGCCGGAGACGCCCACGCTGACCCCCGATCCGCACGCCTCGCCGATCCCCACTCGCGGTCTGCTTCAGCCGGGTGAAATTGTGAACTACACAGCGCAGTCGGGGGATACGCTGGCCGCCATTGGTGTCCACTTCAACACTACGGTCGAAGAAATCCGCGCGCAGAACCCGTCCCTTCCTGAACAGGTCACCACATTGCCATCTGGGTATCCGCTTCGGATTCCTGCCTACCATCTGCCGCTCACGGGCACGCCTTTCAAAATTCTCCCCGACAGCGAGACCGTCTACGGACCGACCGCGGTCGATTTCGACATCCGGGTCGCCATCCGCAGCCGAGCGGGTTACCTGTCGGGGATGTCGGACTATGCCTTCGGCAAGGAGCGCAAGGCTTGGGAAGTCGTCGAGGTGGTGGCCCGCAACTACTCGGTTCATCCGCGCCTCCTGCTGGCCTTGCTGGAGCATCAGACCCGGGCGCTTTCCAACCCGTTCCCAGGCGAAATCCATCGCACATATCCGCTCGGATACGAGAACCCGCGCTATAGGGGGCTTTACCGTCAGCTCATCTGGGCCGCCGAGCGTCTAAATGACGGGTTCTACGGATGGCGGACCGGCAAGGTGCGTGAATTTGAGACCTCCGACGGTTTCATTGTCAGGCCGGATCCATGGCAGAACGCGGGCACGGTCGCCGTCCAGCGGCTGTTTGCGGCGATGTACCGGGCGGATCGCTTCCATCAGGAGACCGGTCCGGCCGGATTCCATCAAACCTACCGGGAACTGTGGGGGGATCCCTTCGGGCTGGAAGCGGCGACGATTCCAGGCAACCTTCAGCAGCCTGAGCTGGCGCTGCCGTTCATGCCGGACAAAGTGTGGGATTTCAGCGGCGGACCGCACCCGAGCTGGGGCGACAGCCTGCCATGGGGTGCGCTGGACTTCGCGCCGCCCGCGGCCGAGGGCGGCTGCGCGCCCTCAAATGAGTGGGTCGCCGCGCCCGCGGAAGGCATGGTGACGCGAAGTGAAGAGTCGATGGTCGTCCTCGACTTGGACGGCGACGGGGACGAGCGCACGGGATGGGTGCTGCTCTTCTATCACATGGCCACGAATAATCGAGTCCTGGAGGGAGTGACCGTTAAACAGGGAGGCCGGCTCGGTCATCCGTCCTGCGAGGGAGGGCGTTCCACCGGTACGCACTTCCACCTGGCGCGAAGGTTCAATGGGGAGTGGATCCCCGCCGCCGGGCCGCTGGCGTTCAACCTCGACCGCTGGGTCGCTCAAGAAGGCGAGCGTTCCTACGAAGGCTCCTTGGTGAGGGGTTCCCGGGTGGTGCCAGCGTGCACGTGTTCGACCCGAGAAAACCGCATCCTTTACGACATCTCCGGATCAACCATCGATTCCGGCGAGCCGTAGCGATTGCCGAGGGGTCTACTTTCCCGTCTTCTTTTTCTTCTTGCCTGAGGTCTCGGCGGTGAACCGCTCCGCCCGCAGCAGCACCGGCAGGAGGCGCATCACCCGATCGGTTTCCGGGACCTCGAAGAGAGTCTTCCCGGCGGAGGTTCGGCCTTTACGGGGGACGTCGCCGATACGGATCGAGCGGTCGGCTCGGCGGGCGAGGACGGCCGTCGCTCGCTCGGTTTCCCCGCCCAGCGCGGCTCCGGCGATGGGCACTTCGTCGCCCGAGGCCCACGCGAGCACGCCTTTTCCGTAGCGACCCTGGTCGGGGAACTGTTTGATTTCGGTCCTTTTGCCCCGCCCGTCCTCGGAGACGATCAGTGCGAACGTGTTGGGCCTTACCACGTCCATGCCCACGATCCGATCGTCATTTTCCAGACGCATCCCGTTGACGCCGGCTGCGGCCAGGCCCATCGGTCGGATGTCCTCTTCGGGGAAACGGATGGCCATGCCGGTGCTGCTGAACAAGATCACATCGTTGTCTCCACTGGTCAGGTGCACCCAACCTAGCTGGTCGCCGCGGTTTACCTTGACGCCGGTGAACGATTTCGCAGTAGGCCCGGGGAACTCCTTGAGTTCGGTTTTCTTCACCATACCGCCGGTAGTGCCGAAGGTCAGATAAGACTCGAGTGCATCCTCTTCGAAAAGTCCTTCCGGAACGCTGATCCCGGTGACCACGTCGGCGTCCGTGGTCAGACCGCACAACGAGTGGAACGGCGTCCCCTTCTTTTGGTCGTCGGTCTCGGGAATGGTGTGAACCGCCAGGGCCCCCGCCTCACCCTTCCTGTCGAACAAGTAAAGTGTGTCCCGGGCGTTGGCGCCGATCACCAGGCGGGGGGCGTAGCGGCCCGAAATGCGCGGAATGCGGGCGGTGGTGGTCCGGGAGAGCAGGCCCTTGCGGGTCATGACGACCCAAGTGTCCTTGGAGGGCGCCAAATCGGACGCGGTGAGCGGAGCCTGACGCTTGGAACGACCGCGCCCAACCACATAGGTCCGGCGCCGGTCGGCGTACTTGTCCTTGATCTCGGTGAGTTCGTCGCTGATCACGGCCCGCATCTTCTTATCCGAGCCCAAAATCGCTTTGAGCTCCTTGATCCGCTTCTTGACGTCTTTGTACTCCTCCTCGACCTTCTTGCGCTCCAAACTCGCCAGCCGCCGCAGTGGTGTGTCCAGGATGGCCCTGGCCTGCGTCTCGGAGAGATCGAACTTCTTCTGCAGCCGGTCGCTCGCCTGCGGGACGTCCTTCGAATTGCGAATCGTGGCGATCACCTCGTCGAGATTCTTCAGCGCGATCCGCAATCCCTCCAGAATATGAGCCCGCTCCTCGGCGCGGGCGAGGTCGAACTCGCTGCGTCGGCGGACCACTTCCAGGCGGTGATGGAGGTAGACGATCAGGGCCTGCTTGAGCCCCAGCAGCCGCGGCTGCCCCTCGACCAGAGCCAGCATGATCATGCTGAAGGTGCCCTGCATCGTGGTGGACTTGTAGAGCTTGGCCAGGATCTTCTCGGGATCGGCGCTCTTGGCCAGCTCGATGACGATGCGCATCCCCTGTCGATCGGATTCGTCGCGCAGGTCGGTGACCCCCTCCAGTTTGCCGTCCCGCGCCAGGTCGGCGATCTTCTCAATCAGGTTGGATTTGTTGGTCTGGTACGGCAGCTCGGAGACGATGATTCGCTTTCGTCCCCGACCCATTTCCTCGATATAGGCCCGGGCCTGGACGGTGATCTTGCCCCTTCCGGTGGCGTAGGCGTTGATCATCCCCTCGCCTTCGCTCTTGTCGCGCAGGATGATCCCACCGGTGGGAAAGTCCGGCCCCTGGATGAAATCCAGCAGGTCGTCGAGGCTGATCTCCTCGCGTTGGGTCCAGTTGTCCAAGACGTATACGAGCGCGTCCACGACTTCGCCAAGATTGTGGGGAGGGACCGAAGTCGACATGCCAACCGCGATGCCGGTCGCCCCATTGACGAGCAGGTTCGGAACGGACGCGGGCATGACGGTCGGCTCCTCCATCGAGCCGTCGAAGTTCTCTTCCCAATCGACGGTGTCCTTCTCGATGTCCTCCAGAATGTCCATCGCCATCGGGGTCATGCGCGCTTCTGTGTAGCGCATCGCGGCTGGCGGGTCGCCATCGACGGAGCCGAAGTTGCCCTGGCCTTCGACGAGCGGATAGCGCACCGAGAACTCCTGAGCCAGACGGGCCATCGCGTCGTACACGGCCATGTCGCCGTGCGGATGGTACTTACCCAGGACCTCACCCACGATCCGAGCCGATTTTCGGAACGGCGCGTCGGGGTTCATTCCCATCTGGTGCATGGCGTGCAGGATCCGCCGGTGCACGGGCTTGAGGCCGTCGCGGGCGTCCGGCAGCGCCCGCGACACGATCACGCTCATCGCGTAATCGAGATAGGACTGCTGCATCTCGGACTGGATGTCGATTTTTCGGACGAGACCTACTTCCATGGGCTCACCTCTGCTCTTCCGCTGGAGAGGGTAAAAAGGTCGACGGTATCATAAGGGCTCGGCATGGGGCCGTCAAATATTCGGCCTTCGGCCGATAGCCCCTAGCATCTAGCTTCTAGCTTTGCCCTGCGACTCCATAGGTTCTGAGCGACTCGATTCCGGAAAACCAGTCACGGCTGACGGACAACGCCTAACCCGTCCCCAGTCTCCAGTCAACCGATTACCAGTTACCGACCCCCGGCGACCGGTTCCCGCCTCCCGGATCCCGAATCACGGATAACGGATCACAAGGATCGGGCAACGAGACTCCAGTCATGGGTTAATGAGAGAAATAACAGCAAGACACGACGGCTCAAAAGGAGGATCTTATGGATAATCCTTTGTGTCCTTCGAGTGTTCGTGGTTGCCCTTCCGGATCGCGGGTCCCGGATGACGGATCCCCATTTTCCTTGCGGCGGGCGGTGGCGTGTGCTAGAATAATCTCGTCGATCCTGGCACGGGTCAGGATCACAAGCACGGCGCGAGAAGTGGGTTTCCCCACTTCTCTTCGTATGAACTGAGCCTTGCGCTTAAGAGAAAGATTTGGACAACCGAGATGAAATCTGAGTTCACACTGGCAATCAACGAGATCACCGAGCGCTTCGGGCTGGAACGGGACACCGTTATCGAGGCCTTGGAAGCGGCGATGGTCTCCGCATATCGACGTTCGGCCAACGCCTCCAGCGCGCAGGAGGTCGAGGCCAAGATCGACCTGGAGACCGGCGAGGTGCAAATTTTCGCCGAGAAAGAGGTCGTCGACGAGGTTGAAAACGAGCAGACGGAAGTCGAGCTCGAACGCGCCAAAGAGGTCGATCCGGAGGCCGAGCTTGACTCGACTGTGATGGTCGAAGCGACGCCCAAGGATTTCGGGCGGGTCGCCGCGCAGACCGCCAAGCAGGTCATCCTGCAGCGATTGCGCGAAGCCGAGCGCGAGGCTCAATATGAAGAATTCGCCGACCGCGAGGGTGAAATGGTGCACGGCACCACCCATTCGATCTCGCCTCAGGCGGTGACGGTCGGTCTGGGTCGCGCGGAGGCGATCCTGCCGCGCAACCAGCAAATTCCCGGCGAGCGCTTCCGGGTGCGCGACCGCGTGCGCGTGTACGTGCTCGAGGTCCGAAAGTCATCCCGGGGGCCCGTGATCATCGTCTCCCGCACCCACCCCAACATGCTCCGGCGCCTGCTCGAGATGGAGGTGCCGGAAATCAGCCAGGGACTGGTCGAGATCAAAGGTATCGCCCGCGAAGCCGGGAAGCGCGCCAAGGTGGCCGTCGCCGCGCTGGCGGAAGGGGTCGATCCGGTCGGCGCCTGCGTGGGCTTGCGAGGCGTTCGCATCCAATCCATCGTGCGCGATCTCAACGACGAGAAGATCGACGTCATCGAGTGGAACCCGGACATGTCGACGTTCATCGCCAAAGCGCTGAGCCCGGCACGCGTGTCAGGGGTCTATCTGGATGACGATCTCGAGCGGGGTCGCACCGCCATGGTCGTCGTCCCCGAGGACCAGCTCAGCCTGGCCATCGGGCGCTCCGGGGTGAACGCCCGCCTTGCCGCCCGACTGACGGGCTGGCGCATCGATATCAAGAGCCTGCCCGAGGCCGCCAGCGAGTCGTTGAACATGCTCGACTCCGATCCGGAATACGCTGAGCTGGCCGAGGAAGTGACTGAGCGGATCGCCGACGTCGAAGCCACGCTGGCCAAGAAGGCAGAAGGTCGGCCGATCCCGCCGGAGGAGTACCAGGTGCTCGCCGCCTTCGTGGATCGAGTGCAGGGCGAGCGCCAGCGGCGCATGGAAGCCCGGCGCCAGGCGGAGCGCGAGCGCGTGCGGGAAGTGCGGTCGGAGATCCCCGACCAGGCCTACGAGACACCGCTGGAAGAGGTGGGCCTGTCCACCCGCGTCTTGAACTTGCTGACCGACGCCAATTACGAAACGGCCGGCGCGGTGCTCGAAAAGTTGGCCCTTGAGGAAGAGGCCATCCACAATATTTCGGGCGTCGGGCCCAAGTCGGTTGATGAAATGAAGGAGACGCTCGAGGGGTATCATTACCCTGAGCCGGAACCTGAACCCGAACCGGAGCCGGTGGAAGAGGAGCCCGAGGTCGAACCGGAGCCGGTCGCCGAGGCGGTGGCGGCCGAGGAGCCCGAGGTCGAAGAGGGCCCCGAACCGGAGCCGGAGGCCGTCCCCGAACCGGTGATGGAAGCCGAAGAGGAGGAAGAGGAAGAGCCCGTCCCCGCGGGTTCGATCGACGAGGCCTTCCAGGCGATCGCTCAGGAACTCGAAACCGAGGTCGCCGAATACGAAGACTTCGACGAGGACGAGGAAGAAGAGGAAGAAGACGAAGAAGAGAAGCGCCGCAAGAAGCGCAAGAAGCGCGTTGTAGAGTACGACCCTGAGTTGGACGAGATGATCGTCCGCCGGCGCAGGAAGCCAAGCCGCAGGGATGAAGAAGAGTGGGATAAGTACGGCGATATCTAACCGCCGTGAACGAAAGGGCGAATAAGGGCCGCACGGTGTCCGCAGCTGGTTCTCGGCGCCACGTACCCCAAAGGACCTGCGTGGGCTGCCGGCAGACCGAAGCGAAGCGGTCCTTGATCCGAATCGTGCGGACGCCGGAAGGGGTGCGCGTTGATCCCACTGGAAAGCTGGCGGGCCGAGGAGCTTATTTGCACGATCGACGGAGTTGTTGGGAAGCTGCGTTGAATGGCTCTCTGGCCAGGGCTTTGCGAACAGAACTGACAACCCAAGACCAGGCGCGGTTGATGGAAGCGCTCAAGGCGATCAGCGGCGGCGAAGATGCGCAGTAACTTGCCGCCGGGAAGCCAGCCGACATCCCGGTCAGGCGCCGCAACCGCCATTCCTGGACATTAGCCCGTAGGCCGACGAGCGCATTGCGGCCGACGGGGTGGAACCGGAGGTGCGCCATGAGCGAAGACGGTCACAGTGCCATCGAAATCCCCGATACGATCACCGTCCGTGACCTCGCGGAACGGATCCAGGTCAGCCCCATCGACATCATTAAACAGTTGATGTCCAACGGGGTTATGGCCAACATCAATCAGCTGATCGACTTCGACACCGCCGCGATCGTGATGGAAGAGCTTGGCTACGAAGCCAAGCCTGTTGCGCGTGAGGAAGAAGAAGTCGTCGAGGAGGAAGGCGAAGCACCCCGCTGGCGCCGCCTGCTCGAAGATGAGGCTGCTGAACAGCTCGAGGACCGCCCGCCGGTGGTCACCATCTTGGGTCACGTCGATCACGGCAAGACGACGTTGCTGGATGCGATTCGCGAGACCAACGTGGCGAGCGGGGAAGCCGGCGGCATCACCCAGCACATCGGCGCCTACCAGATCAAGCACAGCGATCGCCTGATCACATTCCTCGACACGCCGGGTCACGAAGCATTCACCGCGATGCGGGCCCGGGGTGCGCAAGGGGCCGACATCGCCATTCTGGTTGTGGCGGCCGACGACGGCGTTATGCCTCAAACCAAAGAGGCCATCTCCCACGCCAAGGCTGCTAAGGTCCCGATGATCGTCGCTTTGAACAAGATCGATCGCGAAACGGCCAACCCGGACCGCGTCAAGCAGCAGCTGGCGGATGAGGGGCTGATTCCGGACGAGTGGGAGGGCGACACCATGGTCGTCCCCGTTTCGGCGACCGAACAAACCGGCCTGGACGATCTGCTGGAAGCCATTCTGCTGACCGCGGACGCGACCGAGATCGTCGCCAATCCGGAGGGCGAGCCGTTCGGCACGGTGATCGAAGGCGAGGTCGATCCCTCCCGAGGGGTGGTGGCGACGCTCTTGGTGCAGAACGGCGTCCTGAGCGCGGGCGACACGGTGATCGCAGGATCGACCTATGGCCGGATCCGGGCCATGTTTGATTATCAAGGCAACAGTATCGAGCAGGCCGGACCCTCGACACCGGTCTCGATCCTGGGGCTTGCCGACGTGCCTCGGGCAGGTGAGCTGTTCCACGTCGTGGAATCGGAGCGCGAGGCGCGCGACATCGTCGAGGAACGTGAGGCCGAGGCGGAAACCGCGGAACAGCGCGGGCGACCGGTCCACTCCTTGGAGCAGATCTTTGAATCCATCCAGGCCGGCGACGTCCAGGAGCTTCGCCTGGTCATCAAGGCCGACGTTCAAGGTTCCTTGGAGCCGATCACCTCCTCCGTGGAAAGTCTGTCCACCGACGAGGTCACCGTCAACGTGCTGCAGGCGGGCACGGGCAATATCGGCAAGAACGACGTCATGCTGGCGGCGGCCTCCGACGCGATCGTGCTGGGGTTCAACGTCACCGCCGACGATGCCGCACAGAAATCCGCCGAAGTGGAAGGCGTCGAAATCCGCGAATACAACGTGATCTACCGCTTGATCGAGGATGTTGACAAGGCGGTCAAGGGCATGCTGGAGCCGGAGGCCAAACGCGTGGTGCTCGGCCGGGCCGAAGTCCGGGCGGTGTTCGACATCTCCCGGGTGGGCAGGATCGCCGGCTGTCGTGTGCTGCAAGGCGAGATTCGGCGCAACGCCAACATCGCTGTGATCCGTGATAAGAAGGTGATCCATGAAGCTCCCATCGCCTCGCTCAAGCACGAAAAGGACGATGTGCGCGAGGTCAGGGAGGGCTTCGAGTGCGGTATCAATGTGCGCGGATTCGAGGATTTCGAAGAGGGCGATATCCTCGAATGCTTCGTTGAAGAGAAGGTTCCGGTCGCGTAGCAAACCAGGCATGACGATCAGTAAGGCCCGGGCCAGGAAAATCGCCAATCGGATCCAGGAGGATCTGGCCGTCTTGTTCTTGAGGGAAGCCTCCGATCCCCGCCTGGAGGGGGTCAATGTGACGGACGTCCAGGTCGATCGGGAATTGGCCTACGCCACGCTCTACGTCAGCGCGGTCGAAGGCGAGGAGCGCAAGGATGAAATCATGGCCGCCTTGCGCGGCGCGCGCGGTTACCTGCGCAGCGAACTGGCCTCCAGGATTGAACTGCACTCTTTCCCCAAGCTGCGCTTCCGCTGGGACGACACGCCAGCGCGCGCGGCGCGGATCGACCAGCTCCTGGAGAAGTTGAACCGAGAGGAAACGCACCCCGACGAGGATGGGGATTGAGCGCTCCGCTCGAGCGCGCCGGCGCCCTGCTTGAGGCTGCCGCACGCGTTACGGTCATCGCTCACGAAAGGCCCGACGGCGACGCGGTTGGATCGTTGTTGGGCCTTTCGCTCGCGCTGGCAGAGGCGGGCAAGCAGGTCACGCCGGTCTTGAGCGGAGGGGTGCCGGGGCGGTTTCGCTTTTTGCCCGGCGCCGACAAGGTGGTCAAAGAAACACCGGCTGAGACCGATTTGGTCGTGGCGGTGGACTGCGCGGCCGATGATCGCTTCGGGCTGGTCGTCGGCGGGTTTCCGCGCCCCCCCGACATCAACATCGATCACCACCCAACCAATACCGGCTTCGCGGCGGTGAATATCGTCGACCATCAGGCCGCGGCGACCGCCGAGATGCTCCACGAATTGTTGCCGGCATGGGGGTACGAGATCGGAGAGCAAGTGGCCACCAACCTGCTGGCCGGACTGGTGACCGACACAATTGGATTCCGCACCTCCAGCACCACTGCCCGCTCGCTACAGGTTGCGGCCGATCTGGTGGAGCGCGGCGCGCCATTGACCGAAATCTACGAGCGGGCTTTAAGCCGCATGAGTTTCGTCGCCGCCGCCTACTGGGGACGCGGCCTCTCGCGTCTCCGGCACGAGGACGGCATCGTTTGGACGACCTTGACCGCGGAGGATCGTCAGCGGGTGGGGTACCCGGGGTCGGATGACGCCGACCTGGTCAATCTCCTGATCACCATCGACGAGGCGAAGGTCGTCATCCTGTTCGTTGAGCAGCCCTCGGGCAAGGTGAAGGTGAGCTGGCGGGCCGAGCCCGGAGTTGACGTAGCGCAGATCGCGGCCGGCTTTGGAGGCGGCGGCCACCGCCCTGCGGCGGGGGCTATGATCGACGGTGATCTGGCCGAGGTGCAGGAAAAAGTCCTTCAAGCCACACGTCAGGCGGTGGATTGAAGGATGGGCGACGAAGATCCGTTCGGCCTGTTGGTCGTGGATAAGCCGGCCGGCCCGACCTCGCACGACGTCGTCCAGTGGGTCCGTCGGGGAACGGGGGTCAAGAAAGTCGGACATACCGGTACCTTGGACCCTCGCGCTTCTGGCATCTTGCTGCTCTGTTTGGGCCGGGCCACCCGGCTGAGCGAGTACCTGCTTCACGAGCCCAAACGCTATCTGGCCTGGATCCACTTCGGGCGGTCGACGACCACCTACGACGCCGAGGGGGACGTCGTCGGGGAAACGGGGCGGTCGCCGGACAAGCAGGCTCTTGAACGGACCTTGCGCGAGTTCCAAGGGACACTCGAGCAGCGGCCACCTGCCTACAGCGCGGTCAAGGTGAAGGGAAGACGGGCCTACAAGCTGAGTCGGCGCGGGGAAGTTCTCGAACTGAAGCCGAGACAGGTCACGATCGAAAAGCTGATCCTGCGCAGTTATCAGCCGCCCATGCTCGAGCTCGAAGTCCATTGTTCGGCCGGCACTTACATCCGCTCGCTGGCTCACGACTTAGGCCAGAGGCTGCAAACCGGGGCGCACTTGGCGGAGCTGCGGCGCACTCGGGTTGGGGCATTCGGCCTGGATCAGGCGGTGGAGCTTTCCGTATTGGGGGAGGCGGTCGAAGCTGAATTGTGGAGACGCTACCTGATCCCGGCCGCGCAGGCGCTGCCGGATATGCCCGCAGTGATGGTGCAAGGGGAAAAGCTCCAGCGGGTGCGCCACGGTCGGCTGATCGAACGGGCCATGCACCACGACGGCCCTGCACGGGCCCTTGGGCCCGATGGCGAGCTCGTCGCCGTGCTCCACCCGGCGGAGGATGGCGAATCCTGGCACCCCCGCAAAGTGTTCCTGCGCTGAGAGACGAGATGGAGCATTTTCATTCCCTAGATGAGGTGGACCTGGAGGGGAGCGGGCTGACGATCGGCGCGTTCGACGGGGTCCACCGGGGCCACCAGAGGATCGTCGCCTCGCTGACCGAAGATGCGCAGCGCATGGGGGTCCCCGCCGTCGTCCTGACTTTCTATCCCCATCCTTCCGTCGTGCTGGGCGGCCGGCAGCCACCCTTCTACCTCACTTCGCCCGAGGAGCGCGCCGAACTGCTCGCTGAGCTCGGCGTTGCCCTCGTCATCACGGAGACCTTCGACCATGAGCTGTCAAAGGTGACGGCCGCCGAGTTCTTGGACCGTTTGAAGGCGAGGTTGGGTTTCCGGCGGCTGTGGGTCGGCCCGGACTTCGCACTCGGGCATCAGCGCGAAGGGACGGTTCATTATCTGCACGAGGTTCAGGAGGCGCGTGGTTTCGAGCTGGTCGTCGTCGACCCGGTCCGAGTCGGCGGGGAGGTGGTCAGCTCAACGCGGATCCGAGAAGCGCTGCGCTCAGGCGACGTGGCCCGTGCCGCGACCTATTTGGGGCGCTGGTTCTCGCTCCCGGGCGCGGTCGTCGAGGGCGCCGGCCGGGGGAAGGAATTGGGCATCCCGACCGCGAACCTGTCGGTGTGGCAGGAGCGCGCCTATCCCCGCCGCGGCGTATACGCTTGTTTTGCCGAGCTGGAAGGCGTCCATCACATGGCGGTCACCAACGTGGGGGTCCGGCCGACATTCGAGGAAGAACCGCCGAGACCGATCGTGGAAACCCACATCCTGGAGTTCGACAAGGACCTGTACGGTCGCACTGTCCGGCTGCACTTCGTCGAGCGGCTGCGGGACGAACGGCGCTTTGAGGGCCCCGACGCGTTGCTCGAGCAGATCGAGCGGGATATCCAGCGCGGCCGCGGCGTCCTGGCGACGGCGAGCCGGCCCTGGATTTGATGCTTGTGCGCCATCCTGCTGATCCCGGTGGACGGTCCGCTCACCTGTGGTGCGCGGTCGTGACCCCCTTCCCCGATCCTGAATCCGCTGGCCTCACCCGCCAGCACCGAAAGCCGCACTGTTAGAAGGAGCAGCCAGCCCGGCGGGGGCACCTCGGTCCTCTGGAACGGAATTCCTGCATCTGTGCCGTTGATCTAAATCCGTTTCGCATTAACGCCGAGCGGGGCTGCCCCTTGCGGGACAGCCCCTGTGTCCGTATGGTTACCCTCTGCCCGGTGGACCCTCCTGTCTCAATCCAAGGAGAAGCCGAAGCCGTAGATGTTCTGATTCAGACCGCCGGCGTTGGGGCAGGTATCTGGAGAATTGGCATCGGCCCGGCACTGGTTCACATCGAAGCCGTCCTGCATCGCTTCGCGCGGATCCGTGC
>CAZFCJ010000031.1:0-33805 GCA_964517315.1 uncultured Anaerolineaceae bacterium | reverse complement strand
TCATTCTGGCCTGGAAGGTCTCCGGCTACATCGGGCTGGACTACTTCCTGCTCCCGAATCTCGGAACCCCGTGGCAGCGAGCCAAGGCCAAGGGCGAATTTCAAGAGCAGGTGGGGGCGCCGGGCAAGCCAGCACCGGGTGCTGGACACTAGACGCACCCGACCACAACGGTCCTCGCTCGAGATCCAATACAAAAGGAAGTACGCTCAGGGGCTGGCCTTTTGGCCAGCCCCTGGACGATCGTCGCATCCAGTGAGGTGCGCGTTCGTGGACTGGGATGCACTACCCCTCGTGTCCGAAGCGGTCGAGGAGATGGTGCTCCACGGCGTAAGTCGCTGCCTCCACCCGGTTGTTCAGATGAAGTTTCGCCAGGATATTGCTGACGTAGTTGCGCACGGTCTTGTCGCTCAAGTTCAGGATGGCTCCGATCTCCGCGTTGCTCTTACCGCGGGCGACTTCCACCAGCACGTCCATTTCTCGCGGCGAGAGCTCTCTGAACGCGTCCTCATCGGCCTTCCGCTGGAGTTCGCGCACGCGTTTGATCAGCCGGCCGGTGGTTGAGGGGTCGAGGGACGATTCGCCCCGAGCTGCCGCCCGGATGGCGCGCAGCAGTTCCTCGTTGCCGACCTGTTTGAGCACGTATCCCGCCGCGCCCGACTGTAAGGCCTGCACGACGAGTTCATCATCGACGAAGGAGGTCAGCATCACAACTTGGACCTCCGGGTGGCGTTGAGTGATCTCGCGTGTGGCCTCGATGCCGCCCTTTCCCGGCAGGCGGATGTCCATGAGCACGACGTGAGGGTCGTGACGCTCGACCGCCTGGACGGCCTCCTGGGCCGTGCCGGCCTCGCCCACGACCTGCAAGTCCTCCTGATCGTTGATCAGCGTCATCAGTCCCAGTCGGACCACTTCATGATCGTCGACGAGCACCACTCGAGTGCGGGTCACGACTCGATCTCCACCGGCAGGCTGAGTTGTACCCGGGTGCCCCCGCCATCGCCTTCTTGCAGATGAAGCTTGCCCTCCAGCAGTCGGGCCCTGTCGCGCATATTCCGGACCCCGAAGCCGCGTCTGTAGCCCTCTGGCAAACCCACTCCGTTGTCCTCAACCTCGATCTGCAGCTGGTCGGACCGCACAGACGCTCGGACCCAGGCGCGGTCCGCTTGGGCGTGGCGCACCACGTTCGACAGGGCTTCGGAGACCACGGCGACGATGTGTTCAACCCGCAGCGGATCGAGCTCCAGGTCGTCGGGCAGGTCCGCCGCCAGGGTCACGTCCAAGAAGGAGCGGAAGCGGGGATCGCGGGTGAGCTCGTGCAGCCGAGGTTGCAACGGTTTGGACGAGGGGCTCGGGGAGAGATCACGCAGGTGGCTGCGCAGGTCGTGAATGGCGTCGTTCAAAGCGGCCACCGCCCGATCCAGCCGCGAGTGGCCCGTCTCGTTTTCCACGAGGTAGCCCTCCAGTGATTCAACCAGTAACCCCGCGGTGTAGACTTTTTGGATTGCTCCATCATGCAAGTCACGGGCGATGCGGCTGTGCTCCGCCCGGAGAATCTGCGCCTGCTCCATGGATTCCAGCCGTCGGCTGATTTCAACGTCGAAGATTTCAAGCGCCCGGATCGTAAACCCCGCCATGAATAGGCCCAACAGGGAGCGGAGAACGGCCGGAGGGATGATCAATGCGGCCTTGAAGGTCTCGCTGTTCACCAGGCTGCCGGGAAAGAAGGGCACCGGCGGCGGCAGCAACCCCCCGATGATCCCATATCCCACCAGGCTGAGCCCTACGACGCGCAGTCGACGCACGATGTGGGGCACTTCGAGCGGGGCGATCCGTTCCATGGTGTGCCGCCGCAGCGCGTAACCGGACACCAGTCCGCCCGGGAAGCCGAGCCCATAGCGGGCCAGCGCGTCCGAGATGCCGATCCATTCCTGATCGCTCATTTGCCCGCGGAGCACAAAGAACGTAACCACAAACCAGGTGGCGAGCAGAACGGTGTTGCCGGCTGTCATCCATCGTGAGATGGGATCTGGGCGCAGCAGGCGAGCGCCAAATTCCAACAGAAAGGAATAGGAGGTGGCAAGGAGCACAAGGCGAAGGCCGTGCAGCACTTCGACCGTCGATTCCGAGAGATAGGCCGCTTGGATGGGGATGAAGTACTCGCCCCATTCGTGGAAACCGTGTGCGAGACCAAAGGCCGCCAGCCAGGTGACCGCCCGGGCAAGGTCGAGACGTGAGCTCTGCCGGGACTGCAGCGCGATGGCCAGTCCGAGCACGAAGAATGAAAGCCCGTAGACGAAGAAGATGAGGTCTCGGTTGAGCTCAATGAACGTTCGCAGGGCTTCTTCCATTGGGGGGCGATTTTAGCACACGCCGTTGAGTCTTCAGATTGGGAGTGGAGGCCTGTGAAAGCGGGAAGAACGTCACTTCGATGGTGCCGGACCGCTCGTTAGACGGGGCATTCAGCGACCCCGGGGGCCGTGTATGTTCCCACACCCAATGAGACCAAGTTCGCTCAGCGTGTGGATAGGCCTCTCTGGCGGCGGCGCCCGAAGATCGGCCGCCAATTTTGCTCGGGTCGCCTGAACATTGGCAATCTTCGCGCTCCCTCTATGAAATCCGAAGGGACATTAGACTCTATTCACCCATGACAAGGGACCATCCTCTCGAGGACTGGGCCTGAAAGGTGATAAAATCGGTTCGATTCAGCGTTCGGTTGGTTTCGGGAGCGTTTCTGGAATGGAGAAGGACAAATCGAAGATCGCGGAATCCCCGTCCGGCGGGCGGACCAAATTCCTCATCGGCGGTCTGCTGATCGCCGCCGCGGTCGTCTATTTGATCGTATCTTCGACCCAGGCTGCCGCGCAGTACTACATGACAATCGACGAGCTGACGGCGGATAGGTCCGCCGTCGCGGACCGCGAGTTGCGCATCAGTGGGGCCGTCGACGGTGAGACGATTGCCTATGACGCGGAAAGTTTGACGCTCAGATTCACGATCGTCAACGTGCCCGCCGACCCGCAGGAGATTGAGGCCGGCGGCGGCCTGGCCAAAGTCCTTCACGATGCCCTCAACGATCCCGATGCGACCCGGCTGCCGGTCGTTTACGAAGGGCCTATGCCCGATCTCTTGCGCCATGAAGCGCAGGCCATCGTGACGGGGAAGATGGGCGAAGATGGGATTTTCTACGCCGAGGAATTGCTGCTGAAGTGTCCGACTCGTTACGAGGAAGAGGTCCCGGTTCAATCCTCCGGCACGTAGGTAGGGCGGGACCTCGTCGAAGCGAAGTTTGTGGGTAACCTCACCGCCGCTGACGTCACCGCGGCGGTCCTGTTACTCAGGGGAACTCGCGGAGCAAGGAGTGAGCTCGTTTGATCGCCAACTTGGGGTTCATGGTCACGGTGCTGACATTTGTCGTTGCCCTATACGGCGCCTACGCGGCGGCCCGGGGGGCCCTGGATGGGAAACCGTGGCTGGTTGAAAGCGCGCGGCGGGCGATGGTTCTCACCTTCCCCCTGCTGACCCTCGCTGCCCTGGCGATTGTCTGGCTGCTCGTGAGCGGTCAATATCAAATCGGATACGTGGCTTCGGTCACCAGCGAGGCGATGCCGCCGTACCTGCGGATTACGGCCTTGTGGGGCGGACAGAAAGGCTCGCTCGTCTTTTGGTCCTGGCTGATGGCCGCCTTTGCCACGGCAGCCAGCCTGCGCCGCTGGGACCGCGACCGTGAGTTTCTGCCCTGGGTCATCGTGGTGACGATGGTCACCCTGGCGTTCTTCCTCTCGCTGATCATCTTCTTCGAGAATCCCTTTGCGCGGCTCTGGCAGACCGCCGATGGGGGCCAGGTCACGGCCATGGTGGCGCCGGCCGGGGCGGTGCCGCTGCGGCCGAGCGACGGCCAAGGGCTGAACCCCCTGCTACGTCACCCCGGTATGATCATCCATCCTCCCATGCTCTACCTGGGGTTTGTCTCCTTCGTCATTCCCTACGCGTTCGCGATGGCGGCCTTGATCACCGGGAGGAACGACGACCGTTGGATCCGCCTGACGCGCCGCTGGGCTCTTGTGGCCTGGCTGTTCCTGTCGCTCGGTCTGATCCTCGGTGGACGTTGGGCCTACGACGTGTTGGGCTGGGGAGGCTACTGGGGCTGGGACCCCGTCGAAATCGCCGCCTTCATGCCGTGGCTGACCGGTACGGCCTTTCTGCATTCGGTCATGGTCCAGGAGAAGCGGGGCATGCTGAAACACTGGAACATGGTCCTGATCATCTTGACCTACTCGCTCGTCATCTTCGGCACGTTCCTCACCCGTTCCGGCGTGCTCTCCTCCGTCCACTCCTTCGCCCAGTCGGCCATTGGTCCTATGTTCTTCGCCTTCATCAGCGTGACGTTCTTGGCCTCGGTGGCGCTGTTGATCGGGAGATGGGGGACGTTCAAGAGTGAGAATAAGCTCCATTCGCTCTTCTCGCGGGAGACCCTCTTCCTGGTGAACAACTTGCTGTTCATCGGGATTCTGATCGTCTGTTTCTGGGGCGTGATGTTCCCCTTGATTTCGGAGCTGTTCGCCGGCCAAAAAGTCACCGTGGGCCCGCCATTTTATGAACGGGCCACCGGGCCGCTGTGGGCGGGATTGCTCCTGCTGATGGGAGTGGGGCCGCTCTCGGCCTACGGGCGCACGAGTGCAAAGGCTCTGGGTCGGTCGCTTTGGAAGCCGGCCGCGCTCTCGTTGGCCGTCCCGCTGGCGCTGATTTCGAACGGGATGCGGCTCCCCGGGGCGATTCTCGGCTACTGGCTGATCGGCTTCGTCATGCTGGTGACCCTCTACGAGTTCTGGAGGGGCGCGTTGGCCCGCCACCGGCGCCACGGTGAGAATATGTTGCAGGCCTTATGGCTGCTGGCAGCTCGCAACCGCCGTCGCTACGGCGGCTACATCATTCACTTAGGGGTCGTGGTGATGGCCATCGGCATCATCGGCATCGAGCTCTTTCAGACCGAGACACAGGGGACGCTGGCGCGCGGCGAACAGCTCAGTTTGGGCCGCTACGTCATGACCTACGATTCGCTCTCCGAGTTCGACATGCCCGACGGCCGTAGGGTCACCCGAGCGATGGTCTCCGTGTACCGCGATGGACGTCAAGTCGGTCATGTCTATCCGCGGCGCGACTATTATTTCAGCACCCAGCAGCCGATGACGATCCCGGGTGTGCGCTCCAGCCTCGAGGACGATTTTTACGTGCTGCTGGTCGGCTGGCAGCCGATCGCCGAGGGCAGCGCGACCTTCAAGGTCTACCACAACCCGCTCGTGAATTTCGTTTGGTTCGGCGGCCTGGTCTTCATCGTGGGCACCGCCGTGGCGGCCTGGCCGGAACCGGTTCCCGCTCGTCGGCGGCGCCCGGCGGCCGAGCAGGCCCTGGCGAGGGCGTAGGAGTCGGATGACCCGCTCAGCGAAGACCGTGGTGCTTCTGGCCGCGCTGCTTCTGTTGCTCGTCCCGTTTGCCGCCGCAGCGCAGGGTGAAGGCCCGACGGACGACGAGGTCAACGAGATCGCCGAAGGTCTGTACTGTCCGGTGTGCGAAAACATCCCGCTTGACGCATGTGGTACGCAAGCCTGCATTCAGTGGCGGGCGCTGATTCGCGAGAAGCTGGCTGCGGGCTGGACGGAAAAGGAGATCAAGGATTATTTCGTCGAACAGTACGGCGATCGGGTGTTGGCGACGCCGCCCGCCCGCGGTTTTAACTGGCTCGTTTATCTGGTGCCGCCGGCCGGTTTTCTGCTCGGCGCCGCCGTTCTGTTTCGGGTCGTGAGGGCCTGGCGCCGGGAGCCGGAACGCTCAAGTGCGGACTGGGAACCGGGCGAAGACCTCGAGGATCCGTACGTCGCTCGGTTAGAGGCTGAACTGCGCGCCCGCGAATTGGGGGACAGCTTGGAGGCCGGTGAGGAATGACCACAAAGGAACGGGAACGGACGTCGGCAGGAGAGCAAATGAGCGAGTCGTCCGCGTTCCGAGTGTTCGGTTTGGGGCTGGGGCCGCTGCTCAGCCTCGCCGGCGTTCTCCTCCTGCTCGGGATCCTCGGCCTTGGATTGATCCGGGCGCAGCAGGGGCCGGTGGGGGTGGGGAGCCAGGCGCCGCCCTTCACGCTCACGACCTTCGAAGGCGCTGAAATCTCTTCGGCTGAGCTCGAAGGCAGGGTGGTGCTTATTAATTTCTGGGCCTCATGGTGCAAGCCTTGTGAGCGGGAAGCCGCGGAGCTGGAGCAGGCTTGGCAGAACTACCGGGATCGAGGCGTTGTGTTCCTCGGTGTGAATTACGTGGACACGGACCCCGCGGCCCGGGCCTACATGGAGAAGTTTGACATCAGCTATCCCAACGGCCCGGATGTGCGCACCCGAATTTCCCAGGCCTTCCGGATCCGCGGCGTGCCCGAAACCTACGTCATCGGCCCCAACGGTGTAATTGTCTCGGTCAAGAAAGGTCCTTACGCTTCTCTGGGTGAAATCGAATCGGCAATTGAACTTGCCCTGCGTCAGTAGTCCGTGCGACCGGAACGTGCGGGCGCTTCATGACCCAGCAGCCTGACGTCCCCCCGTTCGGGGGATCGCTCGGGCTAAGGTCGCGGTGCATACAGAAAGAAGCACATGGATATTGGATCGGTACTGGCAGCTTTGGCGCTCCTGGCCGTGGTGACCGCCTACATCGTCCGGCCGCTTCTGGAGCGGCGAGGACAAGGCGTTTCAGATGAAGACCACGAAGTGTCTGTCCTGCTGGCGGAGCGAGATCGGGTGTTGAGCTCTCTGCAGGATCTTGATATGGACTTCTCCATGGACAAGATCCTGCAGGAAGACTACAAAAGGCAGCGCCAGGAGCTGGTCAAAGAGGGCGCTCGTATCCTGCGTCGCCTGGATGAATTGGAAAGCCAGGATGGCGTCTCGGCTGAGACGGCGAAGGTCCATTCGCTGGAGGCGGAAATTGAGGCCGAGATAGCGGCCTTGCGCCGGTCGCGGGATGGACAGGAGGGGCGCCATTTTTGCCCCGCTTGCGGCCGTGGAGTGCAGGCCGAGGATCGATTCTGCACCCACTGCGGCGAGCCGTTGGCCGAGGAGGTGCAGTCCTGATCCGCCGAACGGCCCCGATCCTCCTGGGCCTGGTGGGGGCGCTCATGCTGAGCTCCTGCAACTTGGCCGGGGACGTCACGCCCCCACCCGGTCTCTCCGAGGGCGGGCCGGACCTGGCTCCGAACGCCGCGACCCCGGCTCCGGCCTCGCTCGCCCCGCCTGCAACTCGGCCGGATCTGGCGGCGGGGGAGGCGATCTACGCCGCCCGCTGCGCGCCTTGTCACGGGGAGACCGGGCTGGGCGACGGCCCGCAGGCCTCCGACCTGCCTTCGGCCCCCTCGGCGCTGGCGGACCCGGCGCTCGCCACGGGGGCGACGCCGCGCCAGTGGTTCGAAGTGGTCACACAGGGCCGGATGGACCGCTTCATGCCTCCCTTCAACAGCCTGACGGCACAGCAGCGCTGGGATGTGGTGGCGTATGCGTTGTCGCTGAGCCTCCCCGGCCCATCGCAGGCCTCCGCTCTGTTCGATCAGTACTGTACCGAGTGTCACGGCGCGGTCGGCGGGGGCACCGAGTCGGGGCCAAGCCTGGTGCGGCCGGGCGATTTTGCGCTCCGCTCGCGCACCGACATTGCTGGTGTTATCCAGGAGGGCGTCGAGGGCTCCATGCCGGCCTTCGGTGACCAGCTCGACGACGGGCAGGTGAGGGCGCTGGCGGCCTACGTCCAGTCGCTGGGGTTCGACCGTGAAAGCCCGGTCGCCGGGACCGCGGATGAGCCGTCGGAGAGGCCTTCCGGCGAGCGATCGGCGGAAATCAGCGGCCAGGTCGTGAACGGGATGACCGGGGAGCCGATTTCGACGTCATTGAGCGTGACCCTGCACGCCTTCGACGATCAGCGGCAAGTCCTCACCGAGAGCGCCGAAGTGGGATCCGACGGGGGGTTTGCGTTTCCAGATCTGGAGGCCGTGCCCGGTCGGCTGTTCGTCGTAAGCGCCGACTATCAGGGGGTGCGCTATATCTCGGATGTGGCCCACCTCGGGGAGACCGACGAGCCGACGGATCTGTCACTGACGGTGTACGAGTCGACCCCCGATGCGAGCGAAGTCGTGGCTCGCAGGGTGCACGTCCTGATCGATCGACCCACCGAGCAATCCGTACGGGTCGTTGAGCTCTGGATAGTTGTCAACGAAGGCGATAGGACCGTCGCCCCGGTGGAAGAGGAAGGCGGCGTCGAAGTGGCTTTGCCCGCCGGCGCGAGTGACATTCGATTCGAGGACAGCTCGCCGGGCGAGCGCTACCAGCCGACGGAGCTCGGCTTCAGGCTGACCACCCCGCTGCGGCCCGGCGGGGAGGAATCCCGGGTCGTGTTCAGCTTCGACCTACCGCTGCAGGGGGATGAAGACCTCGTTCAGCCCATAACGGTGCCGGTAGAAGCGGTAACGGTGTTGGTGGCCGAAGGCGGGCCCGGGGTGAGTGGGCCGGCTGTTCAGGATGCCGGCACGCGCGAGGCGGCGGGTGAAAGATTCCATCAGTACAATTTGGGCTCACTGCGGGCTGGCGAGACACTGCGGCTTCGGCTGGAAGGGCCGCCGCTGTGGGCGCGGATCCTACCGCGGTCCTTCGATGTCGGCTGGGTGGTTGGAGCAGCGGCGCTGGTGCTGGCGTTGGGCGCGCTGGCGTGGTGGTATCGTCCTTGGATCGTGGGCGATCCGTCATCGCAAGCGAGAGAGACCGACGGGGGCCTCGAGCGCCGTCGCCGTTCGCTGCTCCAAGCGATCGCTGAGCTGGACGACAATTTCGAGCGCGGCGGGGTCGATGAAACCGCCTACCGCCATCGCCGCCGGGAGCTGAAGGCCGAGCTGATCGAGCTGATCGAGGCCGCTGATGATTGAAGCACGGGGGATAGTCAAGAGTTTTGGCTTGAAGCCGGTCCTGCGTGGGCTCGATTTCAACGTCGAGCCCGGCGAGTTTGTAGCCATCGTGGGGCCGAACGGCGCGGGGAAGACAACTTTCCTGCGCATCCTGGCCTCGTTGGCGAGCCCGACGGCGGGCCTGGTTCGCATCGCTGGCTTCCCGCTCCCGGGGGCGGCGGGCGAGGTGCGCCGTCGCCTCGGAGTTGTCGCCCATCAACCGCTGTTGTACGGGGATCTGACCGCTTGGGAGAACCTGCGCTTTTACGGCAGGATGTACAGCGTGCGGGACATCGACGAGCGGGTGCAGTCGTTGCTCGAGATGGTCGGTCTGCGGCCGGTGCGCGATGAGCTCGTGCGCGCCTTTTCGCGCGGCATGCAGCAGAGGCTGGCCATCGGCCGTGCCGTGCTGCACGAGCCGCGGGTACTGCTGCTCGACGAGCCGCACACCGGGCTTGATCAGGAGGCCGCCGCCATGCTCGATGATCTTCTGGAGCGGGTTGCCGGCCAGGGCCGGACCATTGTGATGACCTCGCATGATCTGGCCCGTGCACATGCGCTGGCTGCGCGGGTGGACGTGCTGGCGCACGGCCGAATGGCCGCCTCGGTAGCGACGGCCCATGTCCCGCCCAGTGAGCTGGTGGAGCTCTACCGCGAGGTGACCCGTGTCTGAGAGGCTGAGCGAGCGCCGCGAGGCGGCGGTGGAGCGGGAAGTGGCCGCGCCGGCCGGATGGCGGGCGTATCTGCGGGCGGTGACGACACTGGTGTGGAAGGACTTTGCCGCCGAGCTGCGCAATCGCGAGCTGCTGGGTGCGATGCTGGTCTTCTCAGCGCTGGTGATCCTGGTGTTCAACTTCGCGCTGGATCTCCAGGTCCAACTGCGGGCGACGCTCTCCTCGGGCGTGCTGTGGGTGACGCTGGCCTTCGCAGGCACGTTGGGATTGAACCGGTCGATGGCGATGGAGCGCGAGCGCGGCGGGCTGGACGGCCTGCTGCTGGCGCCGGTGGACCGCAGCGCGCTCTACTTCGGCAAGACGATCGCCAACCTGCTCTTTATCCTCCTCGTCGCGGCGATTATGATCCCTTTCTTCGGCGCCTTGTACAATGTGAACCTGCTGCACCCCGGGCTCTTGCTGGTCGTGCTGCTGGGTGTGACGGGCTATTCGGCGGTCGGCACGCTGCTGGCGGCGATGGCGGTGCAGACTCGGACCCGGGACGTGCTGCTGCCGATCCTGCTCTTCCCGGTCGTCCTTCCGGTGCTGATCGCGGCGGTTAAGGCCAGCAACGGATTTCTGCAGGGCGTGGAACCGGCGGAGGTCGCGCCGTGGATCAACCTTCTGGTGGTCTATGATGTGATCTTCGTCGCCGTCGCGATGATGGTGTTTGAATACGTTGTGCAGGATTGAGAGGTGCGCGGATTCGGCGAGGAGGTCCATCGAATGAATGACACTCCAAGGGCGCTCAAAGCGCTCACCGGTCTGGCCGGTGCGATGTTTCTGCTGGCGCTTGGCGCGGTGTTGTTCTACGCGCCGCGTGAGGCGGTGATGGGTGAAGTCCAGCGGGTGTTCTACTTTCATGTAAGCGCGGGCTGGGTGGGCGCCGTAGCTTTTCTGGTCACCGCGATCGCCGGCGCGATCTACTTGTGGCGCCGGGATCGCCGCTGGGATCGGGTCGCAGTCGCCTCGGTGGAGATCGGGGTGGTGTTCGCCCTGATCAACATCGTGAGCGGTTCGATCTGGGCGCGACCGGTGTGGAACACTTGGTGGACGTGGGATCCGCGGCTGGTGACGGCGACGGTGATGGAGCTGATCTACATCGCCTATTTGATGCTCCGGCAGGGCATCGAGGACCCAGAAAGACGGGCGCGCTTCGGGTCCGTCTACGGCATCGTCGGCTTCATCAGCGTCCCGATCACTTTCCTGTCCATCCGTCTGCTGCGCACGATCCACCCGGTGGTGATCGGCAGCGGCGATCCGACCGCCGAGGGCTCGTTCGACATGACCGCCAAGATGCTGCAAACCTTCATCTTCAGCCTTGTCACGTTTACCGTCATCTACGGCGCGCTCCTCTGGCATCGCTTGCGGCTGCAGCGGCTGACCGATCGGGTGGAAGCGTTGAAGATGAAAATGCTGTCGGGGTAGGCGCCTGCCGCAGGAGGATAGATGCCACTGTTCCAAGAAGGCACGGCGGAGACGTTCAATTTCATGCTGCTCGGCATGGGGGCGATTCTGGGCATGATGGCCATATATATTGTGAACCTCGTCGTTCGCTGGCGAAACGCCCGGCAAGAGATGCGGTCCCTGGAGGAATTGCAGGCGGAGGAAGGATAACCGGCCCCGCATGGTGTCCGATGACCAGCCCAATGTTGTTGAAGGCGATCGGGCGGCGAGACTTCGCTTTAAGTCGCTGGACGGCCGAGGGACGGCGCGAGTGCACCGGCTGGATATAATGAGTGCCGGATAGAAGCGATGGAAACCACCCAACCCACGACGACGGCGGAGGCCGAGAGCGCGCCAGATTGGACGAGCGTTGCCAGACTGGTCCTGCGCTCGCGCGAGCTCGATGAGCTCGAGGAGCAAGAGCTGGCCCCGTCCGGCGAAGTCGCATACCAGTTCTCGGCCATGGGTCACGAGCTGATCCAGGTCCTTCTTGCGCTGTCCCTGAACCACCCGCACGACGCGGCCGGAGTGTATTATCGCTCGCGCCCGTTCATACTTGCGGCCGGAATGACGCTCGAGGAAGCGCTCGCGGCTGGCTTTGCACGCATCGGCACACCGACCGAAGGCCGGGATGTGGGTGTGATGTACTCGCTGGCGCGAGATGAAGGGCCGACCGTGCTGCCCGCCTCTGGGGACGTTGGCGCTCAGTACACACCGATCGCAGGCTGGGCCCAGGCCATCCGCTATCACGCCGAGGTGCTCGGCGAGGAGGAATGGAACGGCGCCATCGCGGCCGCCATGGGCGGCGACGGTTCGGTGGCGGCCAACGGTTTCTGGTCCGGCCTGACGATCGCCACCACCCTCTCACTGCCCATGCTTTTCTTCATCGAGGACAACAAGTACGGCCTCTCTGTGCCGTCCAACTTGCAGACGCCGGGTGGCAACATCGCTGTTAATTTGGAGAGCTTCGGCAATCTACGCGTAATGCACGGGCCCGGAACGGAACCCGAGCGCACAGCCGCCCTGATCGACGAGGCGGTGCAGCACGTCCGCAGTCAGAAGGGCCCGGCGCTGTTGAGGCTGCGCATTCCGCGATTGACCGGTCATACCTTTATCGACAACCAGGCCTACAAGGACGAAGAGGAGCTTCAGGCCGAGAGAGAAAACGACCCGGTCAAGGCGTTGGCTGGGCTTCTCGGGAAGGATCGGTTTGAGCAGGTGCGGCAAGAGGTCCGAGAGGAACTGCAGCAGGCCCTGGAGGCGGCCCGCCGGCATGAGCCTCCCCGAGAAGACCCGCGCCGCTATGTCTTCTTTGACGGTGAGCTGCAGCAAATAGGCGGCGTGTCCCCGGAGCTGGGTCGACGCGAGCTCGATTTCGACACGGCCCCTGAGACCAAAGGGCCGAGGATCAACCTGATCGAGGCGATCCGCCGGGTGCTGCGCCAGGAGCTGGAGTCGAACCCTCGGGCGCTGGTGTTCGGCGAGGATGTAGGGGCCAAAGGTGGTGTTCATGGAGCCACCATGGGTCTGCAGGAGGCTTTCGGTGAGCAGCGAGTCTTCGACACCTCGCTTTCCGAGGAGGGCATCATGGGGCGTTCCGTTGGGCTGGCCATGGCCGGCCTGTTACCGATCCCCGAGATCCAGTTCCGCAAGTACGCCGATCCGGCCACGGAGCAGATCAACGATATCGGCATCATTCGCTGGCGCACGGCGGGAAAATTCGCCGCGCCGGTGGTCGTGCGCATTCCCGTCGGCTACAGCAAGAAGGTCGGCGATCCCTGGCACTCCGTGTCCGGCGAGGCCATTTTCGCGCACACGATCGGCTGGCGGCTTGCCTACCCCAGCAACGCGGCCGACGCGGCCGGGTTAATGCGCACCGCGCTGCGTGGTGAAGATCCGACGATGTTCTTCGAACACCGCGCCCTGTTGGACGGCGCCGAGGCCCGGCGTCCTGACCCGGGTGAGAACTACGCGCTGCCGTTCGGCAAGGCCGCCCGGCTGCGCGAGGGCGACGAACTGACGGTCGTGACCTGGGGGGCGATGGTCCACCCGGTGCTGCGCGCCGCTGAGCGTTTAGGCGACCGCGTCGAGGTGCTCGACCTGCGCACGGTGATCCCGTGGGACAAGGACGCGGTGCTGGAATCACTGCGCAAGACCTCCCGCTGCCTGGTGGTCCACGAGGATACGCGCACGGCGGGCTTCGGCGGCGAGATCATCGCCACACTGGCCGACGAAGGCTTCATGCACCTGGACGCGCCCCTGCGGCGCCTGGCCACCCCCGACGTGCCGATTCCCTACAACAAGGACCTGATGGCCCAAGTCCTACCGGGTGAGGAGCGCATCGCGGAGATGATGGAGGATGTGCTCGCGTTTTAGGCGAAGCCGGACCTCGGGGTTCGGGAACCGGGAGGCGAACCACGAAGACACAAAGGGCATGAAGGGAATTCTATAAGTACACAAAGGGGAAATTTGAGTCTTTGTGTCTTGGTGTTCCTTCTCTCGGTAACCGGTAACTGGTAATTCGTTGACTGGACACTGAGGGCTGAAGCCTGATATCTGACTGCTGACGCCTGAAGACAGCTCCGTGCTACACTTCCCCCGCCATGGACGACAAGTCACAGGTGACGCTGGAGCTGCCCAAAATCCTGGAGCGGTTGGCGGCCCATGCCCATTTCTCCGCCTCGAAAGAGCTGGCCAGAGGCTTGACGCCTTCGGCGGACCGCGAGACTGCGGCGCGCGGATTGAGCGCCACCGGGGAAGCGCGCCGCCTACTCGAGCACGATCCGGAGTTGAGCATCGGCGGCGCCCGTGACGTGCGGCCCCAAACCGCCGACGCGGCGCGGGGTCTGGTGCTGGAGCCGCACGATTTTCTGCGCATCAAAGACACCTTGATCGCGGGCCGCACCCGACGGCGCCATCTTGAAGCCTGGGAAGATGATCTCCCTGTACTCTGGACGATCGCCCAATCTTTGACCACCCCCCAGGGGTTGATCGACCGGATCTCCAAAGTGCTCGATGAGCGGGGTGAGGTGCTCGATTCCGCCTCCGATAGGCTGAAGGAGATTCGCAGCGATCACAAGGTTGCCTTCGACCGACTGCACGACAAGCTGGAGTCGATGGTGGCCGATTCGAAAATCTCCCGTTTGCTGCAGGAGCCGATCGTGACGCAGCGGGAGGGTCGCTACGTGATCCCCCTCAAGGCCGAACACAAAGGCAAGCTCAAAGCCGTCGTCCACGATCAGTCCTCCTCGGGCGCGACTCTCTTCGTCGAACCGCTCCAAGCCGTAGATCTGAACAACCGCGTGCGTGAGCTGGAACTGGCCGAGAGGCAGGAAATCCGCCGGCTGCTGGCCGAGCTGTCGCAGCGGGTCGGCGAGGCTCGTGCGGAAATTGACTCGACCGTCCGGGGTCTGGCCGAGCTGGACCTGGCGTTCGCCAAAGCCCGCTATGCACGGGAATTGACGGCCACCGAACCACGGCTCCGGGAACCCCCAGCCACGGATGAGGGTGGACGCGTGCGGCCGACCGTGCGCTTGCTCGGCGCGCGCCATCCACTGCTCGAGCCCGAGCAGGTGGTCCCGGTGGACCTTGTGCTCGAGGAGGACGTCAGGGCGCTCGTGATCACCGGCCCGAACACCGGCGGCAAAACCGTAACCCTCAAAACCGCTGGATTGCTGACTCTGATGGCACTATGTGGCCTGCACATTCCGGCCGAAGAAGGAAGCGAGATCTCCACGTTTCAGCAGGTCTACGCCGACATCGGCGACGAACAGTCGATCGAGCAGTCCCTCTCGACGTTCTCGGCGCACGTGTCCAACATCATCCGCATTCTCAACGGGGCCGATGAGCGGAGTTTGGTCCTGCTGGACGAGCTCGGCGCCGGAACCGACCCGCAAGAAGGATCCGCGTTGGCCATGGCCCTTGTGCAGGAGTTCCTCGACCGCGGGTCGACCACGCTCGTGGCCACGCACTTTGCTGAGCTGAAGGCCTTCGCTCACGCCCAACAAGGGGTGAGCAACGCCAGCGTCGAGTTCGACCTTGAGACCCTGGAGCCCACGTACCATCTGACGATTGGACTTCCCGGGCGCTCGAACGCGCTGTCGATCGCCCAACGGCTCGGCTTGGATGAGACTGTTGTGGAACGGGCGCGCTCCCATGTGACCGCCGAGGAGCTCGACGCGGGGGAGCTTCTGGAGGACATTCATCGCCAGCGCGAGGCCGCCCGGAGGGCCCGTCAGGAAGCTGAGGAAGCGAGGGCGGCGGCGGAGCAGGCGCGCGCCGAATTAGCGGGGCGTCTTGAGAACGTCGAAGACGAGCGCCGGGAAATATTGGAGCAGGCTCGCCGGCAGGCGGAGAACGAGTTGGAGGAACTACAAGCGGAAATCCGCGACCTGCGGCGCCGACTCAGGAACGCGCAGCAACCTTTGGAAGCGGTCGAGGAAGTCGCCGGCGAAGCGGAAGCCCTCGAAGGGCATGTCCGTCAGCCGGTGGCCGACCAGGGCCCGGCCGCCCCGGATAGGGAGCGGGACCTGAGCCCCGGCGATCGCGTCCGGGTCCGCAGCTTGAACAGCGAAGGCGTGATCGTCGAGCTAGGGGAAGCTGAAGCCGAAGTCCAAGTTGGCGCGCTCCGGGTGCGGGCGAAGGTCGACGAGCTGGTGCCGCAGGACGGGGGTGAAGCCTCGGCGCCATCCCCGTCGCCTAGCGTCGGCGTCAGCACGCCCGACACGGAAGCCCCGCCGGCCGAGCTCGATCTACGCGGCCAAACGGCCGACGAAGCGCTCATCGAACTGGACCGACGGATGGACGCCGCGTTCATGGCGGGACTGCGTTCGCTGCGGGTCATTCACGGTAAAGGTACCGGCAAACTTCGCCGTGTGGTGCGCGATTCCCTTGAGGGGAATCCCTATGTGGCTTCCTATCGTGGAGGCGAGCCGGCCGAAGGCGGCGAGGGGGTCACCGTCGTGGAGCTTGATGTACGTTGAGCGTCACGTTCTGACCGGGACCAAGTAAGCCCAATGGCGTTTGGCCCGTTGACCAACCTCATTCGCTTCCCAAATCGACCGATCTGGCCTGCCTGTGGGGATCGGGAAGACCAAATCGAACCCGCTTGGGGGTGGTTCCACTCGCCCGGCGCGGCCGGGCGCCGTGACGCAGGCCGATTTGAAAAGACGGTTCAGGGCTAGGAGGGAATAAGCTCGGGCCGGAGCAGCCACTGGAGCGACCAGGATTCCTCTTCATAAGCCAGGCACACGATGCCCGCGTTGCGGAAGTTCACGACGGTTCGCTCCGGGTCGCCGGCCAAAAGCAGTGAGGTCAGTTTGCTCAGATGGGGCAGGTGGCCGACCAACATGACGTCGTGACTCATTTCGGGGAGTCGGTCCGCCCACGCTTTTGGATCGTCCACCGGTCCTAACTCCTCCGAAACGCGAACCCCCAACGGTGGCTTCAGATGTTCCGCCAGCAGCTCGGCCGTTTGCGCGGCGCGCGTCTTGCCGCTGTTCCAGATCCGCGCCACCTCCAGATCCACGTTATCGATCGCGTAACGGGCCATGGCTTCGATCTCGCGCCGGCCCTCGTCTGAAAGCGGCCGTTCGGGGTCCTCTTCCTTTGACAACGCTTTGGCGTGTTGAACCAGATAAGCCTTCATCGAAGTGCACCTCTCTTGGCTGTTGATTTTCCCCGAACTCTATCTATCATTACAACATACGCTCGTGTTGGCCCTCTTGATGTGGCAGCAACCCCACCGGACCTGACGCTGATAGGGGAGGGCAGGTTGAGCCCGCCGTGACCCCTCATCCAGGGGGCATCGGAGAAGCGAGAAAGCTGAGGGTTCAGTTGACGAATGGACATGCCGAGCAGTTGGTTCGCGATCAGGAAGGGATCAGATGGTGGCTAATCCCACATCAAAGTCCTCCATTTCCGGGACGGGAGGTCGTGGGTGAGTGAGGCCGTGCCCGATCGGCCGCGTTGCTTCGGCGACGATGATCCGCTCATGGCCGCCTATCATGACAAGGAGTGGGGCGTGCCCGTCCACGACGATCGGGAGCTGTTCGAGCATCTTTCGCTGGATATCTTCCAGGCGGGACTGTCGTGGAGGGTGATCCTGCACAAGCGCGCTGGATTCAAGCGCGCTTTTCACGATTTCGACCCGCGGATCGTCAAAAGCTTTAGTGATGAGGACCTTGCCCGGCTTCTCGCCGACGAAGGCATCGTGCGCAATCGCAGCAAGATCGAGGCGACGATCCACAACGCCGAAGTCTTGGTGGAGATGCAGGATAAGGGCGAGTCGTTTTCCGAACTGCTATGGGGCTTCACGGATGGCGAACCGATCAAGGGGCCGCGGGCGGAGCGCTTCGAGGAGCTGCCCACGAGGAGCCCTCCGTCGCAGGCCATGGCGGCCGAGCTCAAGGGTCGCGGGTTCAAGTTCGTCGGTCCGACGATCTGCTATGCATTCATGCAGGCGGTGGGCATGATCGACGATCATCTGGTCGGCTGCTTCAAGTACAGCGGCCGCGCGTAAGGGAGACGTTATGGGAGACGGCGGGAAGCGTAGGATCCGCGAGCAGGTCTGGGCGGCTCTCCAGGAGCATGACGTCGACCGCTTCCCCGGTGCGGAGGGCCGGATTCCCAATTTCAAGGGGGCCGAACAGGCCGCCGAGCGTCTGACGGAGCAGCCATTCTGGCGGCGCAGTCGGGTCCTGAAGTGCAATCCGGACTCACCCCAGCGGCGGGTGCGCGAGCTGGCGCTGGAGGCCGGAAAGCTCGTCTACATGGCGGTCCCTCGGCTACGTGAGCTGGAGTGTTTTCTGGAGCTGGACCCGGATCGGATGGCCGACGACGACCTGCGCCGGGCGTCCACGATCAAAGGCGCGGGCAAGCTGGGCCGCCCGGTGGAGCTGGAAGACATGAGATCGATCGATATGGTGATCGCCGGATCGGTGGCCGTGAACGCCGCCGGAGTGCGAGTCGGCAAGGGCGGCGGCTATTCCGACCTGGAGTACGGACTGGCCGTTGAGAGCGGGCTGCTCGAGCGAAACGCCCCGGTGGTGACGACGGTCCATGAGCTGCAGGTGCTGGAGGAGGACCTGCCGCGCAGCGAGCACGACGTGCTTTTGGATTGTATCGTCACGCCCGAACGGGCCATCCAATGCAAGGCCGAGGGTGATCAGCCTGACGGGATCTATTGGGACCTCCTCGACGAGGATAAGTTGGCCTCAATACCGGTGCTCCAGAAACGGCGGCCGGGTTGAGGCCGAAACGACGCGAGAATGAGAGCTTAGCATGAAGGTCCACAGCGTGATCGAGACCTGTCTGTACGTGGATGATCTCAAGACGGCGAGCCGCTTTTATCTCGAAGTCCTGGGCTTGGAGCCGTTCGGCGAGGTGGCGGGCCGGCACGTTTTCCTGCGCTGTGGGAAAGGGATGTTTCTCCTGTTCGACCCCCAGGCGACGGAGTCCTCGCAGGGTGATGTGCCTTCGCACGGAGCGCGGGGACCGGGGCACGTGGCGTTCTCGGTACCCAAAGCGGATCTGTTGCGCTGGAAGGAGCACCTGGAGGACCTCGGCGTCGAGGTGGAGGCCGAGGTCGAATGGCCGAGCGGTGGACGGTCCATCTACGTGCGCGATCCGGCGGGAAACAGTGTGGAACTGACCAGCCCGGACACATGGGGGATTGATGGCATCGGGAGTCCCGATTCCAAACAGGGGGACGATGGATAAGCTGCGCCTGACCTCCTGCATGGCGCCGACGATGGACCCCATGGTGGCCGCGCTGGCAGAATGCCTGTCATCCCAATTGGAGTTACGGATCGAGCCGCTCTTGGATCGAAACTGGAGGATCCGGGATGCGATGGTGCGCCGGGGCGAGGTGGATCTTTTTTGGATCTGTGGTCTGCCCTATGTGTGGATGGCGGACGGCGGCGATCCGGTGGAGCTGCTTGCAGCTCCGGTAATGTCCGGTGCGCGGTACGGCGGCGAGCCGGTCTACTTCTCGGACATCGTTGTCGCCGAGAGCTCGGTGATCCGTTCCAGCGAGCACTTGAAGGGGACGCGCTGGGCGTACAACGAGCCCGGTTCTCACTCCGGCTACAACAGCGCGCGCGTCTGGCTGGCGAGGAATGGGCTCGCCTGGGATGACTTCAGGGAAGTTTGGGAGGCGGGGACTCACGTCCGCGCTTTGCGATGGATTATGGGGGGAAGGGTCGACGTGGCCGCCATTGACACGACCGTACTCGACTGGGAGCTGAAGCGGCGTCCCGAGCTGACGCGGGAAATCAGAAGGATCGACACGGTCGGTCCGAGCCCGATCCCTCCGTGGGTCGCTTTGAGATCGGTTCCGACTGAAGTGCGTTGGGCCATCAAGGATGCGTTGATGACTTTGAAGGACGGGCCGATGGGCCGCGAGATTCTGAGCGAGTTCGGCCTGTCCGGTTTCGTTCAGATCGAAGATGGGAACTACGATCCAATACGTGACTGGGATGAGCGGGCTTCCAGCGTCGGAACCCCACCCGCCTCGATATTCAAAGCCATAACGCCTCTTGGGCGTAGCCGGTGAATGTCATCGCGCTGCTGCCCCTGGCGATCACCTTCGGCGCGCTGCCGCTGGTGCTCTACACGCTGATCCTGTGGTGGTTCGACCGATATGAGCGCGAGCCGTGGCCGCTCCTAATCGCCGCATTTGTGTGGGGTTTCATTCCCGCGGCGCTGCTTTCGATTGTGATGGGCCTGTTGCTCAACATCCCCTTGGCGTGGCTCTTAGGGAGCGATGGGCTGGCCTACTCGGTGGCCTCAACTGGATTCGCCGCACCCCTCGTGGAAGAGGCGACGAAAGCCGCTGGCTTGGGCGCCCTCTGGTACTTCTTGCGAGGCGAATTGGATTCACTCTTCGACGGTCTTCTCTACGGGGCGGTGATCGGATTCGGCTTTGGCGCGGTCGAGAACATTCTCTACTTGGCGTCAAGCCAAGATGTCTCTAGCCTGCTCGTCCTGGCGGGGGTTCGTTCCGTGTTGTTCGGGCTCAATCATGCGATGTACACGGGCTTGATGGGCCTGGCGGTCGGGGCCGCCGCTTTGGTGCGGGCCAGGTGGGCCCGCCCTTTCTTGCTGGCGCTCGGCTTCGGCGCGGCTGTTCTGGCCCACGCCGGACACAACACCGGATTGACGTTGATCGAGGTCTCGCCTCTGGGCCTGGGAATGACGCTGGTCTTCGACGCCTTCGGTGTGCTGTTCCTCTTGGGGGTGATCGTGAGCTCGTGGGTCCGGGAGGGCCGGATTGTGGCCCGCTTTCTCGAGGACGAAATCGATCGCGGCACGTTGCGCCGGGAGGACTTGGCCAAGGTGAGCTCGTTCTTCAGGCGCGGCCCCTCTCGATGGCAGCCGCTGCTCGCCGGTGACGTCAGCGGCTGGCGTCGACAGGGACGGTTCCGGCAGGCTTGTGCCGAGCTGGCGTTCTTGAAAAGGCGCTCCGCGCGGGAGGGGCGAGAGATGGCGGACACACTGGAAGAATTGCGCCATAAGGTAATCGCGCTGCGGCCGACGTCGTAGGCTGATCGGGGCCCGCTGCGGGGCGGGAGGGGGAAATGGCCCGCACAAATTCTCGAGTCTGGTTTGAAACGGCCGCCGGTCTGCTTCTGATCGGAGCAGCGGTGGTCTTTCTTTACGTGCAGAATCCCGCTCAAGCGACTGATCCGCGGGCAACTCTTATGGTTGCGGACGATCGTCAGGGTGGGATCTCGATCATGTTCAGCGCGCCCGGGCTGGCCCAAGCCGAGGGCGCAGCGACGAGCCCCGAGAGCCCTTTGGTCGAGAGTCTGAATGGCGCCGAGTTCTCGATCGAAGCCGCGCTGTATGACCTCGACCTGCCCACGGTGCGCGACGCGCTGATCGCCGCTCACGAGCGGGGGGTGCGCGTGCGGCTGGTGACGGAAGGAACCAACTCGGAGGGGGCGGCGTTTCAGAGCCTGGCGCTGGCCGGCGTCCCGCTGGTGGCTGATCCGAGGCCGGGCCTGATGCACCATAAGTTCCTGATCATCGATGAATTGGAGGTCTGGACGGGATCGACGAATCTGACATGGAGCGGGTTCTTCCGCAACGACAACAATCAGGTGCGCATCCGTTCCGATGACATGGTGGTCAACTACCGCCGGGAGTTCGAGGAGATGTTTCTTGAAGAGCGCTTCGGGCCGCTGTCCCGGTCGGACACCCCTTATCCGGCCGTCACCCTCGGGGACGGCAGTCGAGCCCATGTATATTTCTCCCCGGACGACGGGGCCGCTCGGGCCATTCTACGGGAGCTGGAGGGCGCGCGGCTCTCGATCGATCTGCTCGCATTCACCCTCACTGCTGATCCGATCGCCGAAGCCTTGCTGGAGGCGGCCGACCGTGGTGTCAGGGTTCGCGGCGTGGTAGAAGCGGTCCGAGCCGACGCCGTCGGCTCGGACGTGGAGAGGCTTCGAGAGGCGGGCTTGGAGATACAACTGGACACCAACACCGGCAACATGCATCACAAGGTCCTGATCATCGACCGGTCAATCGTCATCACCGGTTCGTACAACTTCTCGAATTCGGCCGAGGAGCGCAACGATGAGAACCTAATGATCCTGTACTCCGAGGAACTGGCGCGCAAGTTCGGCAGCGAATTCGAGAGGCTGTTAGCTGCGGCAGTGCGGTAAGGGTTCTGAGGCGATCAGTTCGGGGAATCAAGCGGTGGTCATCAGTGCGACCCAAGAGTCTCGTGGGGGCGAACCTGGTGTTCGTCGCACGGCTGACCCGGCACATCGCCTCCATCGAGCACGGACCCGCCGCGCCCGCAGCGGCCCTCGGGATCGCCGCGCGCTTGGAGATCCTTCGGCCTCATGGGAGGCTCATTCTGGTGAGGGCGCGATGCGGCCTCAGGATGACGTTAACTTGGTGGCAGGGCAGGACCATCCAGCCGGGACGGCATCGCTCACGGACCTCAGTGACGGGCCAAGCGCCTGCGGCCAGCAGCCAGAGGCTTGCCGCGGGTAGCCGGTTGCTGGGTGCCAGTTGCGAGGGGCTCAAGCGCACGGGCCAACAGAGGCTAAATCGCCACCGGTTCCTCGAACTCCCCGTGAACTTCCTTGAGCACTCCCATCAACTCGCCGAGCGTGCAGTAGGCCTTGACGGCCTCGACGAGAGTCGGCATCACGTTGCGGCCTTCGACGGCCGCCGTCCGCAGCTCGTCCAGCCAATGGTCCACCTCGCCCTGGTCCCTTTCCGCGCGCACCTCGGCTAGTCGTTCTATCTGCTCTTCGGCGGCTTCGGGATGGTAAGGATGCAGCTCAACTTCGGGCGATTCGGACTCCTCGGACTCGTATTTGTTGACCCCGATCTTGACCAGGTCCCCGTTGGCGATCGCCTTCTCGTATTCGTACGCCTGTTGCGCTGCCTGGGCCTGTATCGTTCCGTCGCTGATCAGCTCCACGATGCCGCCCATCTCGTCGATGCGCTGGATCTCCTCGACCATCCGCTCCTCCATCTCGTCGGTCAGGGATTCGATGAAATATGAACCGGCGAGCGGGTCGACCGTATCCGCCAGCCCCATCTCCTCGGCCAGGATCTGCATCGTCCGCAGGGAAATCAGCTGGGCTTTGGGCGTCGGGATCGTGTAGGCCTCGTCGTAGCAGCACAGGGCCATCGTCTGGGCGCCGCCCAGCGCGGCGGCGAGCGCGTAATAGGCCCCGCGCACGATGTTGTTCTCGGGTTCTTCGATCGTCAGGCCCATCCCGCCGCCGCCGGCGATCATCTTCATCTTCATGGTTCGGGGGTTCTCCGCGCCGAATTCCTCGCGCATGAGCTTGGCCCACAGGCGGCGGCCGGCGCGGAACTTGGCCACCTGCTCCCAGAGGTTCCCGAAGATGTTGAAGTTGAATGAGATACGGCCTGCGAAGTCGTCTACGTCCAAGCCGCGGTCGATCGTGCGCGCGATGTATGCGCGGGCGATGCAGTAGGCCCAGGCGATTTCCTGAACCGGCGTGGCGCCCGACTCGCGCATATGGTAGCCGCACACGCTCACCGCGTAATACTTGGGCGCGTGCTCGGCGCAGTATTCAAGCGTGTCCACGATCAGTTTGACCGACGGCTCCACAGGCAGGACCCACGCGCCTCGGCCGACGTACTCTTTCAAGATATCGTTCTGGGCGGTGCCGCGCACTTTCCCCAGCGGAACCCCGCGCTTCTCGGCCATGGCCAAGTACATCGCGATGAGGATGGCGGCGGGGGCGTTGATGGTCAATGAAACGCTGATCTCATCGATGGGGATGCCCTCGAAGGCCACCTCGATATCCCGCAGGCTATCCACGGCCATCCCGACCCTGCCGACTTCGCCCTCAGCCATCGGGTCGTCGGAGTCAAGCCCCATTTGGGTCGGCAGGTCCATCGCCACATTGAGCGCGTTCTGTCCGTGGGAGATCAGGTACTTGAAACGCTCGTTGGTCTCGGCCGGGGTCCCGAAGCCGGCGTACTGACGCATGGTCCAGACTCGCTCGCAGTACATGTACGGATGGATGCCGCGCGTGAACGGGTATTCACCCGGCTGGCCGATATGCCGCTCGAAGTCCTGGTCGGCCCGGTCGTCCGGTCCGTAGACGGGATTCAGCGGGATGCCGGATTCGAGCACCGCGCGCCGTAGATTCCTCTCCTTTTCAGCCATCGTTGCCTCCTCGTGTACCTCGTCCGTGGTGCACCCCCTGTCGAATGAAATCCACAATCTCACTCAGGTCCGATCGAGTAGGGAAGACGCCGTCAACGCCGGCTTCCAGTAGCTGCGGGCGGTCGGAGGCGGGAATGTTGCCGCCGACCACGATCAGCGCGTCCTCCACGCCCAACTCTTGAAGTCGCTGGATCAGCTTTTCGCTGATCGACTGGTGGGCGCCGGACAATATGGACAGCCCGATGACGTCCACATCCTCCTCCAGCGCGGCCTGGGCGATCTCCTCTACGGTCTTGTGCAGCCCCGTGTACAGAACCTCCATGCCCGCGTCGCGCAGCGCTTGAGCGACGACTTTCGCGCCGCGATCATGGCCGTCCAGACCGGGCTTGGCGACCAATACTCGAATGGGTGAATCCTCGGCCATAGCTCTCCTTGTCCACCGGCGGCCCGCGTTCGCTTCTGCGGTCTGATCGCAACCCCGGCAGGGTTTGCGCGATGAGTCCTCAGCGCACCGCTGAGCCGGGGAACGCTCCCTCTCTGAATCCGGGGGGACTCATCAACCTCTCACCTCAGCAGATCCTTGGCGATCACGTTCTTCAGAATCTCACTCGTGCCGCCCCCGTAAAGCAGGAACCTGGCGTCGCGGTAGTACCTTTGTGCCTCGAACTCCATGGCGTAGCCATAACTGCCGAAAATGCGTGTGGCCTCATCGGCCAGCTTCTGGGCCATTTCGGAGGCCGCCAGCTTGGCCATCGACGCGGTCGTGGGATCCGACATGCCCTCATCGACCTTCCAGGTCGCGTAATGCACCAGCCAACGGGCCGCCTCCAGCTCGGTGGCCATCTCGGCCAGCTTGTGCTGGATGGCCTGAAACTTGGCGATCGGGCGGCCGAACTGTTCCCGCTCCTGCGCGTAGTCCAGGCTTGCATCCAGGGCCGCCCTGCCCAGACCGACGCTCAGCGCGCCCGTCATGACCCGGATCTCGCCCAGGATTGCGCCCAGGTTCTTATATCCAGAGCCCTGGTCGCCAAACAGGTTTTGGGCCGGAACCCGGACGTGGTCGAGGGCCAGCTCCGCGGTCTCCGAGGCCCGGGTCCCCAACTTGTGAATGGGCTTTCCAACCCGGACGCCCGGCATATCCTTCTCGACAAGGAACAAGTCGATGCCTTTGAAGCCGGCCTCCGGATCGGTTTTGGCGGCGATGGTGAAGAAATCGGCCCGGGAGGCGCTGGTGACCCACATCTTTTGGCCCGTGATGACCCACTCGTCGCCGTCCTGCTCGGCGGCAGTCGTGATCCCCGCCAGGTCCGATCCGTAGTCGGGTTCGGTCATGGCGATGCCGCCCAACTTTTCGCCCGCCAGCGCCGGGCCCAACAGGCGCTCTTTATGCTCCTCGGTCCCGAAACGATAGATGAAATCGGTGCCCATCAGCCCCTGCATGGCCACGCTGGCGGCCAAGCTGAGCGAGCCGCGCGCCAGCTCCTCGAGCATCAGATTGAAGGTCATCATGTCGGCTCCGGCGCCGCCGACTTCTTGGGGGTAGCGCAGCCCGAAATATCCCTGCTGGCCGCAGCGCTGAAAAAGGTCCTCGGGGAACTCGCCGCGTTCGTCGACTTCCGCGGCGACCGGCGCCACCTCCTGGTCGACGAACTCCGCTACGCTGCGGCGGAACAATTCCTGTTCCTCTGTGAGCCGAAAGTCCATGGGTTTCCTCTTCGTCGCAGTCTGCGGTTGGGATCAGCGGCCGATGACGGTGCTCGAGATCATCGTTCCCAGCCCGCTTACGGAATGCACTGCCCTCGCTCGATGTCAGGCATTGACGGTGTCAGATGATGCCGTCTTGGCGCAGTTGGTCGATCTCATCCCGATCGCGCCCCAGCAGCTCTCCGAGCACGTACTGGTTGTCCTGGCCCAGACGGGGTGGGAACGACAGCTCGCGATCGTTCTCCCGCAGGAACTCCGTGTCATGTGGGGGTGGAGGCAGGACCATCTCCGGACCGTCCTCGTCGGCGCGCGAGCGGATGAGCGTTCGCTGGACGTCCGGCTCCTGGCCAGCTTCTGACACGCGCCGGATCTCGCCGGCCGGCACGCCGATCGAGTCCATCGCCCGCAGGAGATCCTCTGTTTCCATCTCGGACGTCAATCGGGAGATGGATCGGTTGAGATTTTCCACGTCGGCGATTCGGCCCGCGTTGTGACGGTACTCCTGCCGACCCAGATCTGTGAACTGGGGCAGCTCGGTCAGCGCCTGCCACTGGCGATCGTTCCCAATCGCGATGTAAGCGTAGCCGTCGGAAGTCGGGAACACAGAGGCGGGCGCGAAGAACTGATGCGTGTTTCCATGGCGCGTGTTCGGAATGCCGAAGCTGGTCTCAAGGGCGAACGGGGAGGCCATCCACGCCAGGGCCGAGGTGTACATGGCGAGATCGATGCGGCTGCCCTGGCCGGTCACCGCCCGTCGATAAAGCGCCTTCATGATCTGGCCGTAGCCGTGCTCGGCCACTCCCAAGTCGACCATCGGCAGGCCGAACTGCGTCGGCTCACCGTCGGGATGGCCGGTGAGTTCCATCCACCCCACGCGGGCCTGGATGACCGGATCGTACGCGGGCTCGTCCCTGTCCGGCCCGTAGCCGGTAATCCCCACCCATATTAAATCCGGGCGCAGTCGGCTCAAGGTCGGATGGCTGATCCCCAGCTTGTCGTAGCTGCCGGGCCGGTTGTTGGTGCAAAAGATGTCGACTTCGAGGTCGGAAATGAGATCGTGCAGGAGCGCGCGGCCTTCCGGCTCCGCCAGGTTGAGCGTGATCGCCAGTTTGCCGGGGTTGAGCGGCAGGAAATAGGCGCGGCGCTGTTCGTCGCCCAAGACGTCCTCGCCCACACGGCGGTTCGGGTCGCCCCGACCGGGGGGTTCGATGCGAATGACCCGCGCGCCCTCCTGGACCAGGCGATAGGTCATGAAGGGCAACGACATCGCCTGCTCCAGGCTGACGACTGTCAAGTCCCGGAACAGATCACGCCTCTCGGTCACCGATCACGTTGTTCCAATATACCAAACAGCACGGTTTCGGGATCGATCGGCAGCGTTGTGATCCGGACCCCGACCGCGTCGTAGATCGCGTTGGCGACCGCAGGTGCGACCGGGACCACACCCATTTCGCCGACGCCTTTGGCGCCGAATGGGCCTTCCGGATCGAGCGTCTCGACGATCGTGGTTTCGATCGAAGGCATGTCGAGGGCGGTGAGGATCCCGTACTCGCGGAAAGAGTCGTTGACAACTCTGCCCAGTTCTACCAGCAGCTGCTCGCTGAGCGCGTAGCCCAGACCCATGTGGATCCCTCCCTCGATTTGGGCCTCGACCATCATCGGGTTGATGGCGCGGCCTACATCGTGGGCGGCGACGATCCTTTCAACCTTGATTCGGCCGGTCAGTGTGTCGACTTCCACCACCGCCGCGTGGGCCCCGAAGCCGTAGGAAGCTGAAAGGTTGCCGTGCAGATCGTCGCCCACCATCTCGTTCGGCGGGTCGTACCAGCCGCGGCCGAGTACGGCCTGTCCGCCCGGGCGGAAATGGCGGGCCCGCACCACTTTGCCCAGGCTGACGGCCTCGTCAGCCGCGCCCTTTGAAAACACTTTTCCGTCCCGCAGCACGACGTCGTCGGGGTGAACGTCGAGCATTTCGCAGGCCGTGGCCACGATCTGCTGCCGCGCCTCCTCGGCGGCGAGCATGGCGGCCTTGCCGGCGATGAACGTCGTTCGGCTTGCGTGGACCCCGACGTCCCAGGGGGCGACGGCGGTGTCGCCGCTCACCACGCGGACCGCCTGCAGGGGAACCCCCAGCGTCTCGGCGACGATCTGGGTCAAGGCCACGTCCATTCCCTGCCCGATTTCGGTGGCGCCGGTGACGACGCTGACCCGACCGAAATCGTCGATCTTGACCAGGGCTCCGCACGCATCGGAGCGGTAGATGCGGGCGCCGCCCCCAACGTTCATCACGCTTGCAAAACCGACTCCGCGCCGGTATCGATCCCCCTCCCGGCTGCGTTGGGCCTCGGGCAGCCTCGCCGTCTCGAGATTCTCCAGGCATTCACGCAAACCGCAGGAAGTGATCCTCAACCCCTGAGGGGTCTCCTCGTTGGGCCGGTTGGCGTTGCGAAGCCGGAACTCAAGCGGATCCATGTCGAGCGCCTCGGCCAGCTGATCCATCTGGGATTCGACGAAGAAAGTGGATTGTGGGTTGCCGAAACCTCGCATGGCGCCGGTGATCGGATTATTGGTGTAGACCATTCGGTAATCGAATTGTGCGTGGGGCACCCGATACAGCGAGCCGACGGTCTGCGACATCACCAGCGTCGTGACCGTTCCCCATGAGGCGTAGGCGCCGATATCCAGGGTGGCCTGCGCCTGTCTCACCCACAGCCTGCCGTCCTTCTTCGCGCCCGAGCGCATACGCACCCGCAGGGGCTGGCGCAGCGGAGCGGCCGCAAACTCCTCGCGCCGATCAAATGCGATGCGCACGGGCCGGCCGCTCGCTCGGGCCAGCGCTACCGAGATCGGCTCATGCGGGTACATGTCCAGCCCGCGACCGAACGAGCCGCCGATGGCTGTTTGGAGGATACGAATCTCGCTCGCCGGTATTCCCAGCGCCAGCGCTAGGTCGCGCTGCAGAAGGTAAGGGATCTGAGTGGTGCTGTACACGGTGAGTTCGCCGCTGGGTTCGAACTCGGCCAGGCAGAAACACGGCTCCATGGGCATGTTCGCCGCGTACGGCAGTTCGAACTCGTCCTCGACGACCACATCGGCCTCGCCCAGCGCCGTTTCGGGATCGCCGTGTACGTAGGAAGCCTGGCGGAATAGGTTGCTATCTCGATGGGAGTGCACCAGCGGCGCCCCCTGCTGGACGGCGGCCTGCGGGTCAAAAACGGCCGGCAGCGGCTTGTAGCGGACCTTAATTAGGTCCAACGCCTCGCGCGCGGTGTCGGCGTCGACGGCTGCCACTGCGGCGACTTCGTCGCCCACTCTGCGCACCACGTCTCTCTTCAGAACATAATTATCCTCGCCGTAGCCGAACGGTTTGTCCGGCACGTCCTTGCCGGTCAGCACAGCGAACACACCGGGCAGGCGCTCCGCGCGCGAAGTGTCGATCTCGATGATGCGGGCATGCGCGTGCGGACTACGCAGGATCTTGCCCTCGAGGGTGTTTGGCCGCACCAAGTCGTGGCCGTACACCGCGCGCCCGGCCGCCTTGGCCGGCGCGTCGGGCTTGGGCGCCCTGGCTCCGACCGCTGAGAATTTCGATCGCCGCTCGGCCATCGACGTTCCGGACCCGCTCGCCTGATCGGTCATGAGCGCTTGTGAAATTCCCGCCGGCTGCGGCCAAGTCGGGTTGGATGAACGGCGCGCTCCCTATCCATCGACTTAACTTCCAGCCCCGGGCTCAGTTTCCCGCCCAGCCTGGTACACGGCCATGATAGCCTCCAAGATCTTCACGTATCCCGTGCAGCGGCACAGATTTCCGCTCAGCCCAGCGCGCAGTCTTGATTCGTCGAGGTCGTCCTCAGCGTGTTGGCGCAGCAGGGCGTGCGCGCTCATGATCATGCCCGGTGTACAAAATCCGCACTGGAGCCCACCCCGATCCACGAAGGCCTGCTGAAGCGGATGAAGGGCATCGGCCTCAGAGAGGCCTTCGATCGTCGTAATATCGTGACCGTCGGCGTCGCCGGCCAACATCAGGCACGAGGTCACCGGCTCGGAGTCCAACAACACTGTGCAGGCCCCACAATCGCCCATACGGCAGCCCTCTTTGGTCCCCTTCATCTGGAGGGTGTCCCGCAGCAAGTCGAGCAGGGTGTGGTGGGCGGGGACACGGAGCTCGTGCGGCGCACCGTTGATCCGGATTGAGAGCTGCAGCACCGGCGATTGGGAGGGGATCCCGCTCATGATCGTCTCCCTTCTCCCTCCGCGGCCTCCTGCAGGGACTCGAAGATCAGAGTTTCTATGAGCTTCCTTCGGTAGCGGCGGGAAGCCCGCAGGTCTTCCGGCGGTCGGGCGCCCTCGGCCGCGACGTGCGCCGCTTCGGCGAACAGCTCCTCGCCCGGCCGCTGCCCTTGCAGCAAGTCCTCGGCGTTTGTCGCCCGGCGCGGGACGGGCCCGTTCGAGCCGATGGCGATCTTCGCCTCGCCGATCCTTCCATCTTGGGATGAGAGCCAGACGGCCACATTGGCCAGCACGACGTCGACAGCCTCCCGAACGCTGAAGCGCCGGTAGGCGGCGCTGCCCGCGGCATCGATGTCCATTTCGACCAGGATCTCGCCGGGGGCGAGCTGCAGGGCGCCCCAGGGGCTGTAGAGGCCTCCGAATGGGATCGTCCTCCGGCCCTCCGGGCCCTCTACGATCGCTTCCCCGCTCAGAGCCAGCACGACGACCATCAGGTCGGCCGAGGGAATGCCGCTGCACAGGTTGCCGCCGACCGTCGCCAGATGTCTGACTTGAGGCGTGGCCATCTGAGAGGCGGCCCGGGCCAGCACGGGCCATCTCGCCCGTATCAGCGGGGAGGTTTCGAGTTCCGACAGTCGGGTCAAGGCGCCGAGACGGACGCCTCCAGTCTCGAGAGCCTCGATGCCGTCGAGCCCTGGAATTCGCTTCAGGTTGATAATCGTGGTGGGTTGAATTTGTCGGCGCTCGAGTTGGAGCAGCAGCCACGTACCACCGGCCATCATGCGCGTGCGCGGGCCGTGCTCGATGAGGAGCTCAGATGCTTCGGGGAGGCTTCCCGGGGCATAGTAGTCAAAGGGGGTTAGCAAGTGAACTCCCTCGGGAGGAGTTTATGGATGGTTAAGACGTGCGCTTGTCCACCAGCCGTACCGCTTTGCCGGGCGGGCGCTCGATGGTGCCGACCGCCACCGGCTCCACGTTGGCATGGAAGCCCAGGGTCTCGTAAATGGCTGAGCTGAGTTCCTCGGCCAGCTGATCACCTTTCCCCCTGTCCTCGACTTCGAGAACGATCCTGCAGTCGTCTTTGCCTTCCACTCGATCGATGAGGATCTGGTAGTCGGTGGCTGTGCCATCGGTCCCCAACAGAAGCGATTCGACCTGGCGGGGGTAGAAGTTGACGCCTTTCACCTTGACCATGTCGTCGAGCCGACCGGTGATGCGATCGACCCGGACGCAGGTGCGGCCACAAGCGCATTTGTCGCGCGAGTAGATGGCGGTCAGGTCACCCGTGCGGAAACGGATCAGTGGCAATCCCTGCCGGGTGAGGGTGGTCACCACGAGTTCACCGCGCTCGCCATCCGGCACCGGCTGCTGCGTCTCTGGGTCGAGGATCTCGATCAGGTAATGATCCTCCCACACGTGAATCCCATCGCGGGCCTCGCAGTCGATTCCCATGCCCACTCCGCCGGTCTCGGTCATGCCGATGATATCGTGGCTGCGGATGCCCATACCGTTCTCAATCTTGAGCCGCAGCTCATCGCTCCAGGTCTCCGCCCCGAAGATGCCGACACGCAGCTGGCTGTCGCGATGGAAGTCGAATCCCTCGTGTGCGGCGACTTCCATCATACGCAGCGGGTAGGAAGCGATGGCACCGATCACGGTGGAACCCAGCTCGCGCATCAGCCTGAGCTGCATCTGCGTACGGCCCGCGCCGCTGGGCACGATCATGCAGCCGAGCTCAACCGCCCCGTGATGGAAACCAAATCCGCCGTTGAACAGACCGAACGAGGGCGTGATCTGGAGCACGTCCTCCGGTGTCACGCCTGCGGCGACGAAACAACGGGCCATGACCTCGCCCCACTGCTTCGTGTCGGACTTCGTGTACGCGTTCAGCACGGGAGTGCCGGTGGTGCCCGAGCTGATCTGGATGCGAGAGAACTCCTCTTTGGGGGCACAGGTCAGGCCGTAAGGATATGCGTCGCGGAGGTCCGCTTTGGTCAGGAACCCAAACTGAGCCAGGTCGTCCAAAGAGTTCACCTGGTCCGGACCACCAACGAGTTCGGCATAGCGGGGGTTGTTGTCGCGCATACGGGTGACCGTTGCGCGGAGCCTCTCGAGTTGGAGGTCGTGCAAGTCGTCCCTGGACAGGGTTTCGAGTTCCGGCTGGTAAAAGTTCACCAACCTCCTCCTCTTCAATGACCGGCTCTTCCTGCGGCCGACCGCGGATCCAGCTGCGGCCACGCCGGCTGCGTGGCTTCGGCGCCGGCTGATATTCCCCAGTAACCATATAATATATAGCACACAGAAGGGAGCCAGACCGAGAGGATCCTTGCGCCCTTGAGGTTGCATGAAGCGGGCTGGCTCACAGTCCGAAAGCCCTGCGTGGGTACAGGGCGCATCGGGCGATCACTCGCGATAGACTTTATTTGCGCGCTTCTGCCGGTGCCGAGCCGTTAAAAGTCTCATAAGCTGATTCACCGAAAACTCTCGTCGCAATGGAGATTGATATGGCTTCTGGGATTTCCTCGGGCAGCGGGCTGACCTTCGACGAATTTGAGATCGACGAGGTCTTCAAGACGCCTGGCCGGACCGTCACCGAGAGCGACGTCGTTTCATTCGCCGGCCTATCCCACGATTTCAACCCTCTGCACACCGATGAAACCTATGCGTCGGAGACGCCGTTCGAAACCCGCATCGCGCATGGCATGCTGGTCGCCTCCATCGCCACCGGCCTTGCCAACCGAACGGGCGTCTTCGACGGCACCACGATCGCGCTCATGGAACAGGTGCTGCGCTACAAAGGCGCGGTGAAGTTCGGCGACACGATCCATTTGGAGCTCACGGTCGAGGAGAAGAAGGAGACCTCCAGGGATGACCGGGGAATCGTCAAGTTCGCGGCCGACGTCAAGAAGCAGGACGGCAGCACGGTGATCGATGGTCATTGGACGCTCATGATGGCGCGGGGCGCCGGAGAGGGCGAAGGGGAATGACGGACAGGCTTAAAGGGCGGTCCGCGCTGATCACCGGAGCCGGCCGGGGGATCGGCCGCGCTACGGCACGTCGTTTCGTCGCCGAAGGTTGTTCGGTGTTGGTGGTCGATCTGGACGAGGGGACGGCGGCCGAAACGGTCGATCAGATCGAGGGTCAAGAGGGTCAGGCGAGGGCGTACACTGGTGATGTCACGCGACGGGAGCAGGTCCGCGGAATGGTCGAGGCTGCGGTCGAGGCGTTTGGGCGCCTGGATGTGGTGGTCAACAACGCGGGGATCACGCGCGATTCGCTTACGGTGAGGTTGAAGGATGAGGAACGCCAACTGATGGACGAGGCGGATTGGGACGCAGTCCTCGATACCAACCTCAAGGGGGCCTGGTTGGTGGCCCAGGAGGCCGCGCTTGTGATGATCCCCCAGGGCAGCGGTCGGATCATCAACACATCGTCGGTGGGGGCTCTCGGCAACGTCGGCCAGGCGAACTACTCGGCCTCCAAGGCGGGGATTATCGGTCTGACACGCACACTGGCCCTGGAGTGGGCCCGCTACCACCTCGCGGTGAACTGCGTCGCCCCCGGCGCGGTCGAAACCCGGCTGACCGCCGCCATCCCGGAAAAGATCGCCGAGTCGCTCGTGAAAAGCATTCCCTTGCGCCGGATGGCCCAACCGGAGGAGATTGCGGCCGTGCACGCGTTCCTCGCCAGCGACGACGCTTCATACATTACCGGTCAAGTGATATGGGTCGATGGAGGATTGACGGCAGGAGCCTGACCATGTCGGAGACGCCGAGATGAGATTCTCAGAGGTGTACATCCCCTACGGCAAGTACTGGAGCTCTCCGTTCTGCAAGTGGCAGGGCAGCTTCGCCAGCCTGCATCCGCTCAAATTCGCCGCTGCGGTGGCGCGCCGGGCGATGGACGAGCGTCAGATCGAGCCCGAAATCTTCCGGGCAGTGGTTCTGGGGACGACTGTGCCGTCGCGAGGGTCGTTTTACGGGGCCCCCTGGGTGGCGGGCATGATCGGGGCTGAGGGAGCGACCGGCCCGACGATCAATCAGGCCTGCGCCACCTCCGCCAGCGTCCTGGCACGCGCGGCGT
>CAZFCJ010000030.1:0-34080 GCA_964517315.1 uncultured Anaerolineaceae bacterium | reverse complement strand
ACTTCGCCGATCCCGATCTCGAAGTCGAGCCAACCGAGGACCGCGGCAACCACGCTGTATGGCGCAATTTGCTCGGGAATCCGGCCTACGAGGAGTTGGAGAAGGTCGCTCAGGACCCGTTTCTCTCCTGCCCGCTGAACGCCGTGCTGCGATACGAGCTCGACAAGCTCGATCACACATTGGTCGTCCATGGCTGCAGCACAGACCTGTCCAGGAACCTGCTGGAGTCCTGGGAGGAGGTCCGACCGCAGCGTCACTTCCTCTAGGACGCACGCAGCAGCAAGCCGAATAAATGTCCGCCCCCCGGCCGATCAGATCGGTCGGGGGGCGGTTTCCAGGCCCCCTGAGCGGCGCGAAATCAAGCGCTTTCGGGAGGCTCGAGCTCTCTGCCCCCGGCGATCAGCCAGAAGCCGTTACGCCACCAGGGCTCAAGCAGCCTGGAGACGAACCTTTCCTGGTCTTGTGAGAGTTCGACCCCTTTCGTCTCGCGGTCCTTGAGATGTTGGGCCAGGAGACGATTGCCGGCCTGTTCATTGGTCCGCTGAAATGATTGGCGCCGAAAGAGCGCCACTCCCAGGACCAGCAAACCCGCCAGCCCACGCAGAAGCCAGGGGAGATAGCCGCCCCGGAGTATGCCCTCCAACTGGCTCAGCCCCGCCACCCCGAAGCCGACGATGGCCAGCAGAATTTGCAGCTTACGCGCCCTTTCGGGGGACATTATCGAACAGGTCTCACTCGGCACATCCTTCGGTCCAATGCTAGAATATCGCAACTGAAGGACGAAATGGCGAAGAACGACTATGACAAAGCGCGGCTTTCTCGTCATCGCCGATCTCACCGGATATACCGAATTTCTCAACGGGACCAAACTCGACCACGCCGTTGACACCCTGCGGTACCTGTTCAACAACCTGCTCGATCAGATCCGGCCGCCGTTTACGATTTCGAAGCTGGAAGGCGACGCCGTTTTCGCCTTCGCTCCCGAGGGCAGCTTCCTCCAGGGACAAACCTTCCTCGATACGCTTGAGCAAATTTACTTTGGATACTCCCTTGCCTGGGCGCGACTGAATCCAAGGCAGGATTGCGAATGCAACGCCTGTCAGCTGACGCCAAAGTTGGATCTGAAATTCGCCGCACATTATGGTTCGTACGCGATCCAGGACCACGGGGCCTACGTCGAACTCGTCGGATATGACGTCAATCTGGTTCACAGGCTGGTCAAAAATCATGTCACTGAAAGGACCGGCCTGCGAGGCTACGCGTTCATGACCGAGCAGTGTGTTGAGGCGCTCGGCCTCGCCCAATACACCAGCACTTTGAGAAGCTACTCAGAATCGTTCTCGGATGTGGGCGAGGTCCGCGGGTACCTGCTGGACCTCACGTCAACATTTAAACGGCGTTCGCAAGCAGAGAATCTTTACATCCCTGCAGACCGGGCCAATCTCCTCCACGAGTTTGACTTGCCAATTCCACCCGCTCTGGCTTGGGACTACTTGAGCGAGCCCGATTTCCAGCGAAGGTGGAGGCAGGACGAGATGCTGAGGATCAGCGGCCTGGACAGCGGGAGAATGGGCGTCGGCACGACCGTCTCTCTGAGCCCTCAAATTGCGGGCACATTTGCACCGTCGGATGAGCTCATCGCCGACTGGAAGCCCACCGAATATGTGACCTATCGCTGCCTCATACCTGACGCAAATGAGACCAAAGTCCGCCACCTCCTTATGTACGAGCTCTCACCGACCGAAGAGGGCACTCACGTGTCCATGCGGTTCGCCACCCCTCAGGCGGAGAACCCACGCTTCAATTGGCTGGTGAGGCTTCTGTGGCATTTGGTCTTGAGGCACTTGGCTCGTCGCAATCTCCAGACCTCAGCCCGAATCATTCAAGCCTTGGTCGAGGAGGACATTCGATCGGGCGAAATCAAACCCGACGAATTGACGCCAGGTGAAGTTTCCGGCAAGGAGATCAAGATCGTCCACAGCGCGTAGCCCAATGCAGCCGGGCCAGCGAAATTTGCCCCAGGAAACGGGGCCTTATCTCCCCGCCATTATCTCTTTGCGGGATCCTCGTTCTAATCCACCTGCATTTTGAAACGGACAAGGAACCGCCTTGAAGGGCGTGCCACAGTGAAGCTGTGGATTGCGCGATCACAGTCATGGCCGGCGCGGGGAGCTTCCGCTCGGCGATCCCGGCTCAGGACAAGCATCGCGCGTACACGTCGCCGGCCTTCGTTGTGGCGGGGATTCCAGCCAGCACGGATTTCATCTCATCAGGGGGCAGCCACGATTGCGCCTGCAGACGGGGCGGCTCACCAATGCCCCATTGGTACTCATAAGGACCCAAGTCGCGCAACCGCTCGATACAGGCGAGCGCAGTTTCGACCATCGGCGGCACGAACTCAAACGAAAGCGAACGAAGCGGGACGCTGCAACCTTGGAGGACGTCAAGCTCCGCCCCTTCGACGTCGATTTTACAAAAAGAGGGTCGGCCGTGGGCGGCGATCAGCGCGTCGAGCGTGGTGACTTCTACCCCAATCGAGTCCTGCCAGCGGACTCCGCTGAACCCGGGGCTGCTTGCGACGGTCTTACGCCAGGACGGGGAAAGTGTCGAGACCGTGGGGTTCAACCGGCTGACCCACATTTTGGCCCTCCCCCCGCGGGCGCCGAGGGCCTTTTCCACCAGTTCGACGCCGGGGTGCCCACCGAACGATCGCCGCAGCCAGTCGGCGCACATCGGCTGGGGCTCGACCGCGATGACTCGGGCCCCCAGCTCGAGCCAGGCTCGGGTGCGGCTGCCCAGATGAGCACCTACATCGAAGCACAAATCGCCCTGCCGGATGAATTGCGAATAAAAGCGGACCAATTCGCCATGGCGGAATGGGTGACCGTAATAGATCAGGACCGAGCGCGTCAACCCGATCGCCTTCTCCAACGCCCGGATCGAAGGGCCGAGAAACGCGAAGGTCCCCGGGGGGGCGCTGGAACCTTCAGGACCCTGCATGCACAGCCTCTGTCATCGGCGATGGGCGAGACGGCCAACCGATCATCATCTCCCGTTGGAGCGATCTGCCCGGGGCATAGAACCCATAATCGATGGCGGTGATCTCAGCTGCGAGCCCTTCACGCTTATGGTTCAATGAGCCCAAACTCATCGCAAACGGTTCCGCCCCAGCCAGGCCAGGGCACCGAGGCCGAGCGCCCCGAGGATCGCCGTCAGCGCGGCCGGCAGGAAGAACAGGCCGATCGAGAAGCCGGCCAGCACAGTCAGGACGACACCGACCAGCCCCAGCAGGGCTCCCGCGGCTGCCCGCTGTCGCCAGACCAGCGCCGCGCTTCCCAGGTACGGCAGGGCGAACACGAGAAGGACGACCAGTCCCCACGCCCCCTGAGCTTCGTAGTACGACAGGGAGCGGATCTCGGACTGCATCTCGCCCTCCGCCTCCGATGGCTCCGTCCCCTCGACCACGCTGACGGCCGTCGCCGACTGGAGCCAGCTCGGCGAGAGCAGGATGCGCGCCATGGCGACCAGGGACCACAGCGCGGCCAGGGCGAACAGTAGCTTGACCGCCAATCGCAGTTTTCGCTGTCTCACAATTACGTCCCTTCCACAATCCGCTTACACTCAGCCCTCCGGCTCCGACAGCCAGCCGGGTCAGAAATCCGCACCACCCATGTGCATGAACGCCAGTCAGCCGATCAATCCCATTGCGTCTGCGGCTCAAGCCCCCTCCGCCCTGCTGGATGAACTGCGAGTAGAAGCGAACCAGATGGCGGTGTCGGAAAGGTCGACCGTGTTAGATCAGGACCGAGCGGATCAGTCCAACAGTTCTCTCAAGCGATTGGCGCGAACGACCAAAGAACCCGAATATGGCCGTGGAACGGTTTGAACCTTCGGAGAACTGCATGCAACTTCTCGCTCTTCGACGCCGGCCGGTGGGACACGCCGGTCAGCGAACCCTGTGCCACGGCCAAGCCAGACCGCCGTGATCACGCGCCGGAAGGTACGCGGCGCGGTCTTGACACGCCAAATCAGGCCCTGCCGAAGCCCTGCGTGGCTAGCGCTGCACGGGAAGCCGAATGATGAAACAGGTGCGTCCGGGCTCGGACTCGACGTCGATGGACCCTCCGTGCCGTTGGGTGACAACGGTGTAGGAAATGTGCAGGCCGAGCCCTGTACCCACGCCCGGCGGCTTGGTGGTGAAGAATGGATCGAAGATACGATCCTGGATGTTCTCGGGGATTCCGGGTCCATCGTCGCAAACGCTCACTGCGATCTCGTCGCCCAGGGCGCGGGTTTGAAGTGTGATCGATCCTTCGCCGTCCAGGGCATCAATGGCATTATCGATCAGGTTGGTCCACACCTGGGTCAGCTCGCTGCCGAAGGCCTCAATCTCGGGCAAGTCGGGATCGAACTCGCGCACGATCCGGATGCCCTCTCCCGTTTTATGGCGCAGGATCACGAGAGTGTCTTCCAAACCCTGGTGGACATCCACATCTTGTTCCGGGCCCTGGTCCAGATAGGAATAGGTCTTGACCGTCGAAACGATATCCGAAATCCTGCCGGAAGCGCGACTGATCTCATCCGTCAGGCTCAATGCCTCCGAACTGCAGCCCAACCACTTGACGAGCGTAGCGAAATGATCCGCTCCAAACGCCTCTCTGGTTGGTCCGAGGTCATCCGGAGTCCACCCGCGGGCGACCAGAGTGGCGGTCCACTCCCATGCTCGCTCTATTCCATGATCTTCCAACCATGATTCGAGCTCGGTTTCCCGGTCGCTGCGTTCGAGGCTGGAAAGGCCGAGCTCGTTGCCGCCTCGTTCGATGAGCTCGGCTCGCAGTCGGGCCAGCTCATTCTTCTGTGCCTGCTCGACCGCCAAGCGGCCGACCTCGTGGCTCAGCAGCTGCCACTTCTCCAACAGATCTCCCAGCTGTTCCGCCGAGCGCCGGATCGCCGCCGCGGGGTTGTTCAGCTCATGCGCCAGCCCGGCCGCCAGCGTGCCCAGAGCGCTGAGCTTCTCGTGCTGGCGCAGCATCGCCTCGGTGTGCTGTAAGCGCTCGGTCACCGTGCTCAAGATCGCCAGCGCCGCCTCGCTGCTGGAACGGAGCACGCCGAGAAATGCCTCGTGACTCAAGCGCAGCAGCCGGCTCGGGCCCAAGGCGGTCACCGTCGCCGAGCGCGGGGCTTCGATGAGCATCGACATCTCGCCCATCACCTCCCCCCCACCCCGGACTGCCAGCACCACGTCCCTCTCACCGGCCCGCTTGGTAATCTCGAATTCGCCCTCCAGGACGATATACAGGGAGTCTCCCTCGCTGCCCTCCTCCATCAACACGTCGCCCCGGCTTAACTCCACCGGCTCGGCGCGCTCGTGGAGGCGACTCAGATCCTCATCGGACAGCCCGGAGAACAGCTCCAGGCCGCGCATAAACTCCATATTCTTGGTGCGAGTCCGTCCTGTCTTCTCAGCGGTCATCCCAAGATTCCCGGTGTCAACTCCGTGGGTGTTTGCCCCTTACGGCGCGATCCATTCGCCAAACACGAGGCCCCTCAGAACGGATAGCCTTGAGCCCCTTGCAGCCCTTTGAGCACGGCGATTTCGCCGATCATATTGTTCAGATGCGACACGATAAGTTCCGCGAGCACCTGGTGGCCCGTCTTGATCCCCATGCCCATTTCGGTCAAATCGATCTCACGCTCCAAGTCCTGAGCCGTCAGCCCCGCCACCACCTCTTCTGATCGTGCGAACACGGCCTTCATGTAACGGCGGAATGCCTCCAAGTCGATCTCGACGCTTTCTGCCCATTCAGGCGTGATTCTTGGCTCGAGATCACTGATACCGGTTTGGCCTTCCCAGTCTCCGGCGAAGAGTGGCTTCTCCTCCGCCAGGATGATCTGAACCCCTACATCTTCGGTAATAACAGCGTGGGCGAGAACGGCGCCCAGGGGGTTGGCCGTTCCTGGGGGCTGCCACCGGGCCTGCTCCGGGGTGACATCCTGGGTGACGAGCTGAAAGAATTCGTGCGCCCACGCAAGATGTGCCCCCTGTATTTCATTCGGCTCCATCGTCGATTCTCACTTTAGTCCTCCGTCTCCGCATTGGTATCAGCTTCGCTGAGTAGCCGACGTGAAGCCACCTTGGAGGCAGCGGGCGCCGTGTGATCCTGAAACCTCATCGGCTGCTAACCGGGCACATCAGGGAAAGGTCGGGCCATCTTCGGAGGCTACGGAACGGGCCAGGAAGTCTTCAGCCCGCTGCCGAAACTGATCTCTCCGATCGGCATTGGAGACGTTGTCAAGAAGCGTTCGCACCAGCTCCCTGCCCTGACTCGCATGTTCTTGAGCCAACCCGGGCTCGCCCAGAGCGGCCAGCACCCGGGCCAAATCCGCGTGCAGTCGCCAGGCGAGGGAACGCGCCCCCAATTTCACGGTCAGGCCGAGTGCAGACTCGAGTTGTTCACGCGCCTGTTCCCAATCGCCCAGGCCTGCGCAGGCCAGGGCACGGGTGCGGTGAATCCGGGGGATGACCTGCTCCTTGGAGTAGCCCGGGGCCTCCCGCAGCAACCGGTCCAAGATCTCCATCGCGGCCTGATGCTCACGCTGTACGAGCAGGAGTTCCGACTTCGCTAACCAGGACAGTCGATCGCCTATCATTTTCATCCCCGGTGCCGATTTCATGAATTCCGCCAGCGCGGTCTCGGCTCTCGAAATATCGCCCTGCTGGGCGCACACCCTGACAAGCGTCCCTGTCGTGACACCGTGCCAATGTTGAGATCCCGTCTCGCGCGCCAGTTCGAGCGCGCGCTCCAGATGCTCCCTGGCTTCTTCGTAATTCAGGATCTCCATGAGTACGCGCCCCAGAGCGCAGCAGGAGGCTGCCATCCACTGAACATGTTGGATTTCGCTTGATAACGTGTACGCTTCTTCACCGGCTTGAAGAGCCCTCTCATATTCGCCGCCCGCGCTCAGGGCGAACGCGTTCATCCAGATCGCGAAGCACTCCCCCGACTTCCATCCCAACTCACGGGTCATCTCCATGGCGGCGGTAAGCTCCTGCGAGATCTGATCGACCGGGACGGGTAGTCCAACGACCGTTTCCGACTGTGACTGGCCGCCCCGTAAGACGCGCGCCGTCATGGCGCTGGCCAGCCGCTGCTTGTCGTCGATCGAGCGCAGGATGGGGATGGCCCGATCGTAGTATTCCGTCCCGCGTGTGACGTCGCCGCTGATCATGTTCGTCATGCCCAGGAAATCGAGCGTCTCGGCGATGCCCCGCTGATGATCCAGCTGTTCGAAGATTTCAAGTGCCTCTTCGTGGTTGCGTTTCGACTCCTCGGCTTCTCCCAAATTGATATGCCAGTTCCCGAGTCGATTTAGGCTGCGGGCGATCGCCTCTTGGTCCCCAATTTTACGGGCGACCTCCAGCGCGGCGCGGAACTTTTCGCCCGCCTCGGAGTAGTCTTGTGCAGCCCAGACCTTACCGAGGTCGTGCAGCGCACGCCATTCGATCTCCAAATCGGCGAGCTCACGCCCCAACGCCAGCGCGTGCTTGTGGTCCCGGCGCGCGGCCTCCAGATCGCCCACGATCTCATGCGTCAGGCCCAGCTCGCGCAGCAGTTTGGCTTCCTCGATGGGCCGCTCGAGCTCACGGGCCAGATCGATCGCGGTCTGGTAATATTCGAGCGCCTCGATGTTGGCATAGCGTTTGCGGGCTTCCTCCCCGGCCAGAGTGAAGTAGCGCAAGGCCCTCTCCTCATCCCCGCCCCTTAGGAAATGGCCTCCCAAGAGCGGCGCCAGCTCCGGGGTCCGTTCAGAATAGCTGCTTTCGATCGTTTGCCCGACTTCCAAATGCAGCTTCTGCCGCTCTTGCCTCAGGAGCGATCGGTAGACCGTCTCCTGCAGCAAGCCGTGTCGAAAGGCGTACTCCGCCTCGGGCGCGGTCGCAACGGAGCGGACCAGTCCGGCCGTCTCCAAGACCGTGAGCGCGATCGAGGAATTCATTCGTTTCGCGCCCCTTGAGGACCGACTCCGGTAGCTCGGAGCCGTGCCAGAGGAACGAGAGCGTCCTCCACCCTTTGACCGTTAATGCGCATCTCCCCTTCCAGCGAGTAGTGCCTTGACATGATCCTGGTCGAGAAATGACTCGCGTTGAGTTTGCGACTCGCTGTGATCGGCGATGAAACGGACGATCTGACCGGCCTGCTCACGGAGCCGATCCGCTCGGTCCTCCCGGCCCTCTTGTTGGGCAAGCTCTGCCAGCGCGGCCAGCACACGCCACCGGACTCGGCGCGAGCCGATCTTTTCGGCGATGCGGTCGGCCTCCGTCAGCGCCTCCCGCGCCTCCTCATATCGCTCCAGCGCCATCAGGGCCGAACCGCGCAGGTACAGCACGTCCGCCCGTGGAAACAGCATTCCCCGTTTGTCAAACGCGTCAATACTCCATTCGGCCTCCCGCAGCGCGAACTCCGGGTCGCCTTGTCTAAGGGCGAGCTCGGGAATGGACACTGAGTAGCTGAACTCAAGGAAGCTCACAACACGTCTTTCTTCCGGCTCCCGGCTCTTCTGAACTTCCGACAAGATGACCTGCGCTTGATCAAGCTCGCCGGCCCACGCGTGGCCGAGCATCTTGAACGCTAGAATTCCTGATTGCCAATCCGGAAAGTGCTTTTCTCCGTTCTCAATGGCCTGCTCCAACGTTTCGAGGGCGAGGTCGTGCTGGCCCATATAGGCGTACATCACGCCGATCTCGGCCAGCGTCTGGACCGAGGGTACGACAAAACCGGCCCGGTCGCCGTACTCAATACAGCGACGCGCTGTCTCCAGTCCGCGCGCGATTTCCCCGCGCTCAAAGTGAACCCAGTAGACGAGGTACCGGCTGTAGGATTGACCCCAAAGGTTGTTGATCTTCTCGCTCAACTCACCCGCCTGTCGTGAAACCTCCAGGGCTTGGTCGTACTCCCCGCCGAAGATATGAAAGACCATCTCGTTGGCCAAGCTGTCCGTCAGCATCGGCAGGTTGTCAAGCTCTTTCCACAAGACCTGGGCTTCGCGATTGAGGCGCCAGCCATCCGTAAGATCTCCGAAAGTGAGGGAAATCGCCGCCAGATCGTTTGTGATGAAGGCCCGCTGCGAATCGAGGCCCAATTCTTCGGCCAATTCGAGCGCCTGCTGGCCGAGCTGCGCTGCCTGCTCGTACTCCTCCGTGAACTCGTGGATCTTCATCAGATTCCAGATCGCCAAACATTCAATCTCGCGGTCCCCGACCTGCCTCGCCCGCTCAAGAGTTCGATTGGAGAGAGCCCGGCCCTTTTTCAGGTCCATCACCGGATTCGGAAAGCAGTAAAGATTGGCTCGTCGGACCATGCCGCGCAGCTCCAACCCCGCATCCCCGGTTTCGCGGCCGAACTTTTCGCATTGCACATAGCTCGCAACAGCATCTTCGTAACGACCGCTCAGCTCAAACATCCGCCCGCGTCGACGGTAAAGGTGCTTGAGGTCACCCTCCTCGCCGAAACCCTCCTTGGCGAGCTTCAGCGCCTGCCCGTAATGTTCCAGGGCTTCTGCAAGGGCGTACACGCGCGCCGCCTGGTCACCCGCTTTCTTGAAATACCGGGCCGCGTCAGCCCGTTCATCACCCTTCAGAAAATGCCCGGCAAGTACGGAGGCGCGCTCATCGAGGCCATTAGAGAACGCGCGCTCCATCGCCCGGCCGACGGCGCGGTGCAGGTCGGAACGCTCGTCGCGCAGCAACGTCCCGTACACGGTCTCCTGCATCAACGTATGGCGGAACATGTACTCGTCTTCGGTCGAACCGCCTGCCTGACGGATCAGCCCGGAGACTTCGAGCAGGCCCAGCGGGAGGACACTCGTCATACCGCCTTCAGAACCTCCTCCACGTCCGGCCGGGCGAGGAAACTGCCTCGGTGTTCAGTGTCTTCGAGATTCTGGGCCAGGGTCTCGACCATGCTGGCGGCCTGACTCCGAAGGCGCTCGGCCTCCCCCTGCCTTCCGAGTCGTTCTTCAGCCTCAGCAAGGTGGAACATCAAGCGCCAAGCAATACGCAGGGCTCCCATCTCCTCCGCCAGGTCTGCCCCGCGCCGTAGGGTGTCCGAGGCCAGCTCCGCCTGGCCCAGCGCCAACAGCGCCCTGCCGGCCATCAGCCTCGAATCCGGCACGAGGAGCTGCAGCCCTCGGGCCTCGAGCCCTTGCCCAGTCCTGCGGGCGATCTCGAGTGCACGCTCCCATTTTCTTTCAGCCATGGCCAGATGGGCCCGCGTCAGTGTAGGAGCGATGAAGGCGATGTGAAAGCAGCTCTCGCTGCCCTCGTAAACGACAGGAATGTGGTGCAACAGTGACCGGGCCTTCTCCAAATTACCTTTATCGAGCCAAAGCTTCGCCATCGTGGCCTGGGGTTGGGCGAGCCAATTGTGGACCAGACTGTCCGCCTCCTCCGCGCTCTTCTCCGCGTTCAATCTGGCGAGATCGGGCTGACCCAGCTCGAGGTAGGCCTCGCCCAGCCAGTACCAGGAGAGCATGCGCACCACCTTGAAGCTGCCCGTGATCCCGGCCTCGATTCCACTCTTGGAAGCCTTCAGGGCCTTGGAGAACTCTCCCCGGTACAGATGGTAGGCGTCCAAGAACGATTGGCTGTAGGTTAGGGCCCATGGGTTTCCCGTCCTCTCCGCCAGGTTCACGGCCTCCTGCCACTGGGACCCGACCTGTTCGAGCTCACCCCGAAACAACTCCAGGGCTGACTTACTCACCAGGCAGTCAACGAGCATGGGCAGATCCCTTTGTTCGCGCCAGCCTTTCTCGGCCGCATCGAGGAGTTGCTGTGCTCGGCGTGCGTTGCCGCAGAACATGTGGTTGCGGCCCACATCGTTGTTCAGGACCGTCAGCTGATGCTTCTGGCCGCGATCCTCGGCGAGCTTGAGAGCTTCCTCCCCGTGGATCAGCGCTTCGGCCTCCTTACCGGGTGCGAGTGCCAGCGCCAGGCTCAGGTTGCGGTGGGACAGGATTTCACTGCCGACTTCATCCAACCCCCGCGACATCTTTAAAGTGCGCCGGGAAAGCTCGATGCCCCGCATGCGGTCCATCAGCGGGCTGGGCGTGCAGAAAATCGTGGCCTGCCTGACCTGCGCCGCCAATTCCACAACGGGCCAGTTTTCACTTCTGCTCCTGCTTTCCATCTTTTGGTAGCATTCGAGCGCCCGCGGGTATTCGTCGGCCAGCTCGAGCGATCGACCCAACCGCTCATAGCCACGCCTGAAGCGGTCGGCACGGGCCTTGTCGACCTTTTCGGCGCTTTCCAGCGCCCGCTCAAAGAATTCCACGGCCTCCGAGTAGGCGTGGACGCGCAGGGCCTGATCCCCTGCCAACATGAAGTACTTGTAGGCACGGCCATAATCGCCTGCGTGCGAGAAGTGGTGGGCCAGCCGCGGGGCATTCTCGGGGCGGGATTCGGCGTATACGCGCTCCAGGACCTGCCCGGTCATGCGGTGCAGCTCCCGGCGCTCCTCCCTAAGCAGTGAGCGATACGCCGATTCCTGGACCAACGAGTGCTTAAATAGATATTCGAAGTCTGGCTGAGTCTGGACTACGCGAATCAGGCCGCGCACCTCGAGCAATCCCAGGTTAATCTGCATGCTCAACCGGCTTCGGTCTCCCGCAGCACCTCTTCAAGCACGCGAACCTGGAACCTGCGGCCGATCACCGCCGCGACCTGCAGCGCGCGCTTGGCCTCTTCGGGGAGGCGGTCGATGCGGGCGGTGAGCACCCCCTGCAGGGTATCGGGAATATCAATGGATTCAATCTCCCCTTCGACCCTCCATCGACCGTTGTCTTCGACCAGATCGCCGCGGTCAATGAGCATCCGGATCACTTCTTCGACGAAGAACGGATTGCCCTCCGTCTTCTGCAGGATCCGCTGGCGCACGTTCTGCGGAAGATCTTCGACCTCGAGCAGGTTGCTGACCAGGGCCTGGCTATCGGGGTCCGACAGCGGAGCGAGATGCAGCTCCAGGGCTCCGGCGCCGGCGATTTCGCGCGCCCGCTCCACCATACGCCAGCCCGCCGAGTCCTTGTCCGGCCGGGAGATCAGGGCCACGATCAAGGGCGTCTCCGAAACCACCGGCAGGACCTGCAGCCCCAGCTCGACGGAGCTGGGGTCCGCCCAGTGAACGTCCTCGCATACCAGGACCGTCGGGCGATCCTCAGCCAGGGCCTCCAGCAGGTGCTTGAAGGCCGAAACGTATTTCGCTTGCAGCGCCGGCCCCTCCAAATACTTGACTTTGGCCATCGAGTTTTCATCGAGCTCAAGTCCCAGAAGATGACCCAAGTACGGATAGACTTCATCCGCTCGGTCGCTTGCCAGGTCTTCGACCGTGGAACGGAGCGCCGTGCGCGTCTCCGCCAGCGAGGAACCGGCCGGCGCGCCGATCATCGCCCGCAGCACATCCGTGCTCAGGTGGTGCGCCATCGTGGTCCCGAACGACAAACAGCGGCCCTCGATCCAGCGCAGGTTGCCGCCGTTTTCGGAGAGCGCCATCTTGCGCCACTCGGCGACGAGGCGCGATTTCCCGAGCCCGGCTTCGCCGAGAATCGCCACGATGGAGCCCTGGCCCCCTTTGACCTCTTCCGTTCTCTGCAGCAGGGTGGCGAACTCGCGTTTACGGCCGACCATCGGGGACATCAAGCCGGCGATTCCGCGGGCGCGCACGGCGCCGGCCTTTTCTTCCAGCACGCGAAACACCCGCACCGGCTCGCTTTTCCCCTTCACTTCGATCTCACCCTGGTCCTCAAATTCAAACAGCGGGCCGGCCAACTGTTTGGTCTTTTCCGATACCAGGATGGTGCCCGGATCGGCTGCACTCTCCAGCCGGGAGGCCAGGTTCACCGTGTCCCCCACCGCCAAATATTCCATGTGCAGGTCGCTGCCGATGTTCCCGACGACGACCAGGCCGGTGTTGAGCCCGATGCGCACCTTGAACTCGTCGACCGTCCCCGCTTCGATCAGCTCCTGCTCGTAGCTTTCAATCGCCTCGAGAATATCGAGACCGGCGCGGATCGCGCGCTCGGGATCGTCTTCGTGGGCCAGCGGCGCGCCGAAGAACACCATCACCCCATCGCCCAGAAGCTGAGCGATGGTCCCCTCGTAGCGGTACACAGCTTCGCTCACCCGCTCATGTGAACCGGAGACAACGTCGCGCCAATCCTCCGGGTCCATGCTCTCTGCCATCGCCGTCGAGCCCACGATATCCACGAACAGGGCTGTGACCAGCTTGCGCTCGCCCTGCAGCCGCTCGCGCTCTTCCATAATACGGCTGGCCATGGATTGGGGGGTCGCCCTGCGCAGTGCGTCCAGGGATTGGGAGCGGGTGATCTGCGCTTCGCGCGCCTTGGCTGGTTCCCCGGCCAGCTTGTGGCCACAGTGCTTGCAGAATTTCGGCGAGCCCTCGATCGGGTTGCCGCAGTTCGGACAGACGCGCTCGAGCGGCTGGCCGCAGTTCTCACAAAACCGGGCGTCGTCCGTGTTTTCAAATGTGCAGTTTGGGCATTTCATGGTCCACTCCTTTTGCCCACCCACGCGGTGCCAACCATAAGCGCGTGGTCATCTTCCGGTGCAGCGCGAGTAAGCCCTGCCTCATACCTGAGTGCTGAGGCGCCTCGCAAGGCTGGCAAGCATCGCCCGGGACACTTCCGGCCGATCGCGCAAAATGGCATCGAAGGCCTCGCCGCTGATCGTCAACACCTGGACGTCGCCGGAAATCGCCTGCACGGAGGCCGATCGAGGCTGCCGACAGATGATCGCCAGCTCGCCGACGTGGGCTCCCTCGCCAAGCGTGCGGATGAATTTATCGTTGCCCGCTTCGTCCCGCTTCGTCACCCGCACCTCACCCGAGACAATGACGAAAAGTTCATCATCAATCTCCCCCTCGCGGCACAGGAAATCTCCTTCAGGAATCCAGCTTTCGCGTGCAATCTGCGCCACCTGATGTAGATCGTCCGGGTCGAGATCCCGGAACGCCGGAACCTGACGCAAGCAGAGGATCTTCTCCATCATCGAAAGTGTATCTACCGTCTCGGTCATCTCGCCTCCTGGCGGCTCCGTCGCTTCGCGCCACACTCTGCGAACGATGGGCGCTGAGTCGGATTCTACCGTCGAATGAAGAGCAACCTGATCGCCGCTGCCGTCCTTAACCTGAACATAAATCGTCAGCGCTCTGACCCAAGGATCGTCGTCCTGTTTCAATTCCTGTATCACGCTTGACCTGTCAGGAAGGTCATCTCCTTGGGGCTCGTCCTCGATCAGCGGCATGAACCCGCTCACGATACGTGGATCGCCGAGCGTATCAAGCGCCTCCAGAGCCTGAGCTCGGATTTCCCCCTCCTCGGAGCGCAGTCCGCGGGCCACAGTTTCCATCGTTTCATCGCCCCCCAGGACACACAAAGCCTCGAGAATCAGCTCGGTGAACGTCTGGCGGCGCCGGTCGATCAGATCACGCAAGAACGCCTCCGCCGCGCTGCGTTTGGCCCCGCCCCGGCCATCCAAAGATGCGATCGCAGACCGCACCGCTCCAAGCTCGGGCAGTTGGGTTAGCGTCCACTCCACGAGCTCGTCTCTCGTCTCGGGATCGCTCGCGTCGAGGGCGTTGAGGGCCGCGGTCTGGACTTCTGGCGGTCCGGATCGCACCATGTGCATGAGCTTTCGATCCTCAACCTTGAGCTCCTTTGCCGCTTCAGTTGCCGCCCTGCGGACGCGCTCATCCGGATCTCTCATCGCCTCCAACACCGCGGTTTGCACCTCGCTGGCTTGATGTGCGGTGAGCGCCCTGACGGCCGCCTCGCGAACGACGGGCGATCCCTCCACAAGACTCTCCTGCAGGACTTCGATAGGCAAGGTCAGGCCCTCTTCGTAGACCACTGTGAGGCCCGCCAGTTTGGAAGTCTCGTCGCCCGCCCGGACGCACTGCAGGAGCAATGCCAGCCCCCGCTCGTCGGCGTTCACCTCATGGAGATACGCCCCCGCGGCGGCCCGAACCCAGGGATCATGGTCCGCAATGGCCTTCTCCACCCATTCTCCCGCTGGCGCCCGCATATCACAAAGCGCTTTGATCGCGCGGCGCCGAACCCCCTCATCTGGATCGCGAACTCGGCTCCGGATCGCTGGAATCGTCGCCTCATCATCAATGGCACCGAGCGCCTCGACGACGGCTGCTCGCACCTGAGGGTCTTCATCGTCGAGGCACTGGATCAGCGGCTCCGCCGCCTCTTTTAAGCCCATCCGGCCCAAAACCTCCGCCGCGACCTTACGCCTGGTCGGTCGGGGATCCGAAAGGGCTTCCAGCGCAATCCGCCGCGCCTGAGCGTCCGTACCCAGACGAGCAAGCCCTCCGGGCGCCTCGGTGAACACGTCCACGAAGCCGCTTCGAATCGCCTCCAGCAGAGCACTCCCGTAAGCCTCCCGCATTCGCCAGGCCAATCCCGCACAGATCAAAGCCGCGCTAACGCCGAAGATGAACAGCTGCTGGTGGGTGAGAACGCGCTCCGCCATCAAAAGCAGCACGCCGGCCAGGGCGATGCCAAGCTGCGCCGGGCCCCCGGACTCAAAAGCGCGCAGCTGACCTCGCTTGTCTCTGTGAAAGACGTTGAAAATCGCGTTCCAGGCCGTGTTCCCCGCACCGTTGATCCACACCAAATTCGCGTAACGGAGCACAGCCGCGGTGATCAGGGTGAACTGCGCCAGCCACAGTCCAAACCCCGCCACGTAAACGAGCGGCACGATGAGAATGACGTTCACAATCCCCAGCCATTCGTACAAGCGGGTGGCCAGGAAAAACGAGAGGAGGAAGGTCGACAGCATGACGACGCTGGTGAAGGTTCCGAAAAAGGACGCCACGGCCGCTTCATCTGGGAATGAGGCGGATACCTCTTGGCTGAAGGGAAACGCAACTGAAAACAACAGAATCGACATCAGCACCGAAACGGCCGCGATCAGGCGCATCAGCCGCGAGCGTCGGACATAGCGCACGCCCGTCAGCAGGTCGTCGATTGGATTCGGCTGCCCACGATCGGTCGCCTGTGCCGGAGCGAGACTGGAGGTGATGCGCCCGATCACGACAAAATCCAACGTCAATAACGCCGCGTAGATGAAATAGAGATTCTCGGTTCCCAGTCCTTCCGCGAGGGGCCCGGTAACCGCGTTGCCCACAACCCCGCCGAAGATGGAGGCCGAGGCGAAAATGGAGAACAGACGCTTCGCTTGCCGTGTATCGAAAACTTGCCCCGCCACGCTCCACGCCGTCATAAATAAGACCCAGGCGATGACATAGACTGTAAGCCACAAAACAGGATAGATGGCCTGAATGTCGAACGGCACCAAGAGCCGTTCGACGACGAGCAGAGCGGCCACGATGGGATAGAAGGCGCGTAAGAAGTTCCAGCTAAAGCGAGCAAGTGCGGTCGCGTAGGCCAGGGTGGCGAAGAAAGTCAGGATTCCCAGCCCGATGTACATCCACGGGAGACGGTCCACTCCGTAGCGCAGGAAGAACAGCGCGGAGCTCGCGTTCATCCCCAAGCCGCGTCCAGCCTCGGTCAGTCCGAAGAGGAGCGCGATAAGTGCGACCATCCGCTCTTCTCCGGGTCGAATTTTGAGAGCCCGAAGAACCCGTTTCGTCATTTATGACCTGGCTATCATGGGCATCAGGTGGAACCCGCACATTTCAGCTACATGGGCGGCGGGGCCAAATCCTCATCGGCCCTCACGCCGAAGTGCAGCTGGCGCTGTAATCGCGTCTTGAGGCAAAGCGCTGACTCTTTAGACCTCAGTACCCGTTGCTCGTTAAGATGGTAGGTGCCGCTCGATCAAGCTACCCGGTTCCGTCCCACCGCCTGAACACTTTCGGCCTCTTACCCTCATCTCCTTCTGTTTCCACCTTAGCCGCGGGAGCGTCAAGTAGGACGGCTTCATCCTAACTATACAGTGGTTCGATCCACCCGAAAAGGCCATCCATGTCTTATCATCTGAGATCTATCCACAGCCAGTTGATCCGGTTGTAGTCCCCTTGCCTTGTCATGTACAATTCGACGCGCAGCGCTTGATACACGGGTGAGCCGCGCGCTCAAACTTCAGTCTGGGGAATGATGCCGTTCGATCCGCTTCACTGCCGCAGCCGCCTCTGAGGCCGGTCCGTTCGCGCACCGGCTCACTCGCGAGGTACGGAGCACAGCGTCGGTCCCCATTGAGATGCCGGAATCCGGCGGTCCGATCGACCGACATGTCCGGTCATGATTGGACAAGGGCTTCTTGCCCACCGGCTCGCCTCGTCTAGCGGCAAGGGGAGTGGGCGGAAGATGGGGCCCCGCAGCCCGCACCGGCCGGGAGCTACCCACCGCCAAGCGGATGCGGCGCACGCAGCAGGAGCTTGATTCATGGCAAAGCCCGTCATCTTGACCGTGGACGACGAAGCGGAGGTGCTGAGCGCGATCGAGCGCGACCTCCGCCGTCACTATGGTGGCGAGTACCGAATCCTCAAAGCTCAGTCCGGTCGGGAGGCCCTGGAGGCCGTTCAACAGCTGAAGCAGCGCAACGACCCCCTGGCGCTCATGCTCGTGGATCAGCGCATGCCCGGCATGACGGGCATGGAGTTCCTCTCCGAAGCCAGAACGCACTACCCCAGGGCGCGTAAGGTTCTGCTCACCGCATACGCGGACACAGACGTCGCAATTTCGGGGATCAACTCGATCGGCCTGGATCACTACCTGGTCAAGCCGTGGTCGCCGCCGGACCGCCATCTATATCCAATTCTCGACGATCTGCTGAGCGACTGGGTGGCCACCGTCGAGCTGCCCTACGAGGGAATCCGAGTCGTCGGATCGCTTGAGTCACCGGGGAGTCACCGTGTAAAGGAGTTTCTGGCCCGCAACCAGGTTCCGTATCAATGGCTGGACGTGGATCGTAACGCGGAAGCGCAGGCATTATTTGAAGGTCTGGCGGAGGAGGACCGTCGGCTTCCCGTGGTCTTCCTCCCCGATGGTGACTACCTGGTCGACCCCGACAACCTCACACTCGCCAAGCGCGGCGGCTTGATTACGGAAGCAAGCCAACCGTTCTACGATCTGATCATCGTGGGTGCTGGCCCGGCCGGTCTGGCCGCGGCCGTGTACGCCGCCTCCGAAGGCCTGAGCACCGCCGTGATCGAGCGCGAGGCTCCAGGCGGGCAAGCGGGCGGCAGCGCCAGGATAGAGAACTATCTGGGCTTTCCGAGCGGGCTGAGCGGGGCCGACCTGACCCGGAGGGCGGTCTCGCAGGCGCGCAGGTTCGACGCCGAGCTGTTGACCGCTCGAGAAGTGGCCAGCATGCGCTCAGAGCATCCCTACCACTTCGTCCAGCTGGCCAACGGCGATGAGCTCAGCTGTCACGCCGTGTTGATCGCATCCGGCGTCCAGACCCGCCTGCTCGACGTGCCGGGCTCAGAAGTGGTCACAGGCAGAGGCCTATATTACGGTGCCGCGGTGAGTGAGGCCCGAAACTATCGCGGCCAGCCGGTCCTGGTCATCGGGGCTGGCAATTCAGCCGGCCAGGGTGGCGAGTTTCTCTCCCGCTTCGCCTCCAGGGTCAGCATTTTGGCCCGCAGCTCATCCCTATCGACCTCGATGTCGCAGTATCTCATCGATCGAATCGAACAGAATGAGAAGATCGAGGTCAGGAACAGGGTGAAAGTGGTCGAGGTCGAAGGCGACCATCATTTCGAAGCAGCCGTGATCCGGGATCTCAATTCCAATGACGAGCAACGCATCGAGGCGGCCGCCATGTTCGTTTACATCGGCGCTCGACCCAGAACCAATTTCCTCGACGACAGCGTCGCCCGCGACGCGGCGGGGTTTGTCCTGACGGGGCCGGATCTGATGGAGGACGGTGAACGTCCCAAGGGCTGGTGGCCCAAGCGCGATCCGCTGCTCCTCGAGTCCAGCGTCCCAGGGATGTTTGCCGCAGGCGACGTGCGTCACGGCTCCGTGAAACGGATGGCGACCGCGATCGGTGAAGGCAGCGCGGCGCTGCAGTCGATCCACCGCTATTTGAGCACGGTCTGACCCCGGAAGCTCTGCATACAGCCGGCCAAAATGCGGGGCGTCCGCCCAACTCTTGGGCCCGGGTGCCACCGGCCAAGGCATCGAGGCTCTTTATCCGACCAGCGGCCCCTCGAACCGAGGACAAACGCAGCACGATCGGAACGCATCCGCGCCCTTCTTCCACGGTAACTGCAGTTCTTTCCGCGCTTCGCTGCACGACCTTTTCCACCGCAGGCTAGCCGCCCGACGGCCTCGAATCCGCCGACCCCATCGCCTGGGCCGTGTTCACCCTTCCCGTTCGAACGAGTATTTCCCGTGCCGACCCGCGCACCCGGAACCGATACGACGGCAAGGATGGCGAGTTTGCCTGTAACGGGACCAGCGTTCTTTCGTTATACGAATTGAAGACACCGGAAGGCGAGGGGCTTCGTATGTTTCAAGTACCGCTCCTCTCAGTGCTCCTGGAGGCGTTGAGGACGCACTACGCTACCGATCCAACCGCGCCGGCGGGACATAACGAGGGCGCCGGATTCAATCAAACCCACCGGCATCCGATCGCGAGAAACATCGCGGCGGCTTACGAGGTCGCCTACGATCAGGTGATGGAGTGGTTTTCCTCAGGCTCAAGTTTCGAAGACATTCTGCTAGCGCTTGAGACCGGCAGGCTGAGCGAACTCTCGGTCGAGGATCTGCTTGAACGGTCGGCCGAAGTCAGTTGGGAACAGCTCTGGGAGGAGACCCGACCCGCCGGTCCGAACGCCGTCTGACCCGCGTTAACCTGGCGGCCCGATAGACATACCCGAGGTCCATGAATCCACCGTGGGACCCAGCCTCCGGGACGGATATCGGAGATTCCGTCTATAACTTGAAATCGATCGCCCGACGCTGCCAGCCGCTCAGACACGCCCACCTTCTTCCCAGCAGCCCAGACAAAACCTCCCACCAGCAATATTGTCCAGTGCGACGTTCACACGGCTCAGAGGCCCTTGTGACCGGCCGAAGAGGTGTGCTTTTTGCTGTAACGGAAGCCACCTCTGCTCGTTGTATCGGGTAGAGACCTTGGGAAGACAGCCCGGCATGAACTCTATGCACACCAAGTTACTGCTGCTCGCGGGGTTATGGGCACTGCTGGGAGCCTGCACTTCCAGCATCGCCGCCAACCAGCGGGAGGGTGAAAGGGGGTCGTCCGCCCGGGTGAAGGCGACGATCTGCGTGGAGACGAACCCCCATCCGGTCGCCCAGAACATCGCGGCCAAGTACGAGGTCTCTTATGAGCAGGTCGTCGAATGGTTCTGTGGAGGCTCGAATTTCGACGACATCTTGCTGGCGTTGGAGACCCGAAAGCTCACCGATATCCCGGTCGAAGACCTGCTGGCACGCGCTGAGAAGATCGGTTGGGAGCAACTGTGGGTTGAGACCGGGCTGACCGAGCCCATGGAACCCGAAGCAACACACTGAAGATCGATGAGCGGATCACTCGTATCCCAGGCAATCATTTGAGAAGTCGACCCCACGAATGAAGAATTTCACCAAAGCAAAGAGGAGGGAAACATGAGTAAGAGCTACTGGAAGGTCGGAATCGGCCTTACTATGGTCCTGGCCGTTGCCCTCTCGGGTTTGGGCCTGAGCAGCGGCGCCGCCTTCGCGGCCCCTCTCCTCCAAGACGAAGATCCGGAGGAGGTTGAATTCACTGGGATCGTGACCGACCTCGACGAGGCGGGCGGCACGCTGGAGGTTGAGCCCGATGATGGTGAAGTCGAAAGCTTTACGGTCCTCGCCCCGGAGGGCTTCGACTTCAGCTCGGTTGCCATCGACGACACGGTTGAAGTCGAAGGCACCCTCAACGAAGACGGCGACGTCGTCGCCACAAAGATCAAGGTCGAGGACGCCGACGATGAGGAAGAAAACGGTGAGGAAGAAGAGGATGGCGAAGGGGAGAATTTCTTCTGCGCCAATCTCGATCAACCTCATCCCGTCGGCGAAGGAATCGCCGAGACCTTCGGCCAATCCTATGAGGATGTGATGGCCTGGTTCTGCGAGGGCAACTTCGGCTTCGGGCAGATCATGCTCGCCTTGCACTCCGCGGAGATGACCGGCGAATCCGCCGATGACCTGTTGAACCGCCGCGCCGGCGGTGAGGGCTGGGGCCAGATCTGGCAGGACCTGGACCTGATCGGGCGTCCGGAGGACGCTGGGCCCCCCGAGGACGCGGGGCGACCCGAAGACGCCGGTCCACCCGAAGACGCCGGTCCACCCGAAGATGCGGGACCACCAGAGGATGCTGGCCCGCCCGAGGACGCCGGGCCGCCTGAAGACTCGGGCGCTCCTCCGTGGGCCGGCCCGCCGGAATGGGCTGGACCGCCCAGCCGCTGATCGCCCTCGGGGTACCGAACCCAGAAAGAGCCCGCAAATGCGGGCTCTTTTCCTTTTGGGCTTGTCTGTCCGACGGTAGAGCTTCCAGTTATCCGGAGTCCGGCCGGCTGTTGCCGTGATCGACCCGGAGGGTCTCCGCCACCAATGGACGCTCCTGGAAACTTTGCCTCAAGGCCGGGTCTCCGATCTGTGAGAGCAAATCCTCGATCTCCGTTCGGGCCCACCGACGGGTTCGGACGGCTCCCTCTGATCGGCCGAGGCGCTCTTCGGCTCTTGCGGTCTCCACAAGAATTCGCCACACATCCCGTCGCAGGTTCATGCTTTCAGCCAGGTCCCGAGCGCGGTCGAGAGCCTGCAGCGCTTCCTCTTCCCGGCTCAGCCCGATCAGCGCCGAGGCGGCATGGCATAGGAGCTGAGGGAGGAAGACGCGGGAGCCTCGTGACTCCATGTCCGCGATCAGTTCCCTGGATTTTTCCAAGGCCTGCCGGTGTTCCCCGGCCGCGCTCGCCCATTCGATTTCGGCCAACGGCAGGGGGTTGAAAAGCCAACCGATGTTCTCTGACCGGCGTTGTAACGCGCGCGCCCGTCCCAGCAATTCTTCGGCCTTTTCCAACTCCCCGCGCTGGATCTCCAGTCGAGCCCAGTTGCCCAGAATGAGCGCTCGGTGCCCTGAGGCCAGATCGCCCTCCCCGTCAACTACCGAGCGACAGAATCGAATTCCGTCTTCCACGGCGCCCAGATGCGGAAAAATCCAGGACCTGTAGAAAACGGCGAGCTGCCTGGCGGCGCGGACATCCGCCTCCTCCCCCATCCTCTCAGCGCGATCAAGTCGGGAGAGAGCGTCCCCCGTTCGTCCCTGCATATGATCGGTCATGCTGGCATTCCCCATGGCCACAGCCGCTCCCCAAGGATTCTCAATCTCCAGACTGATCTCCAACGCTTCCTCGATGGCCTGTCGTGACCTCTCCAAGTGTCCAGCGATGAGGGATACCGACCCAATAAGGGTGCTGATATCGACGAGCATCACCAGGTTGCCATCTCGCTTCCACAGTTCATAAGCCTCGTCGACAATGTTCAGGGCCCTCTGCGGCTCACCACGGGTCATGTAGAGGCGGGCGAGGTCCGTGATAACCAACGCCAGGGGTCGATCCTCCCCCAGCTGGCGCGCCTTCTCCAGGGCCTCCAAGCCGCGGCGTTCGGCCTTGTCGAAGTTCACGTCGCTATAGAGTTCGCAGAGTAAAAGAACCCAGAGCGCCCGCACTTCACCAGCCAGATGACCCTGCTCCCTCGCCAGACGCAGCGCCCCCTCAGCCAGAGGCCGCGCGGTTTCAGGATCATGGATCGGCGTGATGGTGGCCATCAGACGGGCCTGGCCAATCATGGCGATCATCTTCATCCCGGAGTCGCCTCGGACATCGGCCAATTCGGTCAGACTCTCCAAGACCACGATGGCCCGGTCGAATTCGCCGACCAGCTCCATCGCGCGCCCGTAATAGCGATGGACGCGGATCAGTTCATCGCGGTCCATCTCCTTTGGATTCATGTGTTGGAAGGCGCGTTCGTAATGATCGACGGCCTCAAAGTTGGCGTATTGATCGTAGGACGCGTCAGCGGCCATGAGGTGGTATTTGAATGCCAGCTTTGACTGCTCAGCGGTCTCGTAATGCTGCGCCAGGACCGGTGCGATCTCCCGTTCTGGGAAGTGGCGCCGGAGGACGTCGCCAACGACGAGATGAATGGCTTTGCGCTCGCTGCGAAGCATGGAGCGGTAGGCCGTATCCCTTAGCAATGAGTGACGGATGGCATACTCGCGGCGACCCGGACCTGCTGTCGGGCGGATCAAACCCGATTCGCGCAATGTCGATAGACTGGAAGGAAGAGGTTCCATTAAGGACCCATCGGGCTCCACCGAGGCCAAGCCAAATGATAACGCACCCGCTCCGGCCAAATTCAGGCCGTAAGTTCAGCCCACACGACCTGCGCGGCGGGCCCTCCTGGTGCGTCCTGGGCGTCAGCTGTCCACTCCGGCCCCTCCCGGCCAGCGGCTGGCAGGGCCGGGCCGGCACCGATGGGCTGGTTCAGTCCACTTCGGCCACGGGCAGCCACCCTTTGGCCTCGAGCGCCTGCAGCACCTCCAAGGCCGCCCGCTGCGGGTCAAGGCGGCCCGTATCCACCCGGACGAGCGGGGTTCGCGGCGCTTGATATGGCGCCCCCGCGCCGGGGAGATTTGTGATTTCCCCCGCGTCGGAACGCTTCCACAACCCTTTGGGGTCGCGCGCCCGGCAAATTTCCTCGGGGCAATCGACGAAGACCTCTCCGAAGCGCCCAACCCGCCGCTCGGTTGACTGCCTGTGCTCCCTGCGCGGCGCGCTGGCCGCGATAAGCACGTTGACGCCGTGCTCGCTCAGCATCCCCGCCAGAAATCCCATGACCTCATAGAACCACCGGCGTTCTTCCGGCGAATACTTCGGCTCGGGCGTGAGAAGCGGCCGCAGCTCATCCGAATCCAAGATATGGACCTGCGCTCCACGCTCGGCGAGCAGCGCGGCGAGCGCCCGCGCCAGGCTCGTCTTCCCTGAGGCGGGCAGCCCGGTGAAGAACAGCACGAAGCCGACCGCTTTCACGCCGAGCTTTCCACGTATCGATTCGGATTCTTGAAGTCGTAGCGCTCAGATTGGAGGGCTTCCATACCAAATCGCAGCAGCCGGACGCGAATCTCCGTACCGAGAGTCGCATACCAAACCGGGCTGGCCAGGACCAGCGAGCGCCACGCAAGCCAGGGCTGGATCACCTGGACAAGCTCCTCATCGCCGGTACGTTCGAGGTATGTCTCCCAAAAGAGATCATGCAGCTCGGCGAATGAGCCCTCCAGCCGTGGGCCGCGCTGGAGCGCGAAGAACAGGTAATTGATCGACATCGACGCCACGTCATCGGCCGGATCGCCATAGGGCCCCCTGCTGCGATCGAGAACAGAGAAATCTTCACCCTCACGGAATACGACGTTGAACGGATGAAAGTCCCCATGGACCTGCCGCAGCCGGTCATGGCGGCCCATCAGGCGCCAACGCCAGCGGTTGGCTTCCTCTTCGAACCGCCGCAGGCCTGCAGGGTCAATATAATCCACGTCTTCCGGGTAGCTCTCCGTCTGGCCCATGATGCCTTCGCCGTGCCCGACCAGATCGCGCAGCCTCCGTCGCCACAGCCGTCGAGATTCTCCGCGCTCGCTGTGGATCTCCGCCAGGTAGGAGGCCAAACTCCGGGCCCTTTTCGAGTCCTGTGGAGTTAGCTCCCCACCGTTTCGCAGGCGGACCAAGTCCTGCGCATACAGCTCTCCCGGTTCATAGGACGTGACCAGCACCAGCTCCTCGGCGTCGTCTATGGAACCCAGTGAGCCATCCTGATAGCGGACGCCCATATCAAACGCCCGGGCGTGGCGGGGCAACCGGTTGAAGGTGTCCCGATCTTGCCACATCGCTGCGGCCCTGTCGGCAGGCAGCTCTCGTCCAAACGAATTCTCGCGCGCACGGTGGAGAACAACACGTCGAGTTTCTGAGCCCACCCGATACTCCACCAGCAGCGGCCGACCGTACCCAAAAGCCTTCAGCGCCTTGGAACCCTCCGCCTCGGCCCCCATTTCGCGGGTCCCTTCGACTTCAACCGGCTCACCGCTGATTTCCGTCAGATACGCCACCAGCTGCTCGAGTTTCATGGCGGGGTCCGCCACATCATAGGTTCGCCAAGCGGTCCGACAACCAAAGTCATTCCGGTCACAGGCGGTACACCTCAACCAGGCTGCGCTCGCGCTCCTCGTCGCCCTCGATATGGGCCGAGACCTCCACATAGTCGGCGAGCGTCGAGTTCATCAGCTTCCGCTTCAGCAACTCATCCACCTGAAAGATCCCCGAGGAGTTGTTCATCTTAATATCCACCCGCACCGGCCGCTCCTCGCCGGGTTCAATTTTCACCTCGGACACCGCCATGGCCGACACCGCATGGATGTTCACCTTGCCGGCCTCAAAGGGGATCCGAGAACGCCCCTCGGTCATGTCGAGGGCGTCGGCCACCTTCAGCGCACCAGCCTCGAGGGTGAGGCAGTGTTCGTCCCAGCGGTGAGCGATCACGGCGTGAAGCACCTCCGAGGTCATGGTGGTCAGGTCCGGTTCCCCATAGAGCGGCGCAAGAAACGCTCTTGCCTTTGGATAGCCGAGGATAAGGCTGTAGGTTTCGTGATCCTGGCGCTGAATGGAAATGCCGATGTCATGCAGACACGCGGCAAGCACCACCGCAACCTCAGCGTCTTCGTTGGTCAGGCCGTGATCGGCCACCAGGCTGGGCTCAACGCCAGCGTCCACCAGCAAGCGCAGGATCCGCACACAGGCGTTGGCCACGATTTGGATGTGAACCTTGCCGTGATCGCTGATCCCCGACCGATCCATGGCGTTCACGTTGGCCATCTCCCACATTCGGTTGAGCTCAGCATCGCCGTTAACAAACTTCAGCAGCCGTCCCAGCTTCTTGTTCCCCCTGGTGCTTACTTTGAGCGGCATGTTGGCCCTCCTGATGTGCGAGTGCACGCGGTGCACCTGCGGACCTTCTTTCATTCTATCTCCCCGGCGTCGCCCAGCGCCTCCGGCCGTGAAGATCATGGTATCCTGACCGAAGTCCCAGCCTCGAAGTGAGAAACCACGCCATGCGATGGCTTCAATCTCTTTTCAACGGCCGGCGCGATCCCATTCCGTCCCATTGGCACGAGATCGTGATCCGGCGTTTTCCATATTTCTCATTATTGAGGCAGGAGGAGCAGGATGAGCTGTTGGCCCGAACTCGCCGCTTTCTCCACGAAGCGACCTTCGAAGGAGCCTACGGCAGGAAGGTGGACGAGGAAAAGCGCCTGTCCATCGCCGCCCAGGCCTGCCTGCTCACCCTCGGTTGGGACAACGGACCTCTCTTCCCCACGTTGAGGGTCATCATTGTGTACCCAGGTGTATACCGGGCCGACGAGACCGTGCAGCGCCCCGAGGGCACGGAAATTCGGCAGCGCGTGACCCGTTCCGGAGAGTCCTGGTCCCACGGTACGGTGCTGCTTTCATGGCAGGACGTGCGGCGCGGGGCCCGTGACCCTTTCGACGGCCAGAATGTGGTGCTGCATGAATTTGCTCACCAGCTCGATGAGGAAACCGGGGAAACGAACGGCGCGCCGGTCCTCAAAGACCAGCGCGCCTATGAGCGGTGGCAGTCGATATGGGCTGAGGCCTACAGCGAGCTGCGATCCTCGCTCGCCCGGGGGCAGCCGCCGGCCGTACTCAACGAATACGCGGCCGAGAGCCCGGCCGAGTTCTTCGCCGTGGCTACCGAATGGTTCTTTGAACGGCCTTTCGATCTTCTCCGAGCCGCCCCGGACATTCACTCGGAGTTGGAACGTTTCTTCCGCCAGGATCCGCGCCGCTATCTCGCTCGCGCCGGATGACAACGGCTCAAGCGACTGCAAATCCGATCCATGCTAGACCTTGGGCAGTCTCTTGAAGCACCGGCAGCAAAAGGCCAAGGAAGAGCACCAGCCCGCAGAGAAAGAAAATAACGAACGGAATGACGAATGTGAGGAACGCCTTGCCCCAGCCGAAGCGGTTGACCGCTTTGACTGCCAGCACTCCCAGGTACGCGGCGTACAGTGAAACTGGCAGCGAGACACAGGCGCCCACCAGTGGGATGGCGCCCAATACTCCACTGATCAGTGTGACCGGGGCGGCATAGGCGGCCGACGCCGTGAACAGTCCCTCGAAAGAACCGATCCCGCCGAGGGCCCCGGCAACGAACTGCAGGATGGCGATGTAAATCATTTGGCCGACCAGAGTGAACACGGCGAAAAGTGGCACCAGACACAGCAAACTGGCCATGCCGAGCCCGGCGAGGGCAGCCATATCGCCCTCTCGGGCCAGCTCGCTCATCATCGGTCCGAGCTGTCCAAATTGAAGTGTCATCCCAATTCCGCCCGCGATGAGACTGCTGAGGAAAATCCATATCGCGGCCCTGCTGATCGACAGGGCGGTGTCATCCGCAAGTGATTGGTATGTGTCCTCGCGAGGACGGGTCAGCGCCAGGATCCAGATCTCGAAAAAGCTGCCCGGAGATGCCGCCTGAACGGGGGATTCCGGATCCATGTTTGCCATTCCTTTCACGTAAGGACCACCCGCACAAAATAGCTTATAGGCGCCGCAAGGTCAAGCCGAGCGGTTGCGAGCTTCTTGTGAATGACTATACTCGGGCTGGCGCAGCACACGTGCCGGGGAGGGAGCGATGCATCAATACCTCGATCTGCTGCAAGACGTTCTGGAACGCGGAGTCCAGAGGCAGGACCGCACTGGGGTTGGAACCCTTTCGATCTTCGGCCATCAGATGCGGTTCGACCTGGCGCAGGGTTACCCGCTCCTTACGACCAAGAAGGTGTTCGTCAAGGGCGTGATTCATGAGCTGCTGTGGATGCTGCGCGGCGACACGAACATTGATTATCTGAATCGCCATGGGGTCCACATTTGGGACGACTGGGCTGACGAAGAGGGCGACCTGGGTCCGGTGTACGGGGCGCAGTGGCGGGCGTGGAAAGGCGCCCACGGCGAGACTGTGGATCAAATCCGATGGGTCGTGGAGGAAATCGAGCGCAATCCCCATTCGCGGCGTTTGGTGGTCAGCGCCTGGAACGCCGCCGAGATCGACGAGATGTCTCTGCCGCCGTGCCATACCCTATTTCAGTTTCATGTCAGCCAGGGGCGGCTATCCTGTCAGCTCTACCAACGCTCCGCGGATCTGTTCATCGGCGTTCCGTTTAATATCGCATCCTACGCGCTTTTGACCATGATGATCGCCCATGTCACGCATTTGGAGCCCGGCGAATTCGTCCACACATTCGGCGACGCGCATCTCTACCTCAACCATCTCGAGCAAGCCCGTCTGCAGCTCAGCCGGGAGCCCCGTCCCCTGCCGCGCATGAAGCTCAATCCCGACGTGCAGTCAATCTTCGGCTTCCGTTATGAGGATTTTACGCTGCACGACTACGATCCCCACCCGCACATTAAAGCGCCCGTCGCAGTGTGATCGTTTCCATCATCGTCGCGTTCGCAGACGCCAACCGCGCCATCGGCCGCGATGGGGATTTACCGTGGCGGCTGCCGGCTGACCTGGCTCGATTTCGCGAGCTGACGATGGGTCACACTCTGCTCATGGGCCGCCGCACCTTCCAATCCCTGCACGGAAGGCGACTCTCCGGCAGACGCATCATCGTGCTCAGCCGAAGCTTGAACTCCACCCCTGCCACCGCGGATGCAGTGGCCTCCAGCCTTGAGGAGGGCATGGATCTCGCCCGCGAGGCGTACGAAGAGTCCGAGCTGTTCATCGCCGGCGGCGAGCAAGTGTATCAGCAGGCCCTCGAGCTGGGGGTGGTTGATCGCATGTACCTCACGGTCGTCGAGGCGGAGATCGAGGGAGACACCTTCTTCCCGGAGTTCAATCGAAACGAGTGGCAGCTCAAGGACGAATCCGCCCACCCGGCCGATATCGTCCACCCTCATCCCCTGCGATTCAAAACCCTCGAGCGATCCGACTGATCTCGGCACGCCAGGCAAGTTCTCTTTCTCATTCCCTCAAGTCCCTCACTTGACCCTGTAACGCGCGGGCATAATTTTCGATTAACTACATAGAGCCCTTCCCGGCGCAGGACACCATCCCCGGTCGGGAGAAATAGGATGGACAGCCTCAGGGGGAGAAACAGGTGGTATCTGAGTATGGTCCTGAACATCCGACCCGGAGAGCAGCAGCCCGTCGTCTTGTTGATCGATGACGAGGTTGAGTACTGCAATGTCATGCGCACCATCCTCGGCCACCTCGGCTATCAGGCCGTGACCACCTGCAACCTGGACCGAGCCCGGCAAATCCTTTCCGATCACCCCCCGGATGTGATGATCATGGATCTGCGTTTGCAGGATGAGGACGGCACGGCTTTCATCAAGCAGTTGCGGTCCAATGGGACCGGCCACCAGATCCCCATCCTGGTTGTAACCGGTTCCGTATTTCAGAATGAACGCGAACGGGCGCTGCAGGCCGGCGCAGACGCATTCATGACCAAACCGTTCAGCCTCGAAGCGCTCCAATCCACCTTGACGGAGGTATCCTCCCGCCGCTAAACGACCGGCGGTTCCCCATTTGGTGGGCCTCAACTCCATTCCATGCTCATTACAATAGAGATATGCGCCATGTCCTGACCGCATTGCTCGCCTGTTCAATTGCCGCTTGCTCAACGGTCGGTTCCTCGCCTGAGGCTACGGTCGAGCCGGCCGAGGCGACCCGACAGCCCCGACAGCCCCCCCAGGACGGCTACGCGCAGCAGCGGCAGACGATGGTCGAGACGATCGAGAGACAAGGAATCGAGTCGCGTCCGGTTCTGCAAGCGATGCGTGCAGTGCCCCGCCACGATTTCGTTTCTGAGCGATACCTTGACCAAGCCTACGAAAATCACCCATTGCCGATCGGATTCGGTCAAACCATTTCACAACCCTACATCGTGGGTCTCATGACGGAGCACCTTGAGGTTGAGGCCGGCGACAAGGTACTGGAGATCGGAACCGGGTCCGGCTATCAGGCGGCGGTACTGGCCGAGCTGGGCACCGAGGTCTACAGCGTCGAGATCATCGGCGAGCTCGCTGAGCAGGCTGAAGACCGGCTCGCCCGCCTTGGCTACGACCGCGTCCAGGTCCGCCACGCCGACGGCTATTTCGGCTGGGAGCAGCACGCCCCTTATGACGCTGTCATCGTTACCGCGGCCCCCGATCACGTACCGCAGCCTCTGGTCAACCAGCTGAAGATCGGCGCGCATCTGCTGATCCCGGTCGGCCCCCCCGGCGGATACCAGGAGCTTTGGCAGGTGACCCGAGCCTCGGAGGATGAGGTCGAATCGGTCAGCCTGGGTGGGGTCCGTTTCGTTCCGCTGGTGCGGGAGGAGGAATAGCGCTAGTCGTCAGGCAGGATCGACGACGAATAGCCTTGGCCGCGTATGGTCTCAGGTCCAGGCATCATTCGGGGGGCGGGACGGTAAGGCGAGCCAGCGCGTAGGCAACCGCCGCGACCGCGAGCACAACGGAAAAGCCGAAATCGATCGCGATCAACGCAGCGAGCACGCCGCTGACGCCGGAAATGGCGCCGTTAACGCCCCACGCCCACGGGATCAGTCCGGGCTTGGATCGCTCCAGGCGCCGCAGGCCCGCCGCGAATGGAACCCCCATCAAAGTCCCGGCCGGAAGGAGAATCCCAACCGCAACCGCAACTCTGCCCCACAGCGGCCACGGCAGTGCGGCCTCGACGATCCACGGCAGAACCGCCAGTGTGATCACGATCAAGCCCACCAACACGGTGAGCGACGTCCGCAGGGACACGTGAGGCGAAAGCCAGCTCCCCACCCCCGAGGCGAACATGATGGTGAACAGCACCGTGGCCAGCGCGGTCGCCGGATGATCGAGCAGAAGACCAAACCAAGAAATCAAAGGTACCTCGAACAGAAGATATCCCGCTCCAAGCGCGCCAAAATAGAGGCTCGAGTTCCAGCCGGGCCGTGAGGCGCCCCGGCGACGCAGGACCAAGACCGGGACCGCGATCAGCGGCAGCGCCAGCGCCGTCATCAACGCCAAGAGCGCCAGCAGAACGAAATATCCGCTGCCGCCGAAGGGCTGCATCGTCAGGCCCAGAGTCCGCAGCACTTCCGGGGTTTGCCGCCAGCGGAAGAAATGGAAGAAGTAAGGTTGGTCATCGGTGGGCGGGTCCAGCTCGAAATCGTAACGATCCAGAGTCTCCCGGCGCGACCCCATGAGGTCGACGAACAGTTCATGATAGACCGGCTCAGGCAGCCGGTTGTTCCGGTTGAGCTGCTCGGGGTTCAAGCCGGGCAGAACGACGGGGTCGAAACCCCTCGTCTCAAGAAAACGCGTGACAGTGGCGAGCTCTTCCTCATCGAAGGGGTCGCGGCCGACCGCCATCGTCATCGTCCGCATGCTGCGGTAGGCGATCGCTTGGTCCCCAACCTCGCGCAGGCCCTCCTGCTCGAGAGCAGCCAACAACGTGGCCCACGCGCGCGCCGACTCGCTGGGGGGCGTGCCCAGCCAACGCGTCACGACCAGCAGGCCCCGGTCGCTCAGCGCGCGATAGGCAGCTTCAAACGACTGGCGGGTGAGAAGGAAGTCCTCCTGCAGGCTGAACGCACCCGAAGTCACTGGGCGATACGGTTCGCTCAGGGCGAAGATCACCAGATCGAACTCCGGCTCCGAGTCGGAAAGCAGGCCCCTGCTTGCGCGGCCCGCCACCCGCAGCCTCCGACGCTGTAGCAGCCCATGGCTGAACCGACGGAACTCACCATCCAGCGCCTGAAGGACGAGCGGGTTGTCGCGGGGAAGCGTGACGGAGGCGGCCCCGCTCGCCAGAGCGATCTGAGCTTCCAGCCCGGCGCCGGGTGCGATGATCAGAACCTCGGCATCCGGTCTGAGCTGATAGGCGAGGTAAGTCGGCATGCGCTGGGCGAGCTCCTGGGCCGAGCCCGAGGCTGGGTCGAAGCCCGTCAGCGGCAGGGGCCCTCCCCCGTCAAGATAGAGCCCGATCTGCTCAGGCAGCTCCGGACCCGCACCGAGGCTGAGGCCGGGAAAGACGTGGGTCCCCGCGCCTTCGACCGCGTCCAGCCGGCTGACCGGATCCCATCGAGTTTCCGTCACCTGGGCTTCGGCCGCACGTCGGGCCTGCTCGAGCGGTTTGTAGGGGGAGAGCTGCGGTTCAACCCACGCCGGCCGGCCGACGAACACGCCCGCCAGGCCGAAGGCAAGAACGCCGCCGGCTGCGATCACAATGCGCCGCGAAGCCAACAGGGTCCCCGAAATTATCCCCAGGACGGCAGCCAGCGCGACCGCTGCAGCCGCGCCACCCCAGGCATGGGCGGCGAGAGCGGCGGGCGCGCCGAGCCCTGAGCCCACGAAGACCGCCGCGTAGGGGCGGTGAGCCTGTTCGCCCGCTGCGGCCATGCTGCCGCCCGCCGCCCAACCGGCGAACAGGAAGGGAAGCCCGGCGGCCGTGAAGTACAGCAGCAGGATCCACACCTGACGGCGGTCCCAGGCAATGGCGTATGAGTCGAACGGCAGCAGGTTGATGAGGGCGTAGGAGACCGCAACTGCGACCGAGAAAGCGCCCGCCAGCAGCCACAGGGGTGGATGGTCCGGATGGAGGCTCAACACCAGCCCGCTGGCTGAGATCCCCAGCACGGCCAGGCTCACAACCATGAATGCGAAGTGGTGAAATTGTTGAACGGCGAACAGCCGCGTCAGACCGACTTCGAACGCCAGCATTCCCGCCGAGACGAAGGCCAGGCCGAGCAGCAGCTGCGCTTCAGGCTGATCGCGTTGAGGCATGGGCTTTGATTCTACGCGATCCGCGACCAGCTTCCGGGAAGTCCCAGGGACTTCCCGGAAGTTTCGCGCTGAACCCCTTGAAGTGGCCGCCGGGGAATGCTAGCTGATGGTCTCCAAGAACTGCCTGGCCATCGCGGGGATGTCCTCTTCGGTGGAAATCCCTTGCCACGGGTCCTGGGGCCGAACCAAGTTGACGACGACCAGGTTCGCCCCATTAAAGATCGCGCTGCGAGCCTCTTTGAGGTCCACCCCGCCGGCGGCGGAAATCACGACGTCGAACTTGCTGCGGATGCGGTTCACATGGCGGTATTCGATCGTTTTACCCCGGGTTTGCTCTTCGTCCCGGCCCCGGTGGAGCACCACGACGTCCGGAGGGCTGGCCATCCGCATCAGCGTATCCAGAGGATCCTCCACGCCAAGCATGTCGATCATCGACAGCAGTCCGGTGTGAGCACAATGCTCTACGAAGAAGTCGAGCGCCTCGGTCGGCGAATCCCCCAGCACGGTGGCCGCGGTCGCCCCCGCTCCGGAGGCCATGTCGACCTCCATCTCGGCCCCGTCGATGGTCTTCAGGTCGGCGACGATCTGACCTGACCAGAAGCGATCGATGGCCTGCACCCCGCGCATGCCCTCGCGTTTGATGTATGGAGTGCCGGCCTCCAGAAGAATTCGGTCGCTGTGTGGCAGTCCGGGTACCACCCGGTTCACCAGCCCGATATCGTAGTTAAACGCGATCTGCAGATATCGGATTTTGGTGTCGAGCTGGCGCACCGCTCCGATCACTCCCCGCCGACGATCTTGGAAAACGCCTCGCCGATGTCGGAGGGCACGAAGAGAACGATCTTTTCCGAGGGATCGGCGGCGATGTCGCGGATCGTCTGCAGCGACCTCAGGTGCAGTGCGCCGGGGCTTTGGCCCAGATTCTCGGCGGCCTGGCGCAAATTATCGGAGGCGGTGAGCTCACCCTGGGAGGCGATGATCGTCGCCCGGCGCTCTCGCTCCGCCTCGGCTTGGATCGCCATGGCGCGCTTCATGTCGGCCGGAAGCTCAAGCTCCTGAATCTTGATCGATTCGACGTCAACGCCCCAACCGTCGGTCTCGGTGTCAACGATTTCCTTGATCGCGTCGGCGATCTGCTCGCGCTCCGTCAGCACATAGTCCATCTCGCTGTTGCCGATGATGTCGCGCAGCGCCGCCTGAGTGTACTGGC
>CAZFCJ010000029.1:0-34356 GCA_964517315.1 uncultured Anaerolineaceae bacterium | reverse complement strand
ACACGAACATGTCGCGTCCCAGCACGTCGCCGGCGGCGAAGATGTCGGGGTTGGACGTTTGCAGCTGATCGTTGACTACGATCTCGCCGCGCTTTCCGAGTTCAACGCCGGCGGCCTCCAGACCGAGACTGGCGGTGTTGGGCCGGCGGCCGGTGGCGACCAGAAGCTCGTCTCCCTCGAAGGTCAGGTCGGATCCGTGCTTCTTTCCGGTCAGGAGGAAGCGCCCGTCCTGTTCATGGACGCGGCGCGTCTCAAAATCGCTGACGATGCGCAGGCCCTCCGCTTCGAGATATTCGGTGAGCGCGGCGCTGATCTCTTCGTCCTCGAAAGGGGCGATGCGCGGCATGAGTTCCAGCACGGTGACGAACACGCCGGCCCGGGCAAACGTCTGGGCCAGCTCGAGGCCGACGGCGTTGCCGCCGAGCACGATCATCGACCCGGGAAGCTCGCGCAGGTCCAGCGCCGCCGCGCTGTTGAGGTAGTCCACCTCATCCAGCCCCTGGATCGGCGGCGCCCAGGGGTGAGCGCCGGTGGCCAGGATGATCTTGCGCGGCGTGTAACGCTCACCGTCAATTTCGACTGCGCTGTTCTCGGTCAGCCGTGCCCGTCCCTGGATGTGCGTGATGGAGGGGTAGGCCTTCAGAACATCGAGGTATTTGGCCTGCCGGAGTTCGTCCACCAGCTCGTCCTTCTGAGCGATGACCTGCGGCCAGGAGAGGGGACCTGGGGCCGTCCGCACACCGGCGAAGCGGGATTCGCCCGCCCGATGCTGCTGTTCCATGGCCCGGATCAGGTTCTTGGAGGGCACGCAGCCCCAGTTCACGCAGGTGCCGCCGATTTCGCCCTCGCCGACGAGCGCGACGCGGCCGGTGAGCTCGGCGCCCTGGATGGCGGCGGCGAAGCCGGCCGAGCCGTGGCCGATGACCATGAGGTCGAAGTCTCCGCCACCCCCTCCCGTGTCAGAGCGGCCATCATCGCTTTTAACTTTGGGCTTCCGCTCCTTCAGTTTGGCTTCGTAGCCCGAGTTGCGAACGGCTCCAGTCAGGGCGTCCGCATCAATCTCACCTTCGGAGGTAACCGTCGCGCGCCCGGACTTCCAGCCCGGCACGTGAGCCTCGGACACGCCCTCGACGCTCTTCAATGACTCCTCGACGTGAACGGCACACGAATCGCAGGTCATGCCGCGGATGTCGAATTCGAGTCTTTCCGCTTCCCTGTGATCTTTCACTCGTACAACCTCCAATAGGATTAATCTTGCGTCGGCTTATCATCTCTGGTTTCGATGAGATGGCAGACGCATTCCTTCATGCGAACGTCCTCTGGCATCTGCAAACCCGCCTTGTGAAGTCGTCTCAGTTCATCACGCAGCCGTTCGAGCTCGCGCAGACGATCGTCGATGGCTGAGATCTGTTCTTCCATAAGCCCCATAACGTAGGTGCAGGGCGCCGTGCCCTGATCACGAAGCTCCAGGATCTCTTGGATGTCGTCCAGGGAGAAATCCAGGGCCCGCGCGCTGCGAACGAAGCGCAACCGTTCGACGTCATCCTGGTCATAGATGCGATAGCCGTTGCGGGCGCGCTCCGGTTGAGGCAGCACGCCTGCCCGTTCGTAATAGCGGATGGTTTGGGTTGACACATCGGATATCTCGCTCAGTTCTCCGATCTGGTACATGCGTCCACCTCCAGTAATCCAAGTGTATTCCTTATAGTTACTATAAGGTCAAGGGCTGCTTTTCCCCGGCTTGTTGAACTTTTACTACACACGTAGTAACATGAGGGTGTGATGGCAAAAGAGGCTAATGACTTACGCGTAGAACGGCTCGGCGACCTTGAAGCCGACGTAATGCGCGCCCTGTGGGAGCTCGGCGAGGCGAACGTGCGCGGGGTGCAGGATGCCTTGGAGCCCGAGCGTTCCTTGGCGTACACGACCGTGATGACCGTGCTCAGCCGCTTGGCGGAAAAGGGGCTGCTGGATCGTCGCAAAGAGGGTCGCGCGTATGTGTATTCTCCGGCCTCCTCACAGGAGCAAGTGGCCGGCTCGCTGCTGAGGTCGCTGATTGATCGCCTCTACGCCGGCCAGGCAGGGCAGGCCATCGCTCACCTGCTGGATGCGGAAGAGGAAGTAAGCGAGGAGGAGCTCGAACGCTTGGAACGATTGATCCGCGCTAAGCGCAAGGGGCAAGGGAAATGAGTGTCGTCTGGCGGTTTCTCCAGTTCAACCTGTTTGCGAGCGTGCTCGCGGGCCTCATCGTGTGGATCCTGGTTCTAATCAGCCTGCGTGTGCTTCGTGTCGGCTATGGCAGGTTGCGACTCTCGCTGCTGTACGCGCCGGTCATCAAGTCGCTCCTGGTGCTGGTTGGCCTCTCGGCTGTGGCCCCGTGGCCGCGGATCCTTTCAGAGTTCCATGCACAGGCCTTGGATCCGCCGCAGACGCTTCCGTGGCTCCTGATCTGGCTGGGCGGTTTCTTGATCCTCCGGCGGGTCTACGTACAACACGCACAAAGGCAGATTCTGTCGACCGCTCAACAGGCTTCACAGGATGGGCCCCGTCTTGCGGCCTCCCTGGCGCGTGCGCAGAAGAGTCTGCGCGTCTGCCCAGTAGAAGTGGCCGGCGATGTGGCTTGCTGTGTGCGGCGGAACATCCCGCAGCCACGTCCGCTCGTTCATGAGAAGATCCCCTCACCACTTGTGATCGATCGGGGAGACCGTGCCGCGATCGTCTTTCCGAAAGATCTGGTCTCTCACTTGACCGATGATGAGCTGGACCACGCGGTGGCGCACGAGCTGGCGCACCTAATGCTGCGCAACCCCGCCTGGTGCTCGCCCGAAGCCGTCCGTCACATTGCAGGCGTCGTGCCGATCGCTCACCTGCTCACCTCGACGTTGAAGGCCGAAGAAGAGAAGGCCTGTGACGACATGGCCGTCGCGGCCCTGGGGGAACCGGAGGTGTTCGCTGGTATGTTGCTCAAGTCCTACCGTTTTGCGGCCCAGGAGCGCGGTCCCTGGCGAACCGCGTTGAGTGCGCTGCCGCAGCTGCTCGGCGCCCGCCCGGGTGTTACCGGTCGGGTCGAGCGCCAGCTTCATGATCGAGGTCCGACCAAGAACCTGCGACTGCAGGCGCTGGCCACCTGTCTGCTCTGGGCGGGGCTGTTCGTCCTCGTCTTCTAGTTCCCACAGCGTAAGGCCCCTTGACAACCTACTACAACCGTAGTATTGTTTTGGTAGCGGATACTACACTCGTAGTAACAACTCAGGAGGAGCGTATGCGAGGTGATTCCGAGCTGAATGATCTGGGCCCACGGACCCGAAACATTTGTACTTGCTGGTGCCTGCCCAGTACCAGTTACGGGTCATACCTGTGGGGAATCGTTCTGGTGGTTGGCGGCGACGTCTGGTTGCTGAACAACCTCGACCTGCTTTCCCAGAGGTTCCTCGACGCGTTCTGGCCGCTGCTTCTCGTGGGCGTGGGGGCCGCCTTTTTGGTGCGCGCGATCAGCGGCCATTCCGGCGGCGCCCTGGCGGGTTCAGAGTCCGATCGATCATGAACACAAGTGTGAAATCAGCGATTGAGATCCGCGCAAGGGCCATGGTGGAAACTCGCACCTGGATAGCAGTCATCCTCAGTCTCCTGCTCGCCGAGGTCGGGATGCACGAATGGGGTCATCTGACGCTCGGCTGGGGCGGGGTGCTGGCTGGTGTTCTCCTGGCTGCTGCCGGGTTGGCTGGCTGGATGTACATTCGATATCGTGGCAGCGCATGGCTCCTTGTGGCTCCGGTGGTTGTCCTCATTGCCGCAGCGATGATCGTCGACGCGTTAGGCCTGGTGCTGGTTCGATCCATCGATCTGTCCGGGCTGGCCCTGCTCGGCAGTGAGGGCCCCGACCACGGCCTGCTGGGCCTGGGCCACCTGCTGGCCGATCTCGCGGTTCTCGGTGTCGGCGGCTACCAGCTGCTTCGCTGGTTTCGCCTGCGGAACACCGCCACCGCCCTGGGCGCCGCGGCGGCTTTCACCGCCTGCTGCGGGACGACGGCCGTGCTGCTGGCGCCGGCCTTCGCGGCCCTCGGAGGCGCGCTGGGCCTGGCGGGAATCCACATCGCCAATTCGCTCGTGGTCGTCGCCGCGGTGCTGACAGCCGCCGTCGCGGCGATGGGCTTCGCTCTGGCCGGTGGACGTAACATCCGGGAGGCGACGTTGTCCGACTCCGTTTCTTAAGGATCAGATAACGAGTGGCGTCACGATGGGGAGACTTTCCCGTATCAGCAGTTTACGTTGGCAGGTGACGAATAGGAGGAGAAAATTGGAGCCGAACGGGACACAGCTTTTCTGCGACTTGAGCGCTTTGTCCGCCGAGGAGCGGAGGGTCATCGAAGAAACCGAGGCCCGCATGAGGGATATGGTTCTCGACATTCGGGAGGTGCGGAACGGCCTGAGCTTCGAGTTTCCTGGCGAAAGGGAGCTGCTCGAGAAGATCTGCCGCTGGCTGCCGTTGGAGACGGTGTGTTGTCCGTTCCTCGAGCTCACACTGCAGGTTCCGTCGCAAGGCGAGAGCATCAAGCTTGAAATGACGGGCGGGGAGGGGGTCAAGGAATTCCTGCTCGCGGAGCTCGGATGATCCGTCTGGATGACGGGCGATCCGTTCTTCTGGGGCCAGTTCGTGTGCATCCAACTGGTCAGGGGGTGAAGGCGCATATGTTTCCCCGTCACGTGAGGAGGCCCGGAAACAACCACACGACTGTTAGCATTAATGAGCAAGCATCTGCACACTGGCTTCCATCAAGAGAAAATCTCAAGACTCAGCTTAGCCGTCGAGCAGAGTAAGGAGGGACTCCGATGAGTACGGTCCGCCGCGCGATCCACATCGATCGTCCAAGGAAGGAAGTATTCCAATACATTAACCGGCCCGAGAACGATCCAGAATGGCAGCCGGAGGTTAAGCAACGCCAGGTTGAGGGTCGGATTGAACAAGGGGCAGAATTGACGATTCGACGGGAGGTGCTGGGCCGAGAAATTGAGACCAAGGCGAAGGTCGTGGAATTCGATCCACCTCGAATCTCGACGTCCCGCAGCGTAGCGGGTCCCCTTCAGTTCGAAGGCGGCTTCCATTTGCACAAGGCCGATCGCGGCACAGAAATTGTGTTCGAGGCGGATGTAAAGCCGACCGGTGCATATGAGATGGGATCCGAAACGTTCGCCGAGGAGTTCGGCGATGAGATCGAGGCGAGCCTGAAGAAACTGAAGGAAGCGCTGGAAAGCTGATTGCCAGCTGCGTCTTGAAGAATCAGGTGAACGCACGAAGGAAGAGACGTCTGTTCTACGATTAGCTGGGAAGATTGGCAAGTTGGTGAGGAGGACACGATGAAACGGAATAATGGGCTGGGTTTGCGACTTACTGGGCTGGCCTCAATCTTGGCCGGCGTGATTTGGACGGCCGGAACAATCCTGAATTTGGTGGTTGGAGGTTCGATTGAACCCGCGAACACGTTGGCAGCGCTCCTCGCGATTTCCGCGACCAGCCTGATGGTCTTTGCGTTCATTGGCATCTACGCCGTCCAATCTGAATGGCTGGGGCTTCTTGGCCTCTTGGGGACGGGCCTCGGAGCCGTGGGCGCCGTGCTTCTCACCGGTGTCAATACAGTTGTCTTCGCGAAGTCGGTGGGAGCGGTACAAGTTTCGCGGCCACCGGTCGAAATCGGCGCGCCTGGAGTTCTTGGCCTGGTCGCGGGTGTCTTGTTGCTGGGGGTGACCACAATGCGTGCAGGAGTTGTGAACAAGTGGTCGGGCGTGCCCTTTATACTGGCTACCGCTCTCGTACCATTCCGGGCATTCGGAAGGAGCCTGGGGGCCCTGGCGATCTTTTCCGCATCCATCGGATTCGTTTGGCTCGGATTCGAAATATGGTCGGGTCCGACGGGAGAACAGATACGAGCGGAAAAGAGGCCATCGACAGTTTCCTCTGCGTAGAGGCCGGTGGGGGGGGACGGCCGTCTGCATGCATTGCGGCTTCCCCTTGAGAACTCCTTTGAGCACTTGACGGGATAAAGGCCCACACCTGTCAAACAAGAAATTCCGGTAGCCTTCCAAGAGCGAAGAAACATTATGGAAGGTGAAGCGGGCGGAGCAACCCCCGGCGAATCACCAGCTGATGAGCTTGAGTGCATGAGCTCGGTCAGAATGGAGAAATCGCCGGCCGCCAACCGATCTTGTCCCTGATTGAGTCGGAGGCTTGATCATGAGGAATTCGTCCTCGCGTCATGGGGAAACTGCTTCTGAATTGATCAGGAAGAGGATCCATCAGCTGGGCGATTGGCGCGGCAAGACGCTTGAAGAAGTCCCGCGCATCATTATGGAGGCAGACTCGGATATCGTCGAAGAGTGGAAGGGGAGGAAACTCCGTCACCCAGGTACATCAGTCTGGTCCCACAGCGGCGGTATCTGCACAGGCGAGACCCACAAGAACAAGGTCAAACTGACGTTCTTCACGGGCGCTGCTTTAAAGAATCCATCAGGCCTTTTCAACACCAGCCTTAGGGGCAAGGTCAGGCGCGCTATCGACCTCCATGAAGGCGACGAGATTGACGAAGCTGCGCTGAAGGCCCTCATTCAAGGGGCCGTGGCCCTGAACCTCGAGCGCCAGACGTAATCCGTATTCTCCAGGCGGCGACGGCGCAGGCGTTGCGCCAGATCGTGGCCAAGGGTGCCACGCTGCCGCTCGAGCCGGTCGGCAACGACTGCCGCGCCCCACTGCCACTCTTCGATTGCAGGCCGCCGTCGGAGGCTTGCTCCAACGGGCTACTCTTATTCGCTCGCGACTCCTATAGAAAACGCCCGGGCCGGCGACCGGTTTGAACTACGGCGGGCTTCCTTACTTGCGCGCTTCCACGACCATGTGAACGTGAGGACTGTCGCCGAGGGACTCTAACAAATCCACACCGTTCGTGTCTGGCAGTGCCAAGTGACGGTGTGACATTTCCATATTAGCGAAGACGAGGCTGAACTCGCTGGCAAATCAATTGCATTCATGAATTCATCTCACTCCGCGGCTGATGGCGCGGTACTGCGTAACTTTTATGTCGCAGGCCATCGCCTGGAATCGGTTTTCACTGCTTGCCAACGTCAGAAGCCCTTCCATCAGCCTTTCATGACGCTCATTGAAGGCGAGTAACGTGGTTCCGAGCCGGCGCAGGGCTTCGTCTGCCTCGGGCCGCTCCAAAGCGACCTCATCCGATGGATCCCCTATGCGTCGTTTTCCGTGGACGATGTGCAGCGCGGCATCACCATGGCCGTCTTCGACGACACCTGCGGGAAATTGATCCAGATTGTCCATCGGGCCTGATACAGTCAGCGTACAGGTCACACCCAAGTACCCCCCAGCGGGATAAAGATCTCCTCGAGGCCCGGCGCATTTGAGGGAAGTCAGGATCGTCCCTTGAGACAGCCCGTAGCAGAACTTGCCCGGTGGCTTGATTTGCCCATTATCCGAGATTTAGAGTTGGGAACCTCTCTCTGCGTACGTCTAACTTCAGGAGGAAATGAGATGGCAAAGTTGCGGTTCAACATTTCCATATCACTTGATGGATTCGTGGCAGGTCCCAATCAGAGTGTCGATCAGCCGTTGGGAATTGGGGGAGAGCGATTGCATGAGTGGGTCGTTGCCCTCGCCGCGTGGCGCGAGCAGCATGGAATGGAAGGTGGCGAGGAAAATGAAAGCAACCAAGTAGTAATGGAAAACCGGAGCAATGTCGGTGCCACGATCATGGGACGCAACATGTTTGGTGGTCACCCTGGACCGTGGGATGAAAGTGACCCCTGGACTGGATGGTGGGGAGATAACCCGCCCTTCCATCACCCCGTCTTCGTTATTACGAACTACTCGCGCGAACCACTTGAGCTCGACGGAGGAACGACGTTTTACTTTGTGACGGATGGCATCCACAAAGGCCTTGAGCGGGCGATTGAGGCAGCGGACGGCAGGGATGTCTCACTCGGAGGCGGTGCGGATGTGGCCCAACAGTATCTCGCAGCGGGGCTCGTAGACGAAATGGAGCTTCACATCGTCCCCCTTCTCCTCGGCAGTGGCGAGAGACTTTTCGATGGCGTCGGAGATGATCTGCATGGTCTTGAGCTTGTCAGGACGATTGCCACCGAGAAGGTGGTTCACATGAAATTCGCCAGAGACTGAATTCCTGGTTTTGAGTTCGACGGAAGATGGCTGACAATTGACCGTAACGGGCCCTGAGTACGGGGACAAGAGTGGTGCTTCGCTGGCGAAGTGAGAATACCGGACGATCGGGTCCACTCGCGCGGGCCACTGAGCTTGCAACCGATAGGAGAAAATGTGCAAGATGCGCTCGCCCTATTTGCCCACCCCTCCACGATAAGGCCAATGAACCATGTCCCTGAGAGTCGATTCTGCCTCGCGAACGATCTCCGCCTCCCCCGGGAAAGTCTACCGCGCCTTCGCCGAACCGGGCGAGATGGAACGCTGGCTCCCCCCAAGAAATATGGTGGCCAGGATGCTGCATTTCGACTTCCGGCAAGGAGGCTCCTATCGAATGCTCCTCACCTACAAGGAACCACAACAGGGAACTGGCAAGACATCCGACGATTCCGACGAGGTCGAAGTCCGTCTCACAAGGCTCGAACCGGGAAAGAGGATCGAGCAAGAAGTCGTGTTCGAAAGCGATGATCCTGCCTTCTCCGGAATCATGCGAATGGTTTGGACGTTTCAGCCTGAGGGCGATGGAACGCTCGTGACCGTGCGCGCTGAGAACATGCCCAGCGGCATCAACCCCGAGGACCACGAGGCGGGACTGAACGCATCGCTGGACAACTTGGCGGCATTCGTCGAGGCGGGTGGAAAATGAAGCCCAGAAAGTAGTGGACGCTCAACAACGTGCTCAGGCCGTCAATGAACCAGGGTTTCGAACTCTGAAGTAACAGGAATATAAGCAAATGGCCAATATATCGATGCCCCACCAGAAGAGAGAAGTGAAGGACAGGGTCACGATCAAGTATCAGCGGATGGCAAAATTGTTTTTGCGAGGGGAAAGACAAAGCGCGTTAAGCGTGATGGCTACTGGGAGTGGTTCAGAAATGACGGCACGAAGAGACGTTCGCGGCACTTCAAGGATGGTGAACCCGCCGGCGAGTGGACAACCTACGATTCTGATGGTGAAGTCGATAAGGTGACAAGCAGGGATGGATATGAGGAAGATCGTTGCCCTGGCGTTTGTCCGTCTGGCCGATGTCATGCAGGCTCCCGGTGGCCCAGAAGAAGATCCGTCCGGCGGCTTCAGACATGGCGGGTGGACCGTCCCCTAGTTTGACGAAGCCTCAGGCGAAGTGATGGCTCCGGAGATATAATCTCCCTTTGACCTCCTGCTGGCAGCGAAAACTTGCGACACCTTTGCAGGCTGTTGCCCGAACCAAGACGGAGGAGGACGACAGTGTCTGAAAAACCCACAACCGTGGATGAATACATTGAGGGATTCCCCGACCACGCGCAAGAAAAGCTGCGAGAGCTGCGAGCAGTATTGAAGGAAGTCGCACCCAATGCCACGGAGACTTTGAAGTGGGGAAAGCCGGTGTTTGAAGAAGAGCGAATACTCTTCTCGTACGCCGCTTACAAGACTCATCTTAATTTCATGCCGACCCGTTCGTCTCTGGAGCCGTTCAAGCAAGAACTGGCGCAGTACAAAACTGGCAAAGACACGATCCAGTTACCATACGACCAGCCAATTCCTAGGGCGCTCATCCGCAAGATCGCGGCTTACCGCGCAAAGGAAGTAAGGGAAGATGACGCGTTATGGATGCACAAGGACTGATGAGGGCTTGAGTGGTCAGGTAGATCAACGCCTTGCACGACCGTCAGACCCGTGCTGAGCATCATCGTCATCGTCCTGATGGGTTTCCCAATTGCAATGTGAGTTCGGTGGTGGCAGGTCCCCCGCCAGCGATGGCTTCCGTGCCCGACGACGCTCGTGGGACTCCTCGACAATCCTTTCACGGCCGGCTGCCATGCCAGATGTCTAACCTGCCTTAAGTTCGTCCCTGGGCTTCATGCGCTCCACGTCGGACGCGGTCCCGGATTGCTGTTCACTTCAAACGCTTCCGCATTTGCACCTCCGGGCAGAGTGCTCGCGCTCGACATGTAGTCCGGAATGATCGGAAAAGAAGAGAAGGGGCTTGACGCATTGTGTGGCCCGCTTTATATTACTAAGCAGTTATATAATGAATCGGCAAATACCGTATGGATAAAGATCAGCTCAGCAGGACCTTCGCCGCGCTGGCCGACCCGACCCGTCGGGAGATCCTGTCCCGACTGACCACCGGCCCGAAAACGGTCACCGAGCTGGCCGAACCGTTCGACATCACCCAGCCGGCCGTAAGCAAGCACCTCAAGGTCCTGGAGCGGGCGAAGCTGATTGAGCGCAGCCGAGAGGCCCAATACCGCCCGTGCACACTGCACGCCGAACCGCTCAAGGACGTAGATCAGTGGCTCGAAACCTACCGTCAGTTTTTCGAGGAGAGCTTCGATCGCCTCGATGAGTATCTCAAGCGTATTCAGGCAAATGAGAAGGATGATGGAGGGAATTAAAATGGAGGTCAGGACGACCGATCGCGAATTGTTTATGAGCCGGGTGTTTGATGCCCCCCGCCAGCTGGTGTTTGACGCATTCTCCAGCTGTGAGCAGCTGAGCCACTGGTGGGGGCCGCGAGACTGGCCGATGAAGGAGTGCACCCTGGACTTTCAACCGGGCGGAGAGTGGCACTTCTGCCTGCGTGGCCCAAATCCGGGCGACGAGTCGTGGGGCAAAGCGATCTATCAAGAGATCGAGGCGCCCAAGCGCATTGTTTATCGAGACTACTTCTCCGACGAGGGCGGGAACATCAATTCGGACATGCCCTCTGTGCTGGCGACCTTCGAGTTCGTTGACGAGGACGGAAAGACGAGGCTCAACAGCCGATCCGTATACGAAGACCCCTCCGATCTGCAGAAGGTCCTGGATATGGGCGTGGTCGAGGGGATGACCAGTTCGCTGGACCGGCTGGAAGAGCACCTGGAGGAGGTCGTCAAGGCGAGCTAGGAGCCTCCAAACCTTTCTACCGAGACGGATCAGGCTTCGTCGACCGGCGGACTGCAGCAGGACGGCATTCGGATTGAGGGACAAATGAGTATCCGTTCTCCCGACGAGCTGTCGACTGCCGGAGATCATGGGTAGAGAAGAACCGATCTGGGGCCATCAGAGCTTGCGATCCGAAGCCGAAGAGACCCGGCATATATCCCCGGAAGCGTCCGCTGCGCTCAGCGGTGGCGCAGCAGACGCGATGAGTTGGCCATGATGCCGAGATCTGGCAGCGATTGCGCCGCGGCGGCCAAAACCGGCGGCAGGAAGCCGAAGGCGGCCAGGCTCAAGCCGACCAAATTGTAGACGGCGGTGAAGGCCAGGTTGCCCCGTACGATGCCCATCGTGCGCCGGGCCATGCGCATGAGCTGAGGCACAAGCGCCCAATCGTCCTTCATCAAGGCGATGTCGGCGGACTCGATGGCGATATCCGTCCCGGCGGCGCCCATGGCGATGCCCACATCGGCCTGCGCCAGGGCCGGGGCGTCGTTGACCCCATCGCCGACCATCACCACCACGTGCCCGCGCTGCTGCAGCGTACGCACGATTTCGATCTTGTCCTGCGGCAGCAGACCGGCGCGGAAGGGCACCCCCAGCTTCTCGGCGAGGGGACGGGCGGCGGCCTCGTGGTCCCCGGTCAGGATTTCGATCCGTTCAAAGCCTAGCCCTCGAAGTGAGGCGATCGTTTCCGGGACGTCCCGGCGCTGGCTGTCGGCGGCGGCGAGCACCCCGATCAGCTCGTCATTCCGAGTGACATAGAGCAGAGTCTTGCCCTGGGCTGCTAGATCCGCGGGCGGTGTGAACCCCGCTTCAACCATGGAAGAAGACCCGACCGTGATCCAGTCGGGACCGATCCGTGCCCGCACGCCGCGCCCGGGCCGGCTTTCGAATTCAGTCGGTTCGCTGGTTTCCAGGTTGCGCTCTCGGGCTTCCTGGCGAACGGCTTCCGCCAGCGGGTGTTCCGAGTGACGTTCGGTGGAGGCGGCCAGCTGGATCAGTTCCTCTTCAGCGGCCCCGTTGAGGGGTATGACATCCGTGATGACGGGACGGCCGAACGTAACGGTCCCGGTCTTGTCGATCAGCAGCACGTCGGCCTCGGCCAGCCGCTCAAGCACCTTGCCGCCTTTGATCAGCAAGCCCTGCTTGGCGCCGGCGCCGATCGAGGCCAGCATGGCGACTGGGGTGGCCAGGGCGATCGAGCACGAACAGGCCACCACTAGCACCGCCACACTGGCCAGTGCGTTGCCGCTGAGCAGGTAGGTCATGAGCGCGACCGCCAGCACGACGGGAAGGTAGTAGCCGGAGAAGCGGTCGGCCAGGCGCTCGACGTGGGCGCGGTTGCCTTCCGCGTCCTCGACCAACTGAACCACCCGGCCGAAGGTGGAGTCCTCACCGATCCGCTCGGCTCGAATCCGGAGCGCGCCCAGTTGGGCGATCGTGGCCGAGTAGACTTGGCTGCCGAGGCCAGCCTCGACCGGCATCGATTCGCCCGTAATGGTCGCCTGATCGATGGTCGCCCGGCCGTCGATCACCTCGCCGTCCACCGGGATCTTCTCCCCGGGCCGGACGATCACGATGTCACCGGGATGGACCTCGGCCAGCGGGACATCGACCTCGCTGCCCTCCCGGTCGACGCGGGCGGTCTGCGGCGCCAGCTCGCGCAGGTCGCGCAGCGCGCGCCGGCTGCGGTCGGTGGTGAAGCTCTCGACGAAATCGCTCACGCGCATGAAGAACACCACGATGGCCGCCGTCGCCCACTCACCGACGGCCACGGCCGCCAGCGCGCCGACGCTCATCAGACTGTGCGCCAGAACCTGGCCGCGCAGGGCGGCGCGGATCACGTCGCGGAAGATCGGGTAGCCGCCCAGGAGGATGGCGGCCAACCAAAGCGGCCACGGGATGCTGGAGGCCAGGCGTTCAAACAGGCCCAGGCCTTCGCCGAGCACCGCCACCAGCAGCACAGCCAGGAAGACGGCGCCCAGGGTCAGCATCGCGCGGCGGTTGGTGAGTTCAAGTCCGGTTTCAGAGCTTCCCGCTTCCTCCGGCGCGGGCACCTCGTAGCCGATCTCCTTGACGGCAGCGCGGACCGCCGCCATGTCCGGCGCGCCCTGGCTGGACTGAATGACCGCTTTTTCGGAGGCCAGGTACACGTCGACCTGGTCCACGCCCGGCACCGACGCAATCGCCCGCTGCACGCTCGACACGCAGCCGGCGCAGTCCATGCCGCGGACTGTGATCTCGTGGGTTTCGCTGTGACTCATGCGTCCTCCAGGGAGGCCGGACCATAGCGCGTGCACTGGTACACGCCGCGCGCGACGTCCGCCAGCAGCTCATTGGCGAGGCGCACCAGTTCGGCCACGCGATCGTCGCTGAGCGCGTAGTAGACGTAGCGGCCCTGCGGCTTGCGCGCCACCAGGCCGCAGTCATACAGGCAGCTCAAATGGCTCGACGCGTTGGGCTGGCTCAGGTCCGTAGCCTCGACCACATCGGTGACCGTCATCGGTCCCTCCATCAAGGCCTCCAGGATGGAGAGGCGCGAGGGGTCGGCGAAGCCGTGGAACAGCTTGGCGCGCAGAGCGGTCGATTGATCTTCGCTGACGAGAAGCATCGCTCACCTCCAATGTTCATATGTCTATCTAATTATATGACACCATCCAGTGACAAAGTCTTCCAGCTTGGCGCCCCGGCCGACATCGGTAAGGCTCGTTAATAGGACCGTCAGGGCCACGACCTTCCCGCGCCCCTGCTGCTTGGTCTTCCGATCCCGTGAAGCAAAAGGCATCCGGCATGCCAGGGGGGCCATGATCTTCCCTTAAAACTCGACCGGTCAAGCCAGGGGCGATCCGGCTCATCAGGTCCGCGCTGTTCCGGGATTCAGAATCGGCTACGCGGGTGATGCACGGGTCGCACGCATCTTCGACTTCAGGGGGTCATAGCGGAAGTCGGATTTCGATGGGGCAGTCCGGAGATGTCATGGGGGGGTCTTTAAAGCTGAAGTGGCGAGGATCGCGGTGAGCTGGGGAGATGGACTGCCTATGGAATGAACGCGTGACGTTAGTTGGGAGGCGGGCGCGATCGGCTAGGCCTCGACCACCTCCACTCGCGTGCCGCCGGGCATGCCGATGGTGACGTCACCAGGGTCGTATGGGACCGAGGGCTGCGTCCAGCGGAAGATCCACTCTGCCGTCTCAGGGCGACAGTTGACGCAGCCGCGCGAGGTCGGCACGCCGTAGTTGTTGTGCCAGTGGGTGCTGTGGAATGCGACGCCGCTGCCGACGAAGAGCGAAATCCAGCCCACGGCTGGGAGATCCCAGCCGACCTCGGCGCTGCCGCCGCTGAGCGGGAGGGATACGGCCTTGCGCCAGATGCGGTGGGTCCCCTCCGGCGTGCCCCACTCGTCCACCCGCTGGCCGCGGTTGTTGTACAGCGCGCCGGTGGACACTCGATCGAAGTAGACCTCGGTCGAACCCTCGTAGCAGGTGAGCGTTTGCTGTGGCACGTCCACCAGGATCCGTTTTTCGCTGGCTTCCGGCCGGATCGGCGCCATTTCCTCGGCCGTGATCGGGCGCAAGCCCTCGGCCGGCGCCCAGAACCTGTCGCCGTAGCCGTAGCGTTCGTTCAGCCGGTAGAGGCCCCGTCCGTTCTCGATGCGCTCGATCTGATCGACCCACACGACCTGGCCGTAGAAGAAGCGCGGCGGCAGGTGGTTCTCCAGGCGGGCCTTGAGCCAGGGTGCCCGCGCCGGCGGATTGTCCAGATTCAAATTGACGTAGGGGACCGTCACGACCGCCCACAGGCCGGAGCCGAGGCTGGTTTCAGGCAGCGAGTCGACCGGCTGGTTGGGCTCGTTGCGCACCGGCTGCACGGCGGCGGACCAGGCGAACCCTTCCGGCGTTTCAAGCCACGTCTGGTTGACCCGGGCCCGGTGCTCGCCGACCACCTCCTGTTCGATCTGAACGATCTCGTCCTCGCCCAGCCGCCGCACCACCGGGGCTTCGGACGAAGGCCTCGAGCGCAGCGAGAAGCCGGGTTTGGTCAGACGGCCCAGACGCTCTCCCGGCGGGAAGTCCCGCTTCCCTGGTGGGGTCTGCCAGCTTGACAGCAGAGCGCCGCCCAGCGCCGTTCCCGTGATCTGTAGGAATTCACGGCGGTTCAAGTGGGGCTTACGCACGGGACCCGTCCCCGCCGTCGCTCACGTAGCAACCCTGCAGCGAGCTGCAGCTGCAGGTCACGCCGTGCTCCAAGATCGCCTGCATGCGGTGGGCGTTTTCGATCAACGCCTCGAGCTCACCCAGCTTTCGGCGGGCCAGGGCGCGGCATTCTTGCGACGGTGAGCCGCCTTCGCGAAATTCGCCGAGCAAGGCCTTGATCTCATCCAAGGAGAAGCCGAGCCGTTGGCCGATCGCCACCGCTTCCAGATTCTCCAGCACCCGTTCGTCGTACACCCGCTGCCCGTTCACTCGCTCGGCCGCAGGCAGTACGCCGACGCGTTCGTAGTAGCGGATGGTGGAAGCAGGAGTATCGGTTCTGGCCTCGACCTCACCGATGCGCATACCCGTCCTCACGGGCCTCCTCTCTTGACTTCAAGTTAACTTCAACCCTTATGCTACCAAACAGGGTCGTGCTGTCTTTGCATGCAGCAGTGAAGTGACGCTTTTGAGAAATGCAGGGCGCCCGGGAGGTAGGATTGGTGAGGCGAGAGCAAGGCGACCAAGGGCCGAAGCGACGCATCCGATGGGGAATTCTGGTTGGCTATCTCCTGGTAGCGGCCGCCACACTGGTGGCGTGCGCGCCGGCCCAAGGCCCGGGAGCAACGCCTGCCTCGCAGAGCCGGATCGAGGACGATCCCGCCCTGGGCCCCGCGGGGGCGCCGGTCACGATCGTGGAGTACGGCGACTTCGGCTGCCCGAGCTGCCGCGCCTGGCACGCCGCCGGGGTGCTGGAGCGGATCCGGGATCAATACGGCGACCGCGTGCGCTTCATCTGGCGCGATTTCCCGGTCATTACGGCGCAGTCGCCCAAGGCGGCCGAAGCGGCCCAGTGCGCATACGATCAGGGGCGCTTTTGGGAATACCATGATCTGCTGTTCGCCCGCGCGCCGGCCCTGGCTGTGACCGATCTGAAGGCGTACGCCGGCGAACTCGGCCTCGACCACGAGCCGTTCGAATCCTGCCTGGACTCGGGCCGGCACGAACGCACCGTCGCCCGCGACCAGCAGGCGGCGTTGGAGCTCGGTCTGCGTGGTACGCCTTCGTTTGTCGTCAACGGACAAACCTTGGTCGGGCCGGTCTCGTTCCCCTACCTGCAGGGTCTGATGGATCCGATGTTGGAGAATGCGAATTGAGGAGGCAAATCGAACGATGGGCGATCCGGAGCTGTCTATGACACCGCGCAAGTACGACGTGACGATTGAGTACTGCGTCCCCTGCGACTACAGCGAAGCCGCGCTGCGGGCGACCCGTGAGCTGGCGCGTGAGTATCAGCACGTGTTGGACCAGTTGAGTTTGCGGATGGGCTCCGGAGGGGCCTTCGAGGTCGAGGTAGACGGTGAGCTGATCTTCTCCAAGCTTGAGCTTGGCCGAAAGCCGGAGCCGGATGAGATCCGCCGGCGCTTTGAAGAATTCGTCGGTGAGCCCTTGCCGAGCTATCAGCGCGGCTAGCCCGAAACCAAGCGCGGGAATGTGGTCCACTGTGGTAACGTGCAAGCGTGAGTAAGAGGAGAAGGGGTTGGTCAGCGAGGGGCGGTCTGTGAACGCGGGCGGGGCCCGAACTGCGGCGCAGCCGGACCTTGCTGTCGCGAGATCGGGACCCTCACGCCAACGCCTTTGGTTTGGCGCGCTGGTCACGGCACTGTCCGTGTGGGTGATTTTGCCCTGGCTCGCGCCGCTGCTGATGGAGCTGGGCTGGGAGCTGCCGGCGCGGGGGCTGTATTGGCTCTACTCCTTCCAGTGTCATCAGATGCCGCAGCGTTCCTTCTTTCTGTTCGACTCCGCCGCCATGCACAGCCTGAGTGAATTGAGGGCGCTGGGCCTGAATACCACCGATCCACTCGCCCTGCGCCAATTCGTGGGCAATGCCGATATGGGCTACAAGGTCGCCTGGTCGGACCGCATGGTCTCGATGTACACTAGCCTGCCGCTGGCCGCCTTGGTCTGGTGGCCCCTGCGCCGGCGCCTGCCGCCGCTGCCATGGTGGGGTCTGGGATTGTTCCTGCTTCCGATGGCCATTGACGGCGGGACCCACGTGCTCAGCGACTTACAAGGGCTGGGCCAAGGCTTCCGCTACACAAACGAGTGGCTGGCAGTGATCACCGGCGGCGGGCTGCCGCAGAGCTTCTATCTCGGGAATGGTCTCGGCTCGTTCAACTCATGGATGCGCCTGATCACCGGGCTGCAGTTCGGGATCGGTGTGATGTGGTTTACGATGCCGCACCTCTTTTCGACGCGGCGCGTGGCCCGCGAGGAGTAGTCGGCCGGCTGTGCGCACGATCCTAAGGTACGCATAGCAGAAAAGGCGTTGATCATGAGCCAAGAGAAGGAACCGGTCCGGATCTCACCGGCGGAGGCCAAACAGCGGATCGACCAGGGGGACACGACCGTGCTGGATGTGGTGGACACTCCCGCCTACGACGAGGTCCCTGCGGCGCTGCCCGGCGCCGTGCGCATCGCGCCTGAGAACATACCGGACGAATTTGACCGCTTGCCGAAGAGCCGAACGGTGCTCGCCTACTGCACTTGAGAGCGTGAAGAGACGAGCGCCAGTGTGGCGTTCTTCCTGCGCAAGCATGGCTATGAAGCCTATGCCATCCGCGGCGGTATTGAAGGGTGGCACGAAGCCGGCTACGAATTGGAGCGGAAGGAGACTTAGATGCCGGTCTGGACGTTGACCTGCCCAAACTGTGGCCGAGAATCCGACGCCCCCCCGACCGTTGTTGTGCGCTGCGGGATGGTCGAGTGCAGCTGCACTTGTCCGCACTGCAGTCACCCATTCGACGCCAAGATTGAGTGGTGGCGGTGGGCCGGGTTGGACGGGCCGCCCCCTGAGGAACCGGAGCGAGGAAGGGTTGGATAAGCTTAGGTGGTATCCGCGCGCCTACGCAGTTCACGCTCTCGATGCCCGGAAAGTGCGTCGGCAAGGTACAAGAGAAAAGCAAGGTGAGATCTCCGCCGTGCAAGTTCGCTCGTTGAATAGATTGAAATCCATCATAGGAATGCCGCCGAGTCTGCCAACAGACAAATATCTCCAGGCTACACTCAGAAGCCTGGCCTGACGATCGAACGGACTCTTTTCAGGCTGGGCACTCACACCGCGCCTGAAGGCACGGCAGTCCGAAATCTGAAGGTCGCCGGTCATGGCCCGTGGAGCGAAGCGGGAGAGACTCCGGTCCCCGCTACCTGAGCGCGACGAAAGGCACCCGCAAGGGGGTGTCTTTCATTTAACGAGGGGTTCAAGGATCATGAATCCGGACTAGGATTGACGACCCGCGGGTGTTGAACTTGTGGGGACAGACCACGATCAAGGTGGCTTTCCCGGATTCGAACCGATTGGCTGTAGGTCGCAGGTAGGAATCTGTGGGAGGTATGCTGAACGGCCTGAAGCGAAGGTTAGGGTGCTTCTTCCGCCACGGCCCCGAAACTCGCGCCCATTCGGGCTTGCTCGGAGACAAGGCTGCAGCGGGCAGGCTCCGCCGGACCTCGGAGTTCTGGGCCGCAACCTGTGTCAAAACGATTATGCTCTTGTTGAGGACGCAAGCGGATCTCGGTTACCCTTAAGCTCGATCCACCACCGGTGGAAGGAGACTATCCGTGCCGGGTGGCGATCAAGTTCAGATCTATCTACTGGACGGTTTTGCCGTGCAGCGGGGTCAGGCGCGTGTCGAGCCCGAGGACTGGAAGCGCCGTAAGGCCGCCGCGTTGCTTCAGCGGGTGTCTGTGGAGGGCAAGCTGTTGAAGGATCAGGCCATTGAGTTCCTGTGGCCCAATTTGGCCCCCGCCGCCGGCGCCAACAACCTGTACCGCACCCTGCATTCCTTGCGAAGAACGCTGGACCGAGAGCTGGGTGAGGGGGCGTCAGACGCCACCATTGTCTTCCGCCATGGGGTGGTTTCGCTGGCCGACGGTGTCTGGGTTGACGCCCAAGCGTTCGAGGCCGCGGCTCGGGGGAAAGATCGGGATGATCTCGAGCGAGCTCTCAAGCTGTATGAAGGCCCCCTCCTGCCGAACGCCCGCTATGACGAGTGGACCCTTCCCCACCGCGACGCATACCAGCAAGCGTACCGGGAGGCCAGCCTGAGGCTGGCCGAGGCCCATGCATCCGGCGGGGAGCCGGCGCGGGCGATCGACCTGCTTTCACCGCTGCTCAAGCACGATCCCGCCGACGAGGTGGCGCACCGCGAGCTGATGCGTAGCTATGCGCGCGTCGGCCGCCGTCACGACGCACTGCGCCAGTATCAAGAGTGTGTGGAGCAGTTGCGACAGGAGCTTGGAGTCGATCCGGCACCGGCCACACGCGACCTCTACGAATCGATTCTGGCAGGAACCTTTCCTCCGCAAAAAGAGACAGGAGAGGGGGCGAGATGGTCGCCGCCGGCCGCGACCGAGGTTGGCGCTGCCGGGAAACCTCTGGTCGGTCGCGCTGAGGAACTCGCCCTTTTGGAAGAGGCCTTGGAGGCGGCTGAGGATGGTCAGGGAAGCACCTGGCTGATTGAAGGGTTTCCGGGAATTGGTAAGAGCCGCCTCGCGCAAGAAATCCTGGGCCGAGCTGACCGGCGGGGGTTTAAGGTCCTCAGCGGAGCGGCCCATGAAGAGGAGGGCCAGCTTCCATATCATCCGTTCGTCGAGGCCTTCGACCGGGCGGTCGCCCATGCTGAGGGCTTGAGCTCGCATCCGCTCTCGAACGTCAAGTTGAAGCCGGAGGGCGAAGGTGTCAAAGACGCCCTGGCGCTTTACCGCTCGGTGGTTTCGTTCTTGGCCCACCAGGAACACGGACGGCCATTTGTGATGTTGGTTGACGACCTGCACGAGGCGGATGAAGGGTCACTGCAGCTGTTCCACTACCTGGCTCGGCAGACGCCCAATCTACGGGGAATGTTGCTGGCCACCTTCCGGTCGGGAGAGGCGGGCCAGGCAACGACCTTCGACACCGTGCTGAACAGTCTCTATCGTGAGCGGTTCGGTGGTCGGTTGGAGCTCGAGCCGCTCAGTCGGGAAGGTGTGGCCGAGATCCTGCGCCACGAACTTGGAAAATCTCCCGCTGAGGAATTGGTGCGGTCGGTACACGATATCTGCGAAGGCAACCCCTTCTTCGCCCAGGAGGTCGTCCGGGCCGCGCGAGCGAAAGGCTTGCTCGTAGAGGGCGAGGAAACGGTTTCCCTGGGGGGTGAGGTCCTTCGGCAGCATATCCCGAAGGAGCTCATGGCCCTGCTGAAGGGCCGGGTGAGCGAACTCGGTCCGGAGATGGAAGAGGTGCTGACCGCGGCCGCAGTTCTCGGACGCGAGTTTCGCTTCGAGCTGCTGCAGGGGATGGTTGACCTTCCAGACGCGCAGCTGCTCGACGCCCTCGACCTCGCCCTGGAAAGCGACCACGTGCAGGAAACCGAGTCCGGCTACCGTTTCCGGCATGGTTTGATCCGTCAGGCGCTATATAAGTCGTTGAGCCGAATTCGGCGCCAGCGACTGCATCGCGTCGCGGCTGAGGCTCTGCAGCCTGCGGCATCGGAGCGGGATGAAGCCGTATTGGCCCGTGTGGAAGCCCTCGCCCATCACCATGCACGGAGCGACCAGCCCCATTTGGCCATCGATTATTTGGTTCAGGCCGGCGAGAAGGCGGCGCGTATGTACGCGTTTGAGGTGGCCGTCGAGCACTTTGAGCGCGCCCTCGAGCTGATGGACGAGCTGAAGGTCGACGACGCGCAGAAACGGTTCGACTTGCTGGCCTCGATCGAGGGCTATCATGGCTTGTTGGCTGATACTCCCAAGGCGGTCGAAGCCGGCAATCGGGCGCTGGAGATTCGGGGTGAGGACTGGGCGCCGAGTCCGGAACAGCGGGCCTTCATCCGGCGTCGCTCCGCGATTCACTTGATTACGGCTGGCAGGTTGCAGGAAGCTGAATCCACCTTGGAAGCTGCGCTCGAGCACCTGGAGGGGCGGGCCGAGTCGACGGAGTACAGCCGTGTGTTGTATAACCTGGCACAACTGCGCTGGCATCAAAACCGCTACCAGGAGGCCTACCAGATCGCCGAAAGAAGCCTGGCAATTGCCGAGCGGCTCGATGATCGGGATTCGGTCGCGCGGGCTTTCGAGATGCTGGCGCTGGCCTGTCACTCCTTGGGGAAATGGCAGCAAGGAATTGCATATGAGGAGCAGCGGGAGGCAGTGTCCGGCTCGGCTCTCGATGTCGATTCGGCTTTCGACGTCCATCTTTGACTGTGGGAGTATCACCTGTACGGTGATCGGGATTACGAAGAAGTCAAGCAAACGGTCCGCGCGACCCACGAGCAGGCTGGGAGGATGAAGGCGCCGCGGGCGCTGGCCCTCTGTCAGTGCTTTAACGGCGCGCTTGAATTCCGGGTGGGAAATTGGGAGCAAGCCGAACAATCCCTGGAGCAGGCGATCGAAATGTACCGCGAGCTGGACGCCGCTTCGGGGGAAGCGCTCTCCTGGCAGCGGCTCGGGGTTTTGCAGACGGCCCGCGGCGACTTCGATCAGGCTCTTCAATCCTTGCATGAAGGCGTCGCGGTCGCGAAGCGGGCGACCATGCGGGCGCACTGCCTGGCCCGACTCTACGCCTCGATGACCGAAAATCGGGTCTTGGCCGGTGACCTGGAAGCGGCTGAAGACTACCTCGCGGCGGGCATGGCGATGGGAGACCGGCACGGCAACTGCGCAACCTGCGACGCCCTGCTTCTGCCCGCCGCAGTTCAGCTCGAGATCCGCCAGCGGAGGCTGGATACAGCACAAGAATTTACCGAGCAGCTCCGCCGCGCCGCAGCGGAATACGGCAGCCGTGTGTGGCGCGCCATGGCCGCGCGGGCCGAGGGTGAGCTGGCTGCCAGCCGGGGCAAACTCGACGTGGCCCTTGAGTCCCTTCAGGACGCCCACCAGCTGTACAGCCAATCCGGCAACAGCTATCAAGCCGCCTGGTGCCAGGTTCTGATCGGCCAAGTACGGCGTCAACGCGGTCTGCCGGAAGACCGGCAAGCGGCCGAACGTGTATTGTCGCGGGCCGACGAGGCGCTGGACGATTTGGGCGCAGCAGTTCCCGCTTCTCCTTTGAGCTAACGTAAGCCTCCCCAGTTTTCCCTCTGACGCTGCCGTTTGGTCAAGCGGCGCTGGCGTCCACGTTTCTTCCTTCTTCAAATCAGCCAGCAGATCTATCTGACACCCCCTACGGTCGCAACTCGGCCGGGACGGGGCCCACGACATCGGCGCGCCGGCCGGATGGGATGCGCGGCTTGCGCACGTCTTCCAAAGCAAGGAGATTTCTGCAAGAGGCATGCAAGGCGGTTGGGAGGGGGCTTCGCCACACTAGGAGCAGATTACGCCCGATGAGCGCTCATGGGCAAACGCAGTTTGAAGGAAGGAGATGAGTGATGGCAACGCAGGCACCAACCCGACTTAATGGGGTTGACGTCGATCAGCTGGTAGAGACGATCGAGCATATCGAACAGGAGCCGGACTTGGCGCGCTTTGAGTTCCGAGCCCGGTCGACGTGGCTCGGAGGTGCTCGATCCCGCACCGAGATCCAGGAGTTCTACGGCGCGGGCGAGGAAGACACGAGCCGTGAGGGGGCCTATGTGATGGAGGGCGACGAGCCGCCGGTACTGCTGGGGACCAACCAGTCGCCGAACGCAGTGGAGACTGTGCTGCACGCGCTGGCTTCTTGCCTGGCGGTGGGCTTTGCCTACAATGCCTCCGCGCAAGGGATCGAGGTCGAAAAGCTCGAATTCGACCTTGAAGGAGAGCTGGACCTTCACGGCTTCCTTGGCCTTTCCGAGGACGTCCGGCCCGGATACAACAACATCCAAGTCACCTACCGGGTGGAGGCGGACGCGCCTCGTGAGAAGATCGAAGAACTGTGCCAGTACGTGCAGGACACCTCTCCCGTGGTGGACATCCTGACCAATCCAGTTCCGATTTCCGTCCAACTGGCCAGCTGAGGCTGCAAAGGAGGCTGCGAGCGGGGGTGCAAACCCCCGCTCGGTCCCTTTGGCCCGCCTCAGCGAAGCTTACGGATCGATCTCTGGCAGCTTCAACGGCCACCGTGCGGGCAGAGGCAGGTAGCGCTGCTTTGACGACAATATCGAGCCTCAAGTTTCATATCTCCTCTACGTGCTTCCGTGCCACCCGGATGGGCCGCAGATGTCACGGCTGCCGGATGGCGCGCGGTCGAATCGATCCGCTGAGTCGGGGGAGCCGCCGGCTTGTGGTTGATGAGCAGGGAAAGCTGCGTTCGAGGGCCCCGATGTGGTTCTTGGATTTGATCCGTGTGCGGCAGCCGAAGGAAGGGTTGACCGCCAGGAAGGAATGGTGCTGCGCGGTGAAGACGGCATATCCATGGGCAAACCATACACGAGTGAGCGAACGAAACCTCGTACGCAGTCAGAGTGAAGGGACGATCATGAGCGAGCGCCAGGAACAAGCAGAGCCAAACGTCAAGGAGCTGCGACAAGCGGCGCAGGAGGAGTATGAGCGCGTGGCAAGTGAGCCGGACCGCGGCTTCCATTTCCACACCGGCCGGCCGCTGGCTGAAATCCTTGAGTACGAGGCGGCATGGATGCAAGGGTTGCCGGAGGGTGCGGTGGAATCATTCGCCGGAACCGGAAATCCCTTTGCGTTGGGACCGATTCACCCCGGAGACCGTGTGGTCGATGTCGGTTCGGGTTCGGGATTTGACAGCCTTATCGCGGCTCGGATGGTGCAACCGGAAGGCCGTGTGGTCGGTGTTGATATGACCCCGGCTATGGTCGAGAAGGCCAGTCGCTCCGCGGAGCGGATGGGATTGCAGAACGTGGAGTTCCGCCGGGGGTATGGAGAGGAACTTCCAGTCGACGACGAATGGGCCGATGTCGTCATCTCCAACGGCGTGCTGAACTTGATACCGGACAAAGAAGCCGGCCTGGGCGAAATGGCCCGGGTTCTGCGGCCCGGCGGCCGCCTCCAAATCGGCGATATCCTGGTTGAGAAGGAAGTCCCTGATAGTGCCAAACGAGACGTCGATCTGTGGACCGGTTGAATTGCGGGCGCTCTGCTGGAAGCAGAGCTTGAGGTCACGGTCGTGAACGCCGGATTTGTCGACTTTGAGATCACCTGGCGCAAGGACGTGTTCGCAGGCGCGGCACAGGAATCAAGCGCGGCGAACTTCGGCACGCGAGGGATTAACTTCCGCGCCCGCAAGCCGGACTCCGACGACGAATGGAACCAGGCCCTGGCGGATCTGAATTGCGAGAGCGAGTGACGCTCTGTCGGAAGACCCGGCTGCTGGCAAGAGCAGGCCGGCGCCCGCTCCGGTCGATAAATGTAAGCCGCAACGCGACGTTACGATCCTTAACAAGAGGAGAACTCAGACCGCGCCTGGAGGCGCGCCACTGCGTAACCTGAAGGTCGCCGGTTTTCTTCGACGGGAGCGTCGACGATCCCCGAACAGCCTCAGGACAGGGCCGATCCGACCCCCGCTTCCTCGCTCGAAGAAGGCGCCGCCGGGGCATGCCAGTGTGAACCTGGTCCGGGGCGCTCTGCCCAGAAGCCATTCAACTCATCAGCGGCCCGCCATCATCCACTCGGCTCAATGTTTTGATTGATCCTGAAAAAATTGTCCGGATCGTACTCGTTCTTGATTTCCACGAGGCGTGCGTACTTTTCTTCGCCGTACGCGGCCTTGACCCGCTCCTGGTCGTCTTGGGCGCTGACGAAGTTGACGTAAGTGCCGGTGGAAAAAGGCCGGATCGCACTCCATGCTTCACGGGTCCACTCGATCTGAACTTCGCTGTCAGTCGAATCTTCCCAACCGTTGTTGATGGCCACAACGTAGCCGGCATCGCGGTGGCTGGCGGCCATGGCCATCTCGTCTATTCGACTTGCCGCGCCTCCCAGCTGCATAACGGCCAATCTCCCCAGCGGTGAAGTCATGTCGGCCCCGTACTTGACGATGGCGTCAATCGCCTGATCGCTCAATCCGGCCAGATACTCGGATTTCGAGTAGTACCGCTTGCCCTCCGGCTGGCCCTGGTCCAGCATCGCCTGGAGCTCCACGTAGGACTTGGGCTCGATGAGATCTGCCAGTGGTGGTCCGAACTCCCTGAGCGGCCGCAGCAGGCGTCGTCCCTCATCAATATCCCCTGCGTAGCAAACGAGCAGGCCAAGGACAGGTTCGCCGACCTGATCATCCGGCACAAATGGGGCCGAGGGCGCGAGGCGGAACACGGCCAATGATCCCAACTCATCCGGGGCCTCGGAGGCAAAATCCCGGTAGAAGCGCAGGGCGCGGCCGGCGTTCTCCAGTGAGTGCAGGAGCAGCCCGGCCAGCACGGTAGGCCCGACAGGATGCAGCTGGTACTCGAATGAGGTCACGATGCCAAAATTGCCGCCCCCGCCGCGGAGGCCCCAAAAAAGGTCCGCGTTTTGTTCTTCGCTGGCCCAAACGACCTCCCCCTCCGCGGTGACCACCTCGGCCGAGATCAAATTGTCGCAGGTGAAGCCGTACTTGCGGGTCAGCCAGCCGAAGCCCCCGCCCAGCGTCAGCCCCGCCAGGCCGGTCTTGGACACAATGCCGGTGGGGGTCGCTAGACCGTGGAGCTGGGTCTCGCGATCCAGGTCACCTAAGTCGGCGCCAGGGCGTGCCCGGGCCGTGCGGCGGCGAGGATTCACCGTTACATCCTTCATTTGTGACAGGTCGACCATCAGCCCTCGGTCGCAAGTGGCGTGCCCGGCGACGTTGTGGCCGCCGCCCCGCACCGAAAGCAGCAGATTGTGCGAGCGGGCGAAGTTGACCGCGGCGACCACGTCGGCCGTGCCGGTGCAGCGGGCGATGGCTGCCGGTTGCTTCTGGATCATGGCGTTCCAAATGGACCTGGCCTCGTCATACCCCTCCTCCCCAGGTTGAAGCAGCTCGCCTTGGAAATCGTCGGCGAAGGCTTGGACGGTTTCGGTCTCGAGAACTCGCTCTTTCTCCTGAACCTGATCGTTCGCTCGGATTTTTAACATCTCCATTTCCCTTTCCTGCAGTCCTATCCGCCTTGGACGACATCACTTTAGGGGATCGGAGCGAAATTCTGACCCTCTGATCGAGGGGGTTGGGGGATGGGTTGGGCGGATGGAGGGTTGTCACGAACGGGCCGTATTGGCCCCAGGGTACGTAAGCTCAGGAGCCCTGTCCTCCGTTCGGGGGGAGCAGATCCAGTTCGTGCGCCCGGTGGGCGGCTTGGGTGCGGTTGCTGACACCGAGCTTGCCGTAAATCTCGCTTGCATACCATTTGACCGTACCCAGCGCGATCACCAGTTCCTCCGCGATCTGCGGATTAGTGTACCCTTTCGCCAGTAGCCCAAGCACCTCCAATTCCCGTTGGGTAAGGGGTTCGATCAGGGGCTGGTCTTCGACAAAGTGGGCGGTCGCCTTCGATGGATCCTCGGCAGGAGTGGTAAGTTTCGATTTCAATGCCATGGCCGCCTGCTCGAGATCCCACCCCTTGCCCCGAGCCCTGGCTCGGTCGAAGGTGTCTTCAGCCAAGTGTGATTCTTGGCGCTCGAGGCGACGCGCCGCTTCTGACCTTGTCTCATGATCGCTCGCTGGATGCTCAACTACCAGGGCCAGGAGCGCCACGTTCAGTGACTCGGCATGCCTCTGGTCCAGTAAAGTGTCCACCTCGGTGAACAGCCGGAGGATCAGGGAGGTGAACTCAATTTCGCTCGCGATCTTCAAAGCCTGCAGATAGTGCTGGCATGCCCTGGGGATGTCTTGTGCCGCAACCGCGGCGCGTCCTAAGCCTTTCAAGGAAGTAGCCATTCCACCAGGGTCGTTGATATCCTGGTAGATATCGCGGCTTTCCAAGAAGCGGGCGCGGGCTTCTGCGGGCTCTTCCCGTCTGAGCGCGAGCTCGCCAAGATGGTTGAGGGCCACTGCCATACCCTGCGCATCATCAAAGGATTCTTTGATCGCGTAGCTGGCCTGGTAGTGACTTTGGGCCTGATCATAGTTGCCGAGCGCCCGCTCGACGTGGCCCCATTCGTTCATGGGGTAGGCCAAGAACCACTGGTTTCCGATTCTGCTCGCCAGATGGCACGCCCGCTCGGCGTGATCACGGGCCGCCTTGTAATTGCCCCGGGCCAATTCGGCCACGATGAGGACGTAGAATGCGAACGGCAGATTGTGCGGATCCTCGCGGTCTTCCGCTTCGAGCCGAACTGCCTCCCCCAGGGCGGCGGCCCGTTCGGGATCCCCCTGAATTGCGGCGATGATCGCCAGCGGAGAGCGAGGATCGCCGCCCATGACGGCTGGCGGTTCCAGATCGGGCTGAGTGTAAAGTTCCTGGCAGCGTTCCAACGCTGCCTTGGCGCGCTCGAATTCGCCCATGCGGATCCAAAGCCAGCCCGCGTGATTGTGTAAGCGTACCAGCGTGCGGTCCCGCTGCTCGCTGCGCGTCAGGTCCGAGATGATCGTAGCGGCCTGCTCGAACGCTTGAACGCCTTCTCGGTAGCGGCTTCGCATCTGACAGTACAGATAGTAGGCGGTGGCCGCCCTGTTCAGCCCCTCCACATCGGCCTGAGCAACCGCCCAGCGCCAGGAAGTTCGGACGTTCTCCAGTTCCGCGCTGATCGCCCCCAAGGCCTTACGTTGGTCCCCAGCGTGGAGGTCCCCCAGCCGGTCTTCGAGAAAGGTCGCGTAATGGGCACTGTGGCGGGCCTGCGTGCGCGCGGCTTCTTTCTCACCGCCGTGCAGTTTCTCGTTTCCATACTGCCGCAGCAGTTCATGCATCCGATAGCGGCCGTTGGATTCACGCCGCAGCAGGGACTGATCAATCAGCGCCGTCAGGTCGGAGGGACCGGCATCAGCAACAGCCTGCGCCGCCTGCCGGTCAAAGCCGCCGCAGAAAACGGACAGGCGGCGGAAGACGCCCCGTTCGCGCTCGCTCATCAGCTCCCAGGAATGTGCGAAGACGGCCTTCATGGTGCGGTGGCGGTCAGGGACGTTCTGCAGATTCGTGGCCAAGAATTCCAGGTTTCCTTCAATTTCATCGGCGATCGCGCCGCAGCTGAGAGCTTGTACCCAGGAGGCGGCAAGTTCCAGGGCCAAGGGGAAGCCCTCCGTCAACTGACATACGCGGACCACTCCAGCGAGCTCTTCGTCCAAAGAGAAATCCGGCCGGACGCGCCGGGCCCGATCCAGAAAGAGTTCCACCGAAGGGTAGGAACGAGGAACCTGTACATGCGCCTCCTCTGGCACGGGCAGACCCATGACGGGATAGCGCCACTCCTGCTGGAGCTTCAGCGCTCGGCGGGAGGTGACCATGATTTTGACTTCGGGGGCTTCCAGCAAAATGCTCGCCGGTATCTCGGCGCCTCCGACGGGCACCAGCTGCTCGAAATTGTCGAGCAGGAGCATCAGTTTCTTTCCCTGAAGGTAGTTAAACAGCTGGAGATCTGCTTCAGGCTGGGTGCTTGGGGTGGAGCCGACTACATCGGCGACCGCGCTAATGAGTTCAGAGGGGGATGTGGCGGCCTGCAGGGCGACGAAATGTATTCCGTGAGGGAAATCCGCTTCTACCTGCCCGGCTGCCTGTCGAGCGAGCCGCGTCTTGCCGATACCGCCGGAGCCGATTAACGACAAAAGCCGGCACTCGGGATTGACCAGCAGGTTGGTGATTTCGCTGATTTCTTTCTCTCGGCCAACGAAAGAGGACGCTGAACCTGCTTCCAAAGCTTCCAAGTGCTCCATTGGAGTTCAAGGTAATCCGGAGGCTGATCGACCCTGACGACTGACTCGAGGTGGGAACCTTACGAATGACAGGGGCCGGTCCCGTGAGCGCCCTTTCTTGGGTGGGAATATGTTAGGCATCGATGGCTCCTGATGCTGTCAATTATAGGCCCTTGAGACCCGACCTGGGTCTCCGACGGCGATGGACAGCCCGCGGCTGCCGTTGCAAGGCTGCGTCTGGCATCGGGAACGGAGGGCCCCGTGGCTTCCTGTGGGCGGTTGAGATGCCGACGGTCCCGGACTTCATGATCGCCTTCGGGCAAGGCGGCGACGACTTCAACGCGAAGCATGAGACCAGCGCACGCACAGTGGGAGGGGATACGACACGGCAAACCGGGCTGTTCATTGGAGATTTTTGGTGCGTGCCTACGGAGCCACTCCGACGGTTTGGCAGATCGGAGCTTCGTTGTACGATAGGGTGAGCTAGCCGCTGAAGCCAGGCGGCCCGGACCACTTCCAAAGGCGAAACGGTGCTCCACTTCCAACTCCTGGGCGGCTTTGAAGCACGCTTCGACGATGAGGCCCTAACTGACTTCCGCTCTAACCGGCTTCAAGCGTTCCTCGCGTACTTGCTTCTCCACCAAGGCCGGGCAATATCCCGCCGCAAGTTGGCGTTCCTCTTCTGGCCAGACTCGACGGAGGGCCAGTCCCGCACCAATCTGCGCGGGCTGCTGCATGCGCTGCGCCGCGCCCTACCCGAGCCCGACCGCTACCTTCAGGCCGACAGAGAAACGATCACCTGGGTTGAGGAAGAAAACACTTCCGTCGATGTGGTTGACTTCGAGCAGGCTGCGGCCGAGGCCACGACGCTCGAAGCGTTGCAGCGGGCTGTCGAGCTCTATAAGGGGGAGCTGCTCCCCGGCCATTACGAGGACTGGATCTTCGACATCCGCGCGCGCCTCGTCCAGACCTACCAGGGTGCGCTCGATTTGTTAGTGACCCAACTGGAGGAGCAGCGTGAATTCCGCACCGCGATCGCTTACTGTCGCCGGTTGCTACAGAACGATCCCTTCAACGAGGCGACCTATCGGCGGCTGATGCGTCTGCACCATCTTCTTGGCGACCGCGCCGGCGCGCTGAGCGTATTCCAGACTTGTTCCGAGTTGTTGGAGCGCGAGCTGGGCGTCGAGGTGAGCTCGGAGACCCAGGAGGCGTATGCGCGCATCCGTCGCTCCGAAGCGGCGGAAGTGCCATCACCGCCGCCGGCGAGGCGCTTACGCCACAACTTGCCCGTTCCGCTCAGCAGCTTCATCGGCCGCAAGGCACAGCTAGAAGAGCTGGATCAGCTCCTGAGCCACACGCGTCTCCTGAGTCTGACGGGTCCCGGGGGCTCCGGCAAAAGCCGGCTGGCGGTGGAACTCGCCCGCAAATCTGAGCCGAATATGGAAGACGGAGTCTGGCGAGTTGATCTAAGCGCTATCTCCGACCCAGCGCACCTCCCGGACGCGGTGGCATCCGTCCTGACGGTCCGCGAACGGGCCGACAAATCAATAAACGATTTGTTGTTGGATCACCTTCGACGCAAGCGACTGTTGTTGCTGCTGGACAACTGTGAGCACATCCTGGCCGCCAGCCGGCGGCTGGTCGGCGCGCTCCTGGGCAGCAGCGCCGGACTGGTGGTTCTCGCCACCATCCGGGAACGGCTCAATGTGCCGGGTGAAACCGTGCATCAAATCCCGCCGCTCTCCCTTCCCCCGGGCGGTTCGGCCGAGTTCGCCAAAATTGCAGATTCAGAGGCGGTGGCGCTTTTCGTCGAGCGCGCCACCTCTGCCCTGCCGGCATTCCGCCTCAACCGCGAGAACGCCGTAGCCGTTGCCAAAGTGTGCCGGCGGCTGGACGGCTTGCCACTGGCGATCGAACTTGCCGCCGCCCGGACCCGAGCGCTTACACCCCAGGAACTCCTTGTGCACTTGGAGGACTCCTTCCAGGTCCTTGCCGGCGGCAGCCCGGCGGCCCCCGATCGGCACCAAACGATGAAAGGAGCGATGGACTGGAGCCACGATCTGCTGGCGGAAAAGGAGCAAGCGATCTTCCGACGCCTTGCGGCCTTCCCCGGAAGCTGGACGCTTGAGGCCGCTGAGAACGTTGTGACCGACGCCCCCTCTGCAGAGCGTGGGGAGAACGCGGACTCCGCGCTCCTGCGCGTCGAGGACGTTCTCGAGGGCCTCGCCCGGCTCATCGACAAGTCGCTCGTAAACGCCGATCTGAGTAGCGAGGGCTCACGCTATTCCATGCTCGAGACCGTGCGCCAGTACGCAAGTGAACTGCTGACAGAATCGCAGGAGGAGACGATCGTCCGCCAGCGCCATGTCCGCTATTTCAGCGATCTGGCCCGACGGGGGGCGGAACAACTTCAGGGACCGGCGCAATTCCGCTGGTTGCGGAGGCTCGAGAGAGAGCTTGACAACTTCCGCGCCGCGCTGCCTTGGATGCTGGAGAATGGCACAGTCGAGCTGGCGCTGCGACATGTAGTCGATCTGAGCAAGTTCTGGATGCGCAGCGACCGCTTTGTGGAGGGCCGAGAGTGGATGGAGCGGACGCTCGCGATGGCAAACAGGACGGATCTAGATGAACTTCGTGCAGCTGCCTTGGCGACCTACAGCTTTCTGCTCTACGGCCAGGGAGACTACAGCGGGGCCGAGACCGTTGCCGAGGAAAGCATCGCAATTTGCGAACGCCATGGCCACCGGGAGGACCAATTGCTGGCGTTGAGGGTTCGCGGACGCCTGGCTTGGCGGCAAGGTCACTACGCGCGGGCCCGGCAGATCCTCGAGGAAGGTCAAGCGCTGGCCCAGGAAGTCGGGGACGTCCAGGCCGAGGCGGATCTCGTTCACATTCTCGGCCACGTCGCCCTTGATCAGGGTGAGCATCAGTCGGCACAACGTCACTTCCAGCGAAGCCTATCAGCCTTTCGCGAGCACCAGGATGCCATCGGTATCGCCACTTTGGGTGGGGATCTCGGCCTGGCGGCCTACCTACAGCAGGATTACGCCACAGCCCGATCCTACTTCGAGGAGAACCTGGCAATCTACAAGGAGGCGGGCTTCCAGGATGGGATCGCCCGCACGCTCAATCGCCTGGGCGATCTGGCGCGATGTGAAGGGGAGTACGAACTGGCCGAGGGTCTGTACAGCGAGAGTCTGGCCCTGGCCGAACGGATTGAGTACCCAGCGCACATGATCAGTGCGCTGCATAATCTGGGCTATGTCGCGCTCCGCAATGGCGAGACCGAGCGGAGCGCTGCATTCTTCGAGGACAGTATGAGGCTCTCCCAAGAGCTGGAGGACCGAAAAGGCGTGGCTGAAGCCCTTACCGGGCTGGCGGCCGTGATCGCGACCAGGGGCCAGCACGGGCAGGCGGCGGCGCTCTTCGCCGCAGCGCAGTCACTGAGGCAGTCTCTCGGTGTTGAACTCTGGCCGGCCAATCGCCTGGCCATCGATGACGCCATCAGCAGCCTTCGTGGAGCCTTGGATGAGAGACAGTTCGCGAAGCCTTGGAACCAGGGCCGCGACATGAACGAAGCCGACGCAATTTCCCTCGCCAAGCAAGCCCTCAAGAAGTAAGTCCCGACTCGTCAAATCCACCACAAGAAGGGCGGAAATAGCCCATCCCTTCTGATTCGGCGCGATTCGGGCGAGAAACGCACTCGGAAACGCGCTCTGGAACGCTTCGTAAACGCACCTTTTGGCACGCTGGGGATGTGCTGGAAACACTGGAGAATGGAGCCGGAGCGATGGTGACACAGAAAGTTGCTGGACTGTTTGCAAGACTGATCGGAGAACGCCCATTGGCACTCGAAGGTCTCGGGCGCGGGGCTGCGCGAGCCAAAGGTATCCGGCGTGTCGATCAAGGCTAACTTCTGAGCCTTCGCCCAGCAGGTCAAACCGTGACGGTGATCTCCAGAGGCGCGTGGCTGGCGGTCGGCGGGCGCGACTACATTCTGCAGGCCGGTGAAACGACACGCCTACCGCCTGGCGGTGACAGGGCGCTCATCTCGGGGCTAACTGGGGAGACGCTCATCTGCCGGATCGGGTAGGGCGTTGAGTGCCGTTCGCGGCTGAAGAGCCCGGTCCACGCGTGAACATCGAAGGAGGCTCGTGATGGATGAATAGAAAGCCTCGGCGGTGGGAGTGAACGGTACGACCGGAGGTCACCTCGCGGGACTCCCATCTCCAAATGAGGTCATCCCACCCCCGCGAGGCAAGTAGAGCAACGAATCTGAGACAAGACCTGGAGAGACGTGACCATGAAACGGAATGAATATGAACATCCCAGCGTGCTGGTAGGCACCGAATGGGCCGCCAAGCGCGTTGACGACCCGAGCGTCCGCTTCGTGGAAGTGGATGTGGATACGGGGGCGTACGACAGCGGCCACATCCCTGGTGCCGTCGGATGGAATTGGCAGCGCGATACACAGGACACGCTCGTCCGCGATCTACCCGGTAAGCAGGCGTTCGCTGAACTTATGGGCCGTTCGGGGATCGCTGAAGACACCACGGTAGTGCTATACGGCGACAATCACAACTGGTTCGCCGCTTTCGCCTTCTGGCTGCTGGAGTATTTCGGCCACGAGGAGAAGAAGCTGCTCAATGGGGGCCGTGCCAAATGGGCCGCCGAGGGTCGTCCGCTGACGGCCGACGCACCCGACATTGTGCCCACCACCTATGAGGTAGGCGACATGAGGCCTGAGGTGCGCGCCCTGCGCGACTTTGTCCTTGAGAGTGTGCGCGCCAACGGGCGGGAGCTCGTCGACGTCCGTTCTCCGGCGGAGTTCACCGGCGAACTGTTGGCGCCTGAGAATCTGCCGCAGGAAGGGTCCCAGCGAGGCGGTCACATCCCTGGGGCCCGCAACGTCACCTGGAGCCAAGCCGTCCAAGAGGATGGGACGTTCAAGCCGATCGACGAGCTGCGGGCCCTCTATGAGCCGGAGGGGATCACGGCCGATAAGGAAGTGATCGCCTACTGTCGGATTGGCGAGCGCTCCTCGCATACCTGGTTCGTCCTGAAGTACCTGCTTGGTATCCCGAAGGTGCGCAACTACGACGGCTCGTGGACGGAATACGGCAGCCTGATCGGCGTGCCAATTGAGAGATAGACGTTGACCGTCGCCGAGGGGCCTGGGGTCCGACCAGGCCCCTCGGGTCAGCGGGAACCCTTCGCCGATGTCAGAACTGGCTGTCGCCGGATCGGGAATGGGAGAATTGAGAACGAAGGCGGGTCAGCCGATTCATCCGACGCCAAGGGTACGAGGTGAGCATGGCGT